>JAOPYG010000391.1 GCA_025964685.1 Actinoallomurus sp. | reverse complement strand
ACTACGGCTTCGGCTGGATGGTGCGGGACGTCACCGGCGGCAGGAACACCTGGCACGACGGCAGCCTGCCCGGCACCGCCACCATCGTGACCCGCCGCTACGACGGGATCACCTGGGCCGTGCTGTTCGACCAGCGCGATGACCCGTCAGGGCTGGCCTACGACTACAACGCCATCAGCGCGCCACTGCACAGCGTGGCGAACGCGATCACCACGTGGCCGACGGTCGACCTGTTCGCCCAGTACTACTAGCGTCACGGTCCGCGTAGGACGCTGGACCAGCCGTTTTGCGGGAAGACCGGCATCATGGGGCCGTCATCGCTCTTCGTCCTCGGGCTGGCCGTCACGGTCGTGATGGTGCTCTCGCGTGCCCTGGCCGGGCGGCTCGGCGTGCCCGAGACGATCCTGCTCGTCCTGCTGGGAGCGGCGGCGGGATTCCTGCCCGGCATGCCGGAGACGCATCTGCCGCCGCAGGTCGTGCTGTTCGGGTTCGTGCCACCGCTCGTCTACTACGCGGCGTTCTTCACGGCGCCGCGGGAGGCGAGGGCCGACGCGGTACCCATCATCACGCTCGCCATCGGGCTCACGTTGGTGATGACGTTCGCCGCCGCGGCGGCGGCCCACTGGGTCATGCCCGGTCTGACCTGGGCGGTCGCCATCGCCTTCGGTGCCGCCGTGGCCCCGACGGACGCGGTGTCGGCCACCTCGATCCTGCACCGGCTCAATGCCCCGCCGCGGATCGTGACCATCATCGAGGGCGAGAGCCTCATCAACGACGGCGTCGCGCTCACCGCCTTCGGGCTGGCGATCGAGGCGTTCACGACCCACTACACCTCCGGCCACGTCTTCCTGAGGATCGCCGAAGTCGTGGGCGGCGGCGTGGCGTACGGCCTCGTCCTGGGCTTCGCCCTGACCCGTGTCCGGCGCCGGATCCGCGATCCCCGAAGTCAGCTGATCGTGTCCTTGCTCACGCCCTATCTGGCGTACGTTCCGGCCGAGCACTTCGGGTTCTCCGGTGTCCTGGCCACGGTAACGGCCGGGTTCTACGTCGGCACCCGCGGTCAGGGGATGCTGCAGCCGGCGACGCGTGTGCCGGGGCAGCTGTTCTGGCGGACCCTGGTCTTCCTGCTCGAGTCGGCGCTGTTCGTGCTGCTGGGCCTGCAGGTCCGTGGCATCATCCGCCAGGTCGCCGGCCATACCTGGTCACGGGTGATCTTCGCGGTGCTGGTCGTCGCGGCCGTCATCGTGATCCTGCGCCTCCTGTGGGCACTTTTCGTGTTCCCGCTCGCCCGCTACCTCCCGGGCCGGCACCTGGACTTCGATGACATGCCGTGGCGTGAGCGGATCGTCATCGGATGGAGCGGTATGCGCGGCGCCATCTCACTGGCCATGGTGCTGTCCCTGCCCGTGAGCGTGCACGGCGTTCCGCTCACGGGCCGGGGCGAGGTCATCTTCCTGGCGGCCGCCATCGTGTTCGTGACGCTGGTCGGGCAGGCCACGACGCTGCCCGCCGTACTCCGCCGGTTCGGTATGGGGGAGACGGACCGGGCCCGGCTCGAGCAGATGCGGACCCGCAGATCGATCATCGAGACGGCCCTCGCCCGGATCGACGAGCTCGCCGAGAGCGGAAAGGTCGACGACCGTACCGCCAGGACCTTCCGGCAACTGTACGAGGACCGCCTCGAACGGGTCCGCGCCGCGCTCGACGACGAGCCGGAGGAAGAGGGCCTCACCGACGCCGCCATGGTCCGGCGCGAGATCGTCCGGGCCCAGCGGGAGAAGCTGCGCGGGCTGTACCGCAAGGGCAAGATCGGCACGGACACACGGCGGGCGGTGAGCCGCCGGCTCGACGCGGAGGACCCCGACATCCGCCGAGGCGCCGGCTGACCCGAAGCGCCACCAGCCGCCGTACGCGGGTGCCGGTCAGCGATCGAGGGAGGCCGCGAGCAGGTCGGCGGCCCGCGAGGGATCGCTGGCGCTGGCGGAACCCCCACCGCTCCACAGGTAGGACCAGCCGCCCGGCGAGGACGGCATGGCGAAGACCATCGTGCCGTGGCCGCTGGCCGGGCTGGAGACATGCAGCAGGGCACCGTCCGGTCCCGTCAGCGTGCACCGCAGACCGCGGGTCTGTGCCTCGTCGGCGAGCCTGGTCAACCATCGCTGACGCGACGTCACGTGTTCCCCTTCGAGTGTCATGGCGCGTGCGGGGGCAGGTAGACGTACCAGTGGCCGGTGGCGGTGACGCCGGGGAGCGGTCGACGCTGCCAGGTGCGCAGGAACGCCGCCGGCGGCTTCTTCGTCCGGGCGGTGACGGCGACCTGCCGCCCGGCGGCCAACGCGGTCCTGATGCTGGTGGGGACCTGGGCACCGCCCCAGTGCGCCATGATGCCGAATGAGGAGCAGCGCACGTAGTAGGCGATCTGAACGGCATCGCGTCCGTACAGCAGGCACGGTGCGGTGATGCCGAGGCGTTTGAGCTGGCCGGCGGCCTGGACGTCGGCGGTTCGGACCCGGTGCTCGTACGGCACCAGGCGGCTGAGCGTCTGGACCTGCACGCCGGCGTAGGCCGCGACGCCGCCCACGGCGAGCACCACGGCGGCGACGCGAAGCCGCCCCGGCGCATGGCGGCACAGCGCGGTGATGCCTTCGGCCACCGGGAGCGCGGCGAGCGCGTAGGCCGCCATCAGGAAGCGGGGCGCGGCATAGCCGACGATCACGAAGTAGGAGGCGGCGGTCGTGGCGGCGACCGTCGCCGCCATGACGGCGGCACGGAGATGACGGGAGCGTTCACGCCGCAAGAGGACCAGGCCGGCGATCGCCAGCACAGGGATCGCCGCGAACCACAGCACGTCCGACCACGGATAGCTTCCGCAGCTCGCCGGCGGGCGGCAGAGCAGCGGTCCGTCCAGAGCGCGGAGATGGGCACCGAGACTGAGGTGCAGACCGGTCTCGTTGTCGGCACCGGCCGCGTGGAGCCGGACGAGCGGGCCTCCGTAGGACACGTACGCCTCGACGATCCATTCCGCTCCTCCGGCGACCACGCCTATCCCCGCGGTCACGACCGGTGCCCAGCGCCGCTTGACGATGGCAGCGGCCACCAGAGACAGGACGATCCAGAACGCGTCGAAGGGGCGCATCAGCGTGGTGACGGTGACCGCCGCGGCGAGCCCGGCGCGCGGTCCCCACCTGCCGGGTTCGGCGACCATGCGCAGGAACCAGCCGGTCGCGGCGACGGCACCGAACGCGACATAGGGGTTGGGCATGGCCTCGTTGCCGTAGAAGATGCTCAGCCACTGGGCCGCGAACAGTCCCGCGGCCAGCGGCACGACCACGCCGCCACGGACTTTCAACCACGGCCAGTACGCCAGAGCGAGACCGGCCGCCGACAGCACGCTCAGGTACGCCCGGATCGCGGCCACCGAACCGGTGATCAGCGACGCCGGCGCCACCAGCAGCACGATGCCCCGAGCTCGCGGCGCCGAGAAGACGGCGGCCGGCACGCCCCGGGTGACCTGACTGACGTAGACGGTCTCATCCCACCCGAGCGGCACGCGCCGGGTCACGACGTACTGGACCAGGCCGTAGCAGACGGCGACGGCTCCCAGGACCATCACCTGGCGTGGGTATCGCCGTCGCGGCCAGGCCATCCGGCTCCCGCCGGCTGGGGAAACGCTCATCCGGTCGGCGGGCGACGCAGCCGATTGCTGAGGGTTCACCATCGCCCGACGACCTTCCCGGATGACATCTACTACCGCGCTAGTATGTTTGCGATAGTACTACTGGGTAGGTAATGGCGCGGTTAGTGCGGGTGAAGATCGGGGCTGGTTTGACGGAATGCTCGAGCGAATCCGCGACCATCGACGGTGCGGCGCCGGAGACCGCGATGGCCCGATCGTCGGTGTTCACGTGGCTGCTGGGTGCCGGTGTCGCTGTGGCCGTCGTCGTGCTGGGGATCGCGCACCGCGCGACCGTTGACGCAGGCGGGGACAGTCTGGCCGGCGCCGACGCGGAGTGGCTGGTGCCGGCCGTACTCGCCACCGGGGTGATGTGGATCGCCGGCACGGTGTCGCTCCTCGGCTCGGTGCCGGTGCGTCCCCCGCTCGGGCGGCTGTTCGCGGTGCAGTTCGCCGCGTCCTTCGCCAACCACCTGCTGCCCGCCGGTTCGGGCGCCATCGCGGTCAACGTGCGTTTCCTGCAACGGCACGGGATCAGCCGCGGCGCCGCGGTGGGCGCGGTGGGCCTGAACTCCCTGGCCACCGGCATCACCCACCTGGCGCTGCTGGCGGGCGCCCTCGCGATCGCTCCGTCCACGCTGGGCCGGGTGCATGGCCGTGTCCCGCGACCGGCCGGGCCGCTGCCGCACGCCGGTACGGGCGCGGCGCTCGTGATCGGCGCGCTGGGGGCGCTGGCCGTTTTTCTCGTGACGGTGAGGCCGGCGAGACGATGGCTGGCACGCCGCGTCACGCGCGCCAGGTCGGCGATGACGAAGCTGGCGCGGGAGATGAAGGAGCTGAAGGCGGTCCTGAGGCATCCGGGCCGGGGAGCGGCGCTGTGGCTGGGCTCACTGGTCCTGCCGTTCCTCCACGCGCTCATCTTGTTCTCGGTGGTGCGCAGCCTCAGGGTGTCCATCCCGATCGGGACGATCATCCTGATCTATCTGGGCGTGTCCGCACTGGCGGCCCTCATCCCGTCGCCCGGCGCGATCGGCGGGCTCGATGTGGCGCTGGTCGCGGGGCTGGCCGCCGCGGGTGCCACCTCCGCGGTGGCGGTCGGCGCGGTGCTCGGCTACCGGATGATCACCGTCTGGGTTCCGCTGCTCCCCGCCGCCTGCACGTTCGCCGTGTTGGTGCGGCGCCGGATCATCTGACCGGTTCCGCCTGCTCCCGGCGGCGCCGCCGGACGAAGACGACCACGCCGACGAGGACGGCCACCGCGACGATTCCGGCGACGACGTAGGTCGGGCCGTGGAAGTCGTCGGCGATGCGCTGCCAGTTACGGCCGACGGCGTACCCGGCGATTCCGAGGGCGGCCGTCCACGGGATGCACCCGGCGAGCGTGTAGAGACCGAAGCGTACGGGCCTCATGTTGGCGATGCCTGCCGGCAGTGAGATGAAGGTGCGCACCACCGGCAGCATGCGGCCGAAGAACACGGCCGCCGCTCCGTAGCGCTCGAACCACCGCGTGGCGCGGTCGATGTCCTCATCCCTCAGCCAGACGTACCTGCCCCATCGGTGGAGCGTCGCCTGACCGGCGTACCGGCCCACGATCCACGCGACATAACTACCGGCCACGTTGCCCACCGTGCCGGCGACGATCACCAGAGTGAGGTCGGGGTGGGCGCCCTTGATCGCACCCGAGGCGAGAGCACCGCCGAACAACATGATCAGCTCGGACGGCACCGGTATGCAGGCGGACTCGGCCGCCATCAGGACGAAGACGGCCAGATAGCCGTAGGTGGCGATGAAGTGCTGCATTGCCTCGATTTCCTAGCTCAGCCGTTCACGACCGCAGCCGAGGATCCAAGTAGTACGACCGCGTTAGTACGATCGCAATAGTAGACGGTTGTCGACATAGGAGGCACGAGTCCTGGTGCATGCGGGGATCGATACCGGCGCCTACCGCGACATGGTCGCGCTGGCACGCCACACCGCCTGGCTCAACGGAGCGGCGAACCGGTGGAGTGATTACGGTCTGCTGCTCTTCGTCGTCCTGGGCGTGGCCGGTTACCGGCGGACCGGGTCCGTGTGGCGGGCGATGTGGGTACCAGGGGCGATGGTGGTGGCGTTCGCCCTCAGTTCCCTGCTCAAGCTCGCGATCGGCGAGCAGCGTCCGTGCCGGACGCTGCCCTCGGTCGGGCACATCGTGGTCACCTGCCCGCCGCTGGGCGACTACGCGTTCCCGAGCAACCATGCGGTCCTTGCGGGCGCCGCTGCCATGGCGGTGTGGGCGCTCGACCGCAGGCTCGGCGTCGTGGCGGCGGTGAACGCGGCGGTGATCGCGGTGTCCCGCGTCTACATCGGCGTCCACTATCCGCACGACGTCGTGGCCGGGCTGCTGTTCGGGGTCCTCGTCGCATGGGCGGGAGGGCGCCTTGGCCCGCCGTCGCTACGGCACGTACGGCTCAGGCTGGGGGAGCGGGCCGGCGGTCACGGCCCGCTCCCGGGTGGATCACGCGCCGGCCGCGGTGACGATGGCGTCGGTGACGAAGCCGGCGGCCACGCCCAGGAAGATCCCCCAGGTGGTGATCTGCTTGAGGGCGAGTTTGCGGCCGACGGCCAGGAGTTCGATGACGACGTACAGGATGGAGCCGGCGGCCAGGGCGAGGAAGGCGATGGACAGCGTGTCGTTGACCAGGTGCTGGCCCAGCAGCGTGCCGGCGAAGGTGGGGCCGCCGCCGATCAGGCCGAGCAGGGCGAGGTAGCCCCAGGAGGGGCGGTTCCCGGTGCCGGCCATCGGGGCGACGATGCCGAATCCCTCGGTGGCGTTGTGGGTGCCGAAGCCGATGACCAGGAGCACCGCGAGGCCGAGTTCGCCCTTGGCGGCGGAGTTGCCGATGGCCAGTCCTTCGGCGAAGTTGTGCAGCCCGATGCCGACGGCGATCAGCATCGCCAGCTGGGCGGCCTGGCCGCGCGGACCGGTGGCCGGCCGGTCGCCGCCGAGTTCGGCGGCGGTCGTGGTGCCGGGCCCGGATCCGGTGCGGGGGCGGGCACGGCGGGCGACCCAGCGGTCGAAGTACACCAGGCCGATGAGCCCGGCGCCGAAGCCGATCGCGAGCACGATGCCGTTGCCCGCCGCCGGGCCGTAGTGGTGTTCGGCCAGCGCCCCGTCGATGGGTTCCCAGGCGTGGGCGAGGACGTCCCACAGGAGGAAGATCAGGATGCCCGCGGCGATCGCGTTGAGCATCGCGCGGAGCCGGGGCATGGGGGAGCGCAACCGGCCGATGGGCAGGCCAAGGTAGATCGTGAACCCGGCGATGGCTCCCAGTAGGGCGATTTTCTCAGCAGACATGGGGGGTTCCCTGGAGGACGACGACGTGGGCCTCGATCAACTACTCGAGTCGTAGATAAGGTAAGCCTAATCAACAGTCGAGTGTGATTCGGGGGGCCGCGGTCCGGCCAGCGGGCGACTATTACGGTAGTACTACATCGTGAGTACACTCGATGGAATGAGCGTTGAGCCCCCTGCGAAACCATCCTCCGGCGGCGCTGCCGCTCGGCGTCAGCCCGGCATGCTCGAAGACGAGGTGCTGGCCGTGCTGTGGACGAGCGGACGGCCGATGACCCCTGCCGGGGTTCAGCTGGAGTTCGACGACCGGCTGGCGTACACCACCGTGATGTCGACGCTGACCCGGATGTACCGCAAGGGGCTGGTCTCACGTGAGTCGGTGGGAAAGGGGTACGCCTACACCCCGACCGTCGATGAGGCCTCGCACACCGCCCAGGCGATGACCGATCTGCTGAGCCGCCGCCACGACCGCGCCGGAGTGCTCGCCCGGTTCGTGTCGTCGCTGAAGCCGGAGGACGAGGAACTTCTGCAACGCCTGCTGCGTGGCGATCCTGGTACCTGACATGCGTGTCATCGTCTATGTGCCACTGGTTGTCTCCGCGCTGCTGGCCGTCGCCGGACCCTGGTCCGCGGGCCGGATGCCGCCCAAGCTCGCCACGAGGCTCCTGCTCGCGACCGGACTGGCGAGCACGGTGGCCTCGCTCATCGCGCTCGCGCTGCTGACGGCGACGTTGCTCGGGCAGGTCCCGTCGATCGCGTACGTCGGCGCCTGGTCAGGCGAGTTCCTCCACCACTACGACCCGGTCTCACCCGTCATCGCCGAACTCGCCGGAACCGCGATCATCGTCCTCGGTGTCGCCACCACCTGGACGGCGGTGCGATGGACCCGCAACCTCCGCCGCGCCCGGCGCGTATCCGAGGGGCTCCGTGGCGACGGCCGTCTCGTGGTCCTCGATCGACCTGAACCGGAAGCGTTCGCGCTGCCCGCGGGCCGCGACGTGTCCGGCAGGATCGTCGTGTCCTCCGGATTGCTGCGCATGCTCGACGGCGCCGAACGCCGCGTAGTCCTCGCTCACGAGGCGGCGCACCTGCGCCATCGGCACCACCGCCACCGCGCCCTCGCCGGCCTCATCGCCGCCGCCAACCCGTTGCTGGTCACGCTGCCCGCTGCCATCCATCATCTGACCGAGCGGTGGGCCGATGAGGACGCCGCCGCCGCGGTCGCGGATCGTGACATCGCCGCCCGTACGCTGGCCCGTGCCGCCTTGGCCACCGGCGCGGCACATCGCCGGTCACCGTTCGACGGTGTCGTCCAGTGCTTTCACCGGGGCGGTGTCCCGGCTCGGGTGCGTGCCCTCCTCACCGACGCGCCGCCACGACGGCCTGGCGCCGTTCTCGTACTCGCCGTCCTGCTCGCCGGCAGCCTGCTCAGCGCGTTGGAAGCGGGACACGACACGGCCCAGCTCTTCGATCGGGCGAGCGATCACGGGCTGGACGTGAACGAGACGTCGCAGGTGCGGTGAGCACGACGCGCGTGGGTCTCATCGTGACGGCGAGCGCCGCTCTGCTGCTCGCGCTGTTGGCGTTGGTCGTGTTCCGGCATGGCCACCCGCTCGCGGTCGACCAGGCGGTGCACCGCTGGGCGCTCCGTCACCGGCCCGGCGCGCCGCGAAAGCTGGCGGCATTCGTGACCGCCACCGGCGTCGGCGTGGTGCCCTACGCGCTGGCCATCGTGGCGGGAGCCATCAGTGGATCCGGGCCGTACGGGCGGGCGCTGATGGCGGTACGGGCGGTGGCGGTCCTGCTGGTCGTTCAGTTGCTGCGCTTCGGCCTTTCGGCCGCGGTCGGGCGTCATCGGCCTCCGGCGGCCGACTGGGCGGTCCATGTGTCGGGTTTCTCCTTTCCGTCCGGTCATACCGTGACGTCGGCGACCGCGGCCGGGCTCGTTCTCTGGGCCGTGTGCCGTCGCCTTCACGGGATCGCGCGGGCGGTGGTCATCGCGTGCGTCACGACGTGGGCCGTCGCCGTCGGTCTCAGCCGCGTCTATCTCGGCGTTCACTGGCCCACGGACGTGGCCGGCGGCTGGTTGTTCACGATCGTGCTGCTGGGCCTGGCGGCCTTGATCTTCCGGCAGGTCGGCCGAAGGACGGGGTGACCGGACCCCGCGCCGCCCCACGCCTCCTGGAGCTCCGCGCTCGGACGTTTGCCTGCTGATAACCCTCACACTTCTACTATCGCGGCCGTACTACCGCAATAGTAGATAACTCTCCTCAAACGAGGGCGATAAGTGTGAGTTGTTCGGAACCCGATGTGACGGTCGTAGTGATCGTCTATAACGACGCCGGCAGGTTGGCGCGCGCGGTCCGTTCGGTACTGGGGCAGTCACTGGCGGGAGTGGAGGTCGTGGTCGTCGACGACGCCAGCACCGACGCGACCCCCCGGGTGACTGCGGCGCTGGCCGCCGCCTCGCCGGATCGGGTGCGGGTCGTCACCCTGCCCGAGAACTCCGGCGGCTGCGGACGGCCTCGCAACGTGGGCATCGATCACGCGCGTGGCCGGTATGTGATGTTCCTCGACAGCGACGACACCCTCGACCCGCATGCCTGCCGGAACCTCGTGACGGCCGCCGAGAACACCGGTGCCGAGCTGGTCTCGGGCCGCTGTGTGCGCGTGCTCCCCGAGCAGGAGCAGAACTGGTATCCGTCGCTGTACCGAGAGTCCCGGGTCCTCGCGAACATCCTCGAGGATCCCGACCTGCTCTATGACACCCTGTCGACGAACAAGTGCTACCGGCGCGACTTCCTCGAACGCGAGGAGCTGCGGTTCGTCGACCGGCTCCACTACGAGGACCTGCTGTTCAGCGCCCAGGCGTACGTCGGCGCACGGAAGATCGCGATCATCCCGCACCGCGTCTACAACTGGCTGGTGATCCCGGGCGGGGAGACCCTGTCGATCACCCATCGCCGCGCCGAGCTGCGCAACTTCGCCGACCGCCTGGAGATCCACCGGCGGATCGACGCGACGTTCCGCGCGCACGGCGCCGCGGAGCTCGCCAAGCTGAAGAACGTCAAGTTCATCAACCACGACCTGCTGCTCTACCTCCGGGAGCTCCGCAGCCGCGACCCGGAGTACCGCCGGGAGTTCCTCGCGCTGGCCCGCTCGTACCTGGGCGCGATGGACCCCGCGGTCCTCGAGGAGTGCAACCAGATGACGGCCATCGCCGGGTTCATGATCCGCGAGGGCGACGTCGAGGCGGCGATGGCGGCGGCCGACCACGCGCCGAAGAAGAACGGACCGCCGACGCTGTCGATCGAGCCGATCGAACACGAGGGCCGGATCTACTGGTCCGAGGCCGCTCTCGAATCCGAGCTGGGCCGTCGCGTCCTCGACGTCACCGACCTGGGGATCCACTCGGCCCCGCTCGGCACGCTCCGCCTGGGCGGCCGGCTGGACGCGATGCGGCGGGAGGGACGCGAGCTGTTCCTCGCAGGTGACGTGATCAACCCGCTGGGCCGGATCGACGCCGCCGTGGAACTCACCGGAAAGCTGGAGATCCGGGACCGTCGCAGGAAGGGCCGTGCGTTCCGCGTCCCGGTGACGCTGCGGCGCGAGGGCGCACGGATCACCTGGCAGGCGAGGTTCGTCCCGGCCCGCAGGATCCGGCCGATCGGGCTCGTGGACCAGACATGGGGCCTCTGGTTGAGTGTCAAAGCCGACGAGGACACCATCACGGTGCGGCTGACCTCCACGGGGACCGCCCACGACGGCGTCGCGATGCCCGTGCGCCCACGGCTGAGCCGGGTCGTCGGCGACCATCTGGAGGCCTACGTCGCCGAATCCGGTGAGCTCGCGCTGCGCATCGTCGGACGCCGGTTTCCCGCCCGCTTCACCCTGCCCCTGTTGCGCCGGATCTCCAGAACGGGACTGGGGCGGACGTGGTGGCACGCCCTCATGCGCGCCGAGAAGGCGGTGCTAGGCCGGCTCACCGCCCGCGCGACGAAGATCGCCGTGTTCAACCGCGTCCTCGTCCGGCTGCCGATCAGGAAGGGCGCCGTCGTCTTCGAGAGCCATCTCGGTGCCCAGTACTCCGACAACCCCAAGTACATCCACCGGGAACTGCGCGAGCGCGGCACGCCGCATCAGGCGATCTGGTCCTACAGCACGAGCACGCGGGGATTCCCCAAAGACGCGAAGCTGGTCAAGCGGGGCTCGTGGGCATACTTCCGTGCGCTGGCCCGCGCGGAGTTCTGGGTCGACAACCAGGGCTTCCCCGCCCTGCTGACCAAGCGCCGGCAGACCACCTACATCCAGACCTGGCACGGCTCGGCCTTCAAGCGGATGGGCTTCGACGAGCCCACGGTCAAGCAGAGCACGAGGAACGAGCAGCTACGCCTGCGCCAGATGATCGGCCGCTTCGACCACTTCGTCATTCGTTCCGAGCATGACGTCCGGACGCTGATCGGCGGCCTGGGCGTGACGGCCGAACCGCTGCGTGCCGGATATCCGCGCAACGATCCGCTGGTCACCGGCGGGGACCCCGAAGAGCTCGCCGACCTGCGGCGGCGTCTGGGACTGGAGGATGACGGCCGTACGGTCGTGCTGTACGCCCCGACGTTCCGCACCGACGAGAACGGCCGGCCGGCCGCGCGGTTCGAGCTCCCGTTCGACCTCGACCGCTTCGCCCGTGAGCTCGGCGACTCCCATGTGCTCCTCGTCCGCGCGCACTACCTGAGTACGGCCGTGGTGCCCCCGGGGCTGCGCGGCACCGTCATCGACGTGGGCGACGTCCACGATGTCACGCCGCTGTTGCTGCTCGCCGACGTCCTGGTCACCGACTACTCCTCGGTGATGTTCGACTATGCGCTCCGCGACCGCCCAATGATCTTCTACACCCCGGACGGCGACGACTATGTCGACCGGCAGCGCGGGGCCTACTTCGACCTCGCCGAGCACGCGCCGGGTCCCGTGGCCGGCGACGAGGACGGGCTGTTCGCCGCGCTCGCGGATCTCGACGGCGTGCACCGTGACCACGCCGACCGGCGCCGCCTGTTCGTCGAGCGCTTCGGCGAGTACGACACCGGAACCGCCGCCAAGGCGATCGTCGAACGCTTCTTCGCTGGAGGCCGCAGTGGCTGAGACCCGCGACATCTTCATGGTCTGCAACAACGTGGAGGAACTCGGCGGCCTGCAGCGCTGGGCGCATCACGTCGCGCGCCTTTTCGCGCTCAGGGGTCACCGCGTCCACCTGATCGGCGTCACCCACGCGGACCGGCCGCACGACTACGGCCAGGACCCGCCGTACACCATCACCACCCTGCACGAACGCCGGCCGCCGCCACGCCGCGGCCGCCTGTCCAGGCTCCGCCACCGGGCGACGGTCCGCCGCGGCGCCGTACGGCTGAGCGCGCTGTTCCGCACCGCCCGCCCCGGCGGCGTGGTCATCGCGGCGCAGGTCTGGGCGATGGAATGGGTGGTGCGCGCCGACACCGCGGGCATGCCGGTGATCGGCATGAGCCACGAGTCGTACACGGCGACGCGGCAGTCGTCCCGGTACCGGCGGGTGAAACGTCACTTCGCCGGCGCCGATCTGCTGCTCGCGCTCACCGGTGCCGACGCCGACGCGTGGGCGTTCGATGAGATGTCCAACGCCGCCGCCATGCCCAACCCTCTCCACGTCACGCCGGTCTCGGCCTCGTCGCGCACCGAGCCGGTGGTCGTACGGCTCGGGCGACTGTCCTTCGAGAAGGGCCAGGACATGCTGCTGGAAGCCTGGGCCGAGGTGGCGCCTCGTCACCCGTCCTGGCGGCTGCGGCTGTACGGGACGGGCCCCGAAGAGGGCGAGCTGCGGCGTCGCGCGGCAGAACTCCGCCTCGACGCGAGCGTGGAGTTCCCCGGCGCGACCTCCGATCTGGAGGGCGCGCTGACCGGCGCGTCGGTCTTCGCGCTGTCGTCGCGCGAGGAGGGTTTCCCCATGTCCATCATCGAGGCGATGGCCTACGGACTGCCCACCGTCGCCTTCGACTGCGCACCGGGCGTACGCGAGTTGCTCACCGACGGACACGACGGGCTGATCGTGACGCCGGGCAACGTCATGGAGTTCGCCGCCGCCCTCGACCGGCTGATGGACGACGCGCGACTCCGCGACTCCCTGGGGGAGGCCGCACGCGTGTCGGTCACCCGCTACGCCCCGGACGCCATCATCGACCGCTGGGAACGGCAGTTCGCCCTTGTGGACCGCCGCTTGTGAGAATGTGCGCCAATTCCTTTTTTGAGTAAAATGTGCGTCATGGCGGTTGCTGGACGCCCGTAGGGATATGCGACCCTTGCCGACGTGAAAACGGATCAACTACAACACAACCCTCCTTCGGTATTTCCCCGGCGGATGCTGAGCAAGGTTCCGGAAGTGACCGCCTACTTCTGGGTCATAAAGGTGCTCACCACCGGTATGGGCGAGACGACATCCGACTACCTGGCCCATCGGCTCGGCCCGATCGTCGCCGTCGGACTGGCCGGCGTGGTCCTGGCGGCCGCGCTCGTGTTGCAGCTGAGCGTCCGGCGCTATGTGGCCTGGATCTACTGGTCGGCCGTCGTGATGGTCAGCGTGTTCGGCACGATGGCCGCCGACGTGCTGCACGTCGGTCTTGGTGTTCCCTATGTCGTTTCCACGGCGTTCTTCGTGGTCGCCCTGGCCGCCGTCTTCGCGCTCTGGTATGTGAGTGAGAAGACACTGTCCATTCACAGCATCTTCACGTGGCGCCGGGAGGTCTTCTACTGGGCCACCGTAATGGCGACGTTCGCGCTCGGCACCGCCGCGGGTGACATGACCGCGGTCAGCATTCATCTCGGATATCTCACCTCCGGGGTGATGTTCGCCGTCCTGATGGCCGTCCCGGCTCTGGCCTACTGGCGACTCGGGTTGAATCCGGTCTTCGCCTTCTGGTTCGCCTATGTGGTGACGCGGCCGCTCGGTGCCTCGTTCGCGGACTGGCTGGGCGTCTCGCGTGCACGAGGCGGTCTCGCTCTGGGCACCGGGCCGGTCAGCCTGGCTCTGACCGTCGTCATCCTCGGCTTCGTCGGCTATCTGGCGATGAGCCGGAAGGACGTCGTGCGCTGAGGGGCCCTCCTCCCCGACACCAGCTCCAGCTTCACCAGCGACCTTCTACGGGCATGTAACACTGAGTACTCAGTCGTGACAGTCTGTGGTCGGCTCGGGGAGGTCGGAGTTGGTGGACAGCACCGCCCAGGGGAGTGCGCGTCCGCAGGTCGGCCGGCAGGTCGTCACCAAGCTCCCGCAGATCACCCTGATCTTCTGGATCATGAAGATCGCGGCGACCACCCTGGGGGAGACCGCCGGGGACCTGCTGGCCCAGACGATGAAGGTCGGCTACCTCATCAGCTCGGCGATCCTGATCAGCCTGTTCCTGCTCAGCCTCGTCACCCAGCTCAGGGTCCAGAGGTTCCATCCGGCGCTGTACTGGACGGTCATCCTGTCCACCAGCACGGCCGGCACGACCATGTCCGACTTCATGAACCGCACCGCCGGTCTCGGCTACTTCAAGGGCGCACTGGTCCTGATCACCGCGCTGACCGCGGTGTTCGCGGTCTGGAAGCTCAGCGGTCACCCCTTCGACGTCACCCGCGTCACCGGCCTGCGCGGCGAGTTGCTCTACTGGACGGCGATCCTGTTCTCCAACACGCTGGGCACCTCCCTGGGCGACTTCCTGGCCGACGACACCCAACTCGGCTTCGGCGGAGGGGCCCTGCTGATCAGCGGCCTGCTCGCCCTCATCATGATCGCCAAGTACTCCACGCCGATCTCCACCGCGCTCCTGTTCTGGATCGCGTTCGTGCTGACCCGCCCGCTCGGTGCCACCACCGGCGACTTCTTCAGCAAGCCCGTCGCCAAGGGCGGCCTCGGATACGGCACGATCGGTGCCTCGCTCATCCTCACCGCCGTACTGGTGGCCCTGATCGTTTACCAGGCCAGGCGCTCACCGGCCGGCTCGCCGGCGATCTCCTGACGCCGCGCCGTCCATCGTGCGATGTAGTCCTACATCGGCCGGGTGACGGTTCCGGCGAGCAAGTTCCTCCGCTGGGGCGACGGCCGCACCCGAGATACGCCATACCGTTCTCAGTGAGCATGACACCCACATCCCCCGAGGTAGCGAACATGATCAAGGCCGAAGGCCTGACGAAACGATATGGCGACAAAACCGCGGTGGACGGCTTGACGTTCACCGTCGAACCCGGAGTGGTGACGGGTTTCCTCGGCCCCAACGGCGCAGGCAAGTCCACGACGATGCGCATGATCCTTGGGCTCGACCGGCCCGCCGAGGGATCGGTGACCGTGAACGGCCGCTCCTACGCCGACCACCCGGCTCCCCTTCACGAGGTCGGGGCCCTGCTGGAGGCCAAGGCCATCCACACCGGCCGATCCGCCTACAACCACCTGGTGGCCCTGGCCGCGACGACCGGCATCGCGCGCCGCCGTGTCGATGAGGTCATCGACCTGGTGGGGCTGCGGGACGTCGCGCGCAAGCGCGCCGGCGGCTTCTCCCTGGGCATGGGCCAGCGGCTCGGCATCGCCTCCGCGCTGCTCGGCGATCCCAAGACGCTGATCCTCGACGAGCCGGTCAACGGACTGGACCCCGAGGGCATCCTGTGGATCCGCAACCTGCTCAAGGAACTGTCCGCCGAGGGACGTACCGTCTTCGTCTCCTCGCACCTCATGAGCGAGATGGCCCTGACCGCCGAGCACCTCATCGTCATCGGGCGCGGCAAGCTGATCGCCGACACGTCGGTGACCGAGTTCATCGAGCAGGCCTCGACCGGGCGGGTCAAGGTGCGTTCGCCGCAGGCTTCGCGGCTCGGCGAGCTGCTGGCGGGCCCGGACGTGACGGTGGGCAACGTCGAGGAGGGCACGCTGCTGGTCAGCGGGCTGATCAGCGACCAGATCGGCCAGATCGCCTCCGAGAACGGCATCACGCTGTTCGAGCTGGCATCACAGCAGGCCTCGCTCGAAGAGGCGTTCATGGAGCTGACCGGCAACTCCGTCGAGTACCGCGCGCCCGTCGCAGAGAGGTCCGCGGCATGACCACCGCCACCGTCACTCCGTCCGTCCCCACCGGCAAGGTCACCCAGGTACGGGTGCTCAACTCCGAGTGGATCAAGCTCAAGAGCCTTCGCTCCACGTTCTGGTCGCTGTTCGCCGCGATCGCCGCCACCGTCGGCCTCGGCCTGCTGTTCAGCTGGGGCTTCGCCAGCCGGGTCAGCGACCACGCGCACCGTATCGATGACGCCGCGACCCTCGCGGTGACCGTGCCGCTCCAGCCGTACGTCATCGCGCAGCTCGCCGTCGGCGTCCTCGGCGTGATGGTGATCACCGGCGAGTACTCCACCGGCATGATCCGTGCCACGCTCGCCGCGGTTCCCCGGAGGCTGCCCGTCCTGTGGGCCAAGGCCGCCGTCTTCGGCGTGGTCGTGCTCGTCGTGATGGAGATCGTGTCCTTCGTGACGTTCTTCGGCGGCGAGGCGATCCTCTCGTCGCAGCACATCCAGGCCACCCTGTCGTCACCGCAGGCGCTCCGGATCGTCACCGGGGTCGGGCTCTACCTCACGGTCGTCGGCCTTCTGGGTACGGCGCTCGGCACCATCATCCGCAGTACCGCTGGTGCCATCGCCGCGCTCTTCGGCATCCTGCTGGTGCTGCCGGTCCTGGGTGAGGTCCTCAACCTGACCTCGTGGGGGAAGCACATCACCCCGTACCTGCCGAGCAACGCCGGTGGCGACCTGCTCAGCAACAACCCCGACCCGGGCTCGCTCGGACCGTGGACCGGCTTCGGGTATTTCGTCCTCTACACCGTCATCGCCATGGCGGTCGCGGCGTATCTGCTCAAGCGCCGGGACGCCTGAGCCGCGGTGACCGGCCTGTCCGTCCCGGTGAGCCCCGGCGCGCTACTCGCGCGCTGGGGCTCAGCGCTGCGTACGTTCTCGGCACGGCGTCCCGCCCTGGTCGACGCCGCGTTCGCCCTCGGATTGCTGCTCTTCGGCGCCCTTCACCTGCTCAAGGAGGCGCCGGCACGACCGCTGCTCGCCTGGACGCTGCAGATCGCCCTGTACGTGCCGCTGATCTGGCGGCGACGCACCCCGCTCACCACCTTCGCCGTGGTCGCGGGAGTGGCGTTCGTGCAGTGGTACGGCGGCGTGCTCCTGACGAGCGGGGACTTCGCCCTGCTCATCGCGCTGTACTCCGTCGCCGCTCACTCCTCGCTGCGCCGTCTGCTGTTCGCCGCCGGCGTCATGGAGCTCGGCGTCGCGCTGGCCACCGACCAGTGGGCGCCCCGGCTCCACACCGTACGGACGTTCGTGCTGCTATCCGGGATGTCCACGGCCGCCGCCGTCATCGGCCTCAACCTGCGCACCCGCCGTGCGTACCTGGCGTCGCTGGAGGACCGCGCCGCCCGCCTGGAGCGCGAACGCGACCAGCAGGCCCAGATCGTCGTGGGGGAGGAGCGGGCCAGGATCGCCCGCGACGTGCACGACATCGTGACGCACAGCCTCTCGGTCATGGTCGCGCTGACCGACGGCGCCGCGTACACACTCCCGACCTCGCCGGAACGCGCCGCCGAGGCCATCGGCAAGGCTTCGGAGATCGGGCGCCAGGCCATCGGGGAGATGCAGCGTGTCCTGGAGGTACTGCGCGAGGGCGAGCCGGCGCACCAGGAGAGGCACCCGCAACCGGCGCTGAGCCAGCTGGGCGCGCTGTTCGCCGAGGTACGCGCGGCGGGGCTCCCGGTGGAGTTCGTCGTCACGGGGCGGCCCCCGGCGATGGCCCCCGGCGCCGAGCTCGCCATCTACCGGCTCATCCAGGAGGCGCTCACCAACATCCGGAAGCACACCACCGCGGGGACCACGGCCCGGGTACGGCTCGTGTACTCCAGCGAGCGTGTCGAACTCGAGATCACCGATGACGGGCGGCCCGCCGTCCCCGTGCCCGCCGGACCTGAACGCACCGGGCACGGCATCGCCGGCATGCGCGAGCGCGTCGCGGTGTACGGCGGCCTGCTCGAGGCCGGCCCACTGCCCGGCGGCGGCTGGCGGGTCCACGCCCGGTTCGAACCGGCCCAGCTCGACGGCACCCGATGATCGACATCCTGCTCGTCGACGACCAGCCGCTGCTGCGCATGGGCTTCCAGCTCGTACTGGAGGCACACCCGGACATGAGGGTCGTCGGGGAGGCCGGTGACGGCGCCGAGGCCGTCGCCAAGGTGGCCGCGCTCGCCCCCGACGTCGTGCTGATGGACGTACGGATGCCGGGGATGGACGGCATCGAGGCGACCGAGCAGATCACCCGGGACCACGCGGCCTCACGCGTACTGATCCTCACGACGTTCGACCTGGACGAGTACGCGTTCGCCGCGCTCCACGCCGGCGCGGCCGGCTTCCTGCTGAAGAACGTCCAGCCCGCCGAACTGATCGCGGGCATCCGCACGGTCGCGGCCGGCGACGGCGTCGTCGCCCCCCGGCTGACCCGGCGGCTGATCGAGACCTTCACCCAGCAACATCCCGCCCGGCTGGGCACGGCCGCCGACGCGCGGCTGGACCGCCTCACCGACCGCGAGCGCCAGGTACTGATCGAGATGGCCAAGGGCCATTCGAACGCCGAGATCGCGCAGGCACTCGGCCTGTCCGAGGCGACCGTCAAGACCCATGTCAGCCGCATCCTGCCCAAACTCGGCCTGCGCGACCGGGTCCAGGCCGTCGTCCTCGCCTACCAGACCGGACTCCTCCGCCCGTCGTGACGCTCGCCACGGTCGGCGCGGCGGATCGCTCGGGGAATCGGGACATCGGCGCTCAGCGGGCCGTCCAGCCTCCGTCCACCGCCAGGACAGCACCGGTGATGAAGCCGGCCTCCTCTCCGGCCAGGTAGGCGACGAGCGACGCCGGTTCCTCGGGTGCCGCGATCCGCCCGATCGGGTGGGCGGCACGGAGCTCTGCTTCCAACCCCTCATAGGAG
Organism: Actinoallomurus sp.; assembly: GCA_025964685.1. Taxonomy (GTDB): domain Bacteria; phylum Actinomycetota; class Actinomycetes; order Streptosporangiales; family Streptosporangiaceae; genus Actinoallomurus. The sequence goes on along the minus strand of JAOPYG010000391.1, from coordinate 4,994 downwards.
GCGAATCCCGAGCGCGACATCGGGGTGTCCACCACCCCCGGCGCTATCGCGTTGACACGCAGATTGCGCGGCGCGAGCTCCAGCGCCGCGGCGCGCGTAAGCCCGAGCAGGCCGTGCTTGGCCGCCACATAGGAGCTGATCCCCCCGGCGGAGCCCACGAGGCTGAGGGTGGAGCAGTTGTTGATGATCACGCCGCCGCTACGCCGGAGCATCGCCGGGATCTCGCGACGCATCGAGAGGAACACGCTGGTCAGAAGCAGGTCGAGGTCCGCCCGCCACGCCTGCGGGGTGACTTCCTCGACGGGTGCGTGAGTGCCTGAACCTCCCGCGTTGTTGAAGGCGATGTCCAGGCCGCCGAAATGCTCCTCGCAGGTGTGGACCGCCTCCCAGAGGTCCTCGTCGACCTGTACGTCGGCGCATACGGCGATCGCTGTACCGCCGGCGTCGCCGATCTGCGCGGCGACCCGATCGAGCTCACTCTGACGCCGCGCGGTGAGCACGACGTTGGCGCCCTGCGCGGCGAGCGCCTTCGCCGCCGCCTCGCCGATGCCCGAACTCGCGCCGGTGACAAGCGCGACCTTCCCGCGCAGACGGTCAGGAGACGAGCTCGGGCTGTTCGAACCCGCGGGTCCGCTGTGATGCATCTTTCCCCCGGTGAGTGAAGGCTCGTCAGTGTGCGACGTGCTTCCGGTGCCCTGGTGCGGCCGAGTGTCCGCGGCCACTGGCCTGCAGGGAGGCCAGAGCGGATAGCGCCTCGGCGGTGCGGGTCCGGCTGCTGGGCATGAAGACCAGCAGAAGCTGGTCGGGATCTCCCGGCAGTTCCATGGCCTCGGTGTTGAACTCGAGGTCGCCGACCAGGGGGTGGCGCAGCCGCTTGCGGCCGTAGGTGCGCTCGACCACCTTCTGGTCCGCCCACCACCGCCGGAACTGCGCGCTCCTCATCGACAGCTCGCCGACCAGTTGAGCGGTCCGCTCGTCGTTGGGATGGTGGGCAGCGTCCATGCGCAGCGTGCCGACGACCTCGGGGGCGACCGTGCTCCAGTCGACGAACAACGCCTGAGCGGCTTCGTCGAGGATCATCCAGCGCGTGACGTTGCGCTCTCGTGGCGGCATCGCGGGGAAGTCGGCGAAGACGGCCCGGCCCATGGGGTTGATGGCAAGGATGTCGGTACGGCGTCCCTGCAGGAAGGCGGGGGTGTCACCGAGCGTGTCGAGCAGCTGCATGATGCCGGCGCGTACGTGCTGGGGCCGCGGCGCCTTCTGGCGTACGGGCGCCGGTCGCGCGACCGTGTGCAGGTAAGACCGCTCGGCGTCGTCCAGCAGCAGGGCTTCGGCGATCGCATCCAGCACGCCGGGCGAGGGCGTGATGTGGCGACCTTGTTCGAGCCGGGTGTAATAGTCCACGCTCACCCCGGCCAGCTGCGCGAGTTCCTCCCGGCGCAGACCGGGTACCCGCCGGACGCCACTGGGCGTCAGTCCTGCGGACTCGGGGGAAAGCGCGGCGCGGCGGGCTCTGAGGAAGTCGCTGAGGTCCTCGTTGTGAGCCATGACACCATCCTCTCTTCCGCCTTGACCTGGGGTTCTGCCCTGCCTGGCCCTCTCCTTCCTAGGATGCGCCGGCGGGGGGAGCGGTGGACCAGGCTGAGGGCCCCGCACCGGCCGTGCGGACGGTTGTGTGGAGGTGGCTGCCCGACCGGGCGGCTCCTTCACGGAAAGAGGCCACCTCATGCCCTCCACCACCTGGCTCATCACCGGAGCCTCCTCCGGGTTCGGCCACCACCTGGCACAGCGTGTTCTTGACGAAGGGGCAGACGTGATCGCGGTGGCTCGCCGCGGCGACCGTCTGGGCACGATCAAAGCGGCCGCCGGGCGTCTCACCACACTCGTCCTCGACATCACCGCTCCTCATGCCGAGGACGAGCTCCGCAGGGCGATCGAAGCCCATGGCCGCCTGGACGTCCTGGTCAACAACGCCGGGCTCGGACTGTTCGGGTCCGTCGAGCAGACCAGCGACATCGAGGCCCGGATGGTGATGGACACCAACTTCTTCGGCATGCTCAACGCGTTGCGCGCCGCCTTGCCGGCCCTGCGGGCGTCCAAGGGCAGGATCGTGCAGATGTCCTCTCTGCTGGGCCGGTTCGCATGGCCCTCCTCCGGGCTGTACTCGGCCAGCAAAGCCGCCGTCGAACTGATGAGCGAAGCCCTCGCGCTGGAGATCGCGCCGTCCGGGATCAGGGTCACCATCATCGAGCCCGGCACCTTCAACACGGACTTCTCCGCCTCGGCTCACCTTGTGGCGCCCGACGGTGTCTACGCCCCCACGGTCGGAGCCTTCCTCACGGCGTTCGCCCAGCGGCCCGCGGATTCGTTCGGAGACCCCGCCGACGTCGTGACCGCGGTCATGCAGACGGTGGCCATGCCCGAGCCACCCCTACGCCGGGCCGTCGGGCAGGACGCGATCACCGGTATCCGCACGGCCTTGGAGGCACAACTGGCCGAACTCAGTGCCGGATGAAGGCACGTGAGCGGCACATGGGCGATCACGCTTCTGGCGACGGGCGGTGGCGGACTCGGTGACAGCGGCCCGTTCCCAGCGAGGACGTCGCGCCCGGGCTGCGGCAGCTGGTCGATGGCCTGGGTGACTCGCCAGCCCAGGTCATTACGGTCTTGGCGGAGACGCTCGTCCAGAACCCGGGCGGCGGTCGCCTTGCTCGGCGACCACTCCATCTACACCTTGTCGTCTTCACCGCGCTGCGTACCGTTCCGCGGACGTCAGCCGGTCATCATCGACGGCGCCGTGCTGGGAGACGATGCCGAGGCGGAGCGAATCCTGGCGCCGCTACGGGAGCTCGGACCCGAGATCGACACCTTCGGCCGGGTGCCGGCCGCCTCGCGGGTCGTCGGCGCGATGGCCCCGTATTCACGGGGACGCGAGTATCTGAACTTCCAGGAGGAACCGGTGGACCCGTCGACCGGGTACGACACCTCGGCCTGGGAAGCACTGCTGAGGATCCGTAAGGCCATCGACCCGAATGGGCTGTTCCAGGCCGATCATGAGATCCCGCACCGCTGACGCCGGCGGACCACCCGGCTCGCGTTCGGGGGGAGCCGGGTGGTTCGGAACGTCAGCGTGGTCGGCGCTCTCGCAGGCGAGCGCGGTAGGCGGCGGCGTTCACCTTGTTGCGGCACTTGACCGAACACCACTCCCGGCGCGATCCACGTGAACGATCCGTGTAGACCTGTGTGCACTCGGGTCGGCCGCATTCCTTGAGCAGCAGTGCCTCCGGCCCGGTGAGGACGTCGATGGCGATGCGGGCGACGGACGACATCGCCTGCTCCGCGGTGGCTTCGACCCGGCGGCCCGCGGGCGTGAGCTGCGGGATCGCGGAGGGCGTACGCGCCGTGCGGTTCATCAGCGAGAGCGCGCCCTCGTCAAGACTTTCGTTCGCCAACCTCGCGGCGATGAGCGAGTAGATCGCCTCTCTGAGCGCCACCGCGTCGGGGACGTCGGACGATCGGCAGTGCGTCTCGCCGTCGACCAGCCCGGACTCACGGAACCACGAGTCGAGGTCCTCCGGCGACGTGAGCATCTCTCGGGGTGCGGCGTTGCGCCGTGCACGCAGCGTTCCCACGAAGTCGAGTGCGGCGTTTCCGCAGGGGAAAGCGTGCTGCATGTCATCAGTTTGACCGATGACGGATCGGCGTGCAAGGCTCGTCATTGGTTGAACCGATGACGCACGGGCCTCATGCAACGGCCACAACGATGGGGAAGGTCTCAGATGATCAACAGGCGCGCGTTTGCCAAGATCGTCGGTACGGGCGCGGCGACGGCTTCACTGGCCGGCCTGTCCTCGGCATCGGCCTCGGCTGCCATGCCCGGCGGAAGGAAGCCGGTGGTCGCGCCCACGGTCAAGCCGGGGACGCACACATCCTTCGGCTCGCTGAAGCAGATCAATGCCGGCGTCCTGAACATCGGCTATGCGGAAGCCGGCCCCGCCAATGGGCCCGCGGTCATTCTCCTGCACGGCTGGCCGTACGACATCCACAGCTATGTCGACGTCGCGCCTTTGCTGGCGGCCGAGGGCTACCGGGTGATCGTCCCGTATCTGCGCGGCCATGGCACGACGCGCTTCCTTTCCGAGCGCACCCCGCGGAACGCCCAGCAGTCGGTCGTCGCTCTCGACATCATCGCGTTGATGGATGCGCTCAAGATCGAGAAGGCGGTCCTCGCCGGGTATGACTGGGGGTCGCGGACGGCCGACATCATCGCGGCGCTCTGGCCGGAGCGCTGCAAGGCCCTGGTCTCGGTGACCGGCTATCTGATCACCAACCGCGAAAAGCAGAAGACGCCGTTGCCGCCGCAGCAGGAGTGGGCGTGGTGGTACCAGTACTACTTCGCCACGGACCGCGGTGTCGAGGGCCTCAAGGAGAACCGCCACGACCTCGCGAAGCTCGTCTGGACGTTCAACTCGCCGACCTGGCGTTTCGATGACGCCACCTTCGAGCGCACCGCGGCGGCGTTCGAGAATCCGGACTATGTGAGCATCGTCATCCACAATTACCGCTGGCGGCTGGGCCTGGCCAAGGGTGACCCGCGATACGACCGGCTGGAGGGTCGTCTCGCCAAGGGGCCGGTCATCGCGGTTCCCACGATCATCCTTGATGGCGAGAAGGATCCCTTCACGCCGGCTCGGGGTGATGCGGACTACCGCGCCAAGTTCTCCGGTGAATACGCACACCGGACGCTGAACGGCATCGGTCACAACGTGCCACAGGAAGCCCCCGAAGCCTTCGCCCAAGCCGTCATCGACGTCGACGGGTTCTGATCGGCGTCGTCGCCAGGTGCTGACCCTCACCGAGCACGGATACGAACTGCTCGCCACCTGCGCCGCCATCGCGCGTTCCCTGGACGCCGAGCTCGGAATGGACCTGGCCGAGGCGGAGAACTCGGCTCTGATGAAATTGCTCGCCCGGTTGTCCCCGCTAGGGCGCAC
>JAOPYG010000369.1 GCA_025964685.1 Actinoallomurus sp. | reverse complement strand
GCCGGGGCAGGCCGACCTTGGCGGCCAGCATGGTCGCGGAGCCGGGCTCGCTCAGCTCGGCCAGCAGCCGGGCCCGGATGGGGTCCAGCGAGACCTCGGCGGCGGCCGGGTCCTCGATCACGGCGATGTCCTGCATGAACGCAGGCTATAACCGACAAATAATCTTGTCAAGGAGGCATTGTTTGCCGGTACGGCCTGCCGTGCTACCCCGGCGGTTCTGGTCGGATCAGGGGAGGCGGCCGGAGGCCGGGCCAGCGGGTCCGCATGCGTTCGCGCATGGTGGTGACCAGGTGGTTCACGGCGTTCAGGTCGTCACGGTCGGTGGTGAGCCGGGCGACGACGGCGAGGCGGTGGGCCAGGCGTTCCCGGGCGGTGAGCGTGCCCCAGGACCAGTCGCGCGCGGGGAGGCGGGCCAGGTGGTCGGTGGTCTCCCGGTGGGCACGCTGCACCAGCGCGTCGCCCCGGATCAGCCAGCCGGCGCAGGCGTCGGTGAGGTCGCCGTCCGGTGGGGACCCGGTGGCGGCGTGCCACGTCGTACGGTAGGCGGCCTCGGCGCGGGCGAGCAGCGGTTCGGTGACGTCCGTGACACACCAGCAGGTGGGAAAGCCGATGCGCAGGTAGGCGAGCTCGGTGAGGCCGTTGCCCAGAGCGGCCTGCTCGAAGTCGACGAACGTGACCTCGCCGGCGGCGTACAGGTCGTTCCCGGGACACGGGTCGCCGTGCAGCAGCGCGTGTCCCGGGGCCTCCTGCAGCCGCTCCACCAGTGCCGCGAGTTCGCCGGTGACGTCCGGGCCGACCGGAATCCCCAGCCTCCCGGCCAGAGAGAGAAAGGCGCGTACGTCGTCGGTGTCCGGGCCCTGCCAGCGGGGGAGCGTGCCCGTGTCGGCCGGTCCGGTGGCGGCGTGCAGGCGGGCCAGTCCCGCGGCGTACCCGACCAGCCAGTCGCCGGGCGGCCCGTCCTCGGCGAGGTCCTCCAGGACCAGCGTCCGGCTCTCCGCGTCCGTGCCGAGCAGCCGCGGCGCCACCGGAGGCGTGACGCGCGCGGCCAGCCGCAGTGCGGTCACCTCGCGTGCGTACCGGGCCGAGGCATCGGGGCCGCCCACGATCTGCTTCACCACGGCGGGCGTCCCGCCCAGTTCGGCCCGCCAGACGTTCGAACGGGGGCTGCTCGCCAGCCGTCGCGGAGCACGTGCCGCACCGAACTCCGTCCGCAGCCGATCGCTGAATGGAAAGGAGGTATTCAACGCCGGCCCGGGAGCAGGCCCGTGCGGGCGGCCACGATGAGCGCCTCACGCTGGTTGTGCACGCGAAGCTTCGCCATGACGCGCTTGATGTGGCCGCGGATGGTGTGTTCGCTCACCTGGAGGCGTTTCGCGATCAGTCGCGCGCCCAGGCCTTCGCCCATCAGGGCGAGGACCTCCCTCTCGCGTTCGGTGAGGCAGGCCCAGTTCTCCTCGTTTCCGTCCTGTTCACGTCCGCCGCGGCGGAGCTCGGCGGCCAGGGCCGTGAACGTGCCGCCCGCCACCATGGTCCTTCCCCGCGCCGGCGCGCGGATGGCCGCGAGGACGTCGGGGAGCGGACCGTCCTTCGCCAGGAATCCGGTGGCTCCGGCCGCGGTGGCCTCGGCGAACAGCTCCGGGGTGGCGTCCCCGGTCAGGATGTACACGCGGACGCTCGGGTGGGTCGCCTTGATCCGCCTCGTGCCGGCGATGCCGTCGGCCCCGGGCAGATGGATGTCCATGAGCACGACGTCGGGGCGCCGCGTGCGGGCGAGCCGTAGCGCCTCCTCGGCCGACCCCGCCGCGCCGACGCACTCCAGGTCCGGCTGCGCGTCGATGGCGATCGTCAGGGCCTCGGCGAGGGTCTGGTGATCTTCGACCAGAAGAACCCGTGTGACCGGAAATGCTGGGCTCATGTCTGAGCGCCTCCAGGCGGTCCACCATCTCCGCTGGTCAGCCCCAGTGTTCGGGACCGAGCGGTGCGGGTAGGCCGAGAAACAGGACATTATCAGCGTACCCAGACACCCAGGGCCCACCATGGCCGATTACGCCTTCAGGCTCTACATCTTCGGGCAGACCGCCAGATCCCAGGCGGCCGTCTCCAACTTGCGTGTCCTCTGCGAGGCCCACCTCCCTAGCCGGTACGAGATCGAGGTCATCGATACCGCCGAGCGGCCCGATCTGGCGGAGGAGGCACGGATCCTCGCCACCCCGACCGTCGTCAGGCTCCTGCCGCGGCCCCTGCTGAGGGTCATCGGCGATCTGTCGGACCACTGTCGAGCCGCCACTGTTCTGGGCCTGCCCGGCGACCTGCTGTCGGAGAGGAGCCCATGATGGTCGGACGCGGCTCGATCGAGCGATTGCCCACCGGCATCAGCGGTTTCGACGACATCGCCCTGGGCGGGCTGCCCGCCGGCCGGCCCACGCTCGTGACCGGAACGACCGGCAGTGGCAAGACGCTCCTCACGATCGAGTTCATCGCCCGAGGGATCCTGCGCTTCGGCGAGGCCGGCGTCTTCGTGACCTCCGAGGAGACGGCCGATTCGATCCGCCGGACCGCCATGTCGCTGGGCTTCGACGTCGACAAGTGGGAGGCGAACGGCATGTGGGTCTTCGTCGACGCCTCGGAGGAGGTCGGCGAGGACGTCCACACCGTCGGCGGGTACGACTTCGGCGCCTTGCTGGCCCGCATCCAGCACGCGGTCCAGCGGAGCGGCGCGCGGCGCGTCTCGTTCGACTCGTTCGGGTCGATCTTCAGCCGCTTCGCCGACGTCGGGACCATCCGCCAGGAGCTTCTCCGGATCGTCGCGGCCCTGAAGTCCCTCGGTGTCACCCTGCTGCTCACCGCCGAGCGGACCGACGAGTACAACGGCCTGTCCCGCTACGGCGTCGAGGAGTTCGTCCTGGACAACATCATCGTGCTGCGCAACGTGCTGCGCGACGAACGCCGGCGCCGTACCGTCGAGATCGTCAAGTTCCGCGGGCTGCCCCACCGTACGGGCGAGTGGCTGTTCACGATCGACCCGCGTGAGGGGTTCGTCGTCATCCCCATCGGGGCGACGGGCGCGAAGCGGCGCGCCTCCTACGTCCGGGTCTCCACCGGCAACCCCGGGTTGGACGACATGGTCGGCGGCGGTCTGTTCAAGGACGCGATCACGCTGCTCACCGGGCCGCCCGGCGTCGGCAAGACGCTGACCGCCCTGCACTTCGCGAACGCCGCCCTGAAGGAGGACGGGGGACGCTGCCTGTTCGCCACCTTCGACGAGACGCGCGGGCAGCTCGTGCGCAACGCCGCGAGCTGGAGCCTGGACCTGGAGACGATGGAGGCGGAGAACCGGATCCGGGTGAGCGCCGACTACCCCGAGGCGGCATCGCCCGAGGACCACTTCCTGCGCCTTCGGCACGCCATCGCCGACTTCTCGCCCACGCGGGTCGTCATCGACGCGCTCTCCTCGCTGGAGCGTGTCGTCTCGGCGCGGTCACTGCTCGACTTCGTCATCGCGCTGACGTCGGTGTTCCGCGAACGGGAGATCACCACGCTGATCACGGCGGCGCACACCGGCCAGCTCCTGCCCGGAGGAACGCTGGCGAGCGCCGCGGAGACGGCCAGTGTCACCGACGTCAACATCATGCTCCGCTACGTCGAGCGCATCGGCGACATCCAGCGCGCCATCGCGGTGCTCCAGGCGAGAGGGAGCCGCCACGACCCCGCGATCCGGCAGGTCACCATCGACGACGCCGGGATGCACATCGGCGACCCGCTGCCCAGGGTCGCGCACGTCCTGTCGGGCAGCGCGGCACTGACCGAACACCCGCCGTGGCCCGCCGATCCCGGCACCACCGCACCGGAGACCATCGGCGGGGGCTAGGGACGGCTCGGATGAACATCTTCGATTCCGGCCAGAAGGCCGCCGAGGCGCCCCACCCGGACCCAGCGGCTCACGGTGCCGGACAGGCGATCATCTCGGCATCCGCGGACGGCATCGTCGCGGTCGACGCGGACGGGCGGATCCGCATCTGCAACCCGGCGGCCGAGGAGCTGTTCGGCCGGAGAGCGGACGACCTCCTTGGCAGCCCCTTCGGCTTTCCCATCGTCGCGGGCGGCGTGACCGAGGTGGAGCTGATCCTGCCCGACGGCGGTGAGCTGATCGTCGAGATGCGGGTCACCAGCACGATCCTGGAGGGCGAACGTCTTCATGTCGCCGCGCTGCGCGACGTCACCCGCCACCGCCGCTTCGAGCGTGACCTCGAGAAGGCGCTGGAGCGCCAGCACGCGACCGCCGCGATGGTCGCACACGAGCTCCGCAGCCCGCTGGCGACGATCGGCACCCTCGCCGACGTGCTGCGCGATCCGGCCGCCATGCTCACACCGGAGCGGCGGACCGAGGTCATCGACCGGATCGCCGACCGTACGATCTACCTGCAGGCCATGGTGTCCAAGCTCCTCACCGCCTCCAGGATCGACCTGGACGTCATACCGGCACCCCTCGAACGCGTGTGCCTGCTCGAGCTCACCCTCGAACGGCTGGCCGACTTCGGCGCCCGCTCCGGGGACGTATACGTCTCGTGCGACCCCCGGCTGGCCGCGTACATCAACGGGGGTGAGCTCTCGGAGATCCTGGTCAACTGCCTCGAGAACGCCTTCGCCTACGGGTGTCCGCCGATCGAGGTACGGGCGGCGGAAGAGGCGGGCTGGATCGAGCTCACCGTGTGCGACCACGGGCCGGGCGTCCCGCAGGAGTTCGTCCCGCGCCTGTTCGACCGCTTCACCCGCGAGCCCGGCGTCGAGGGGCGCACCGAGGGATCAGGGCTGGGGCTGTGGATCGTCCGGCGTCTCGCCCGGGCCAGCGGCGGCGAGGTCCGCTACGAGCACGGCGAAGGCGGCGGCGCCTGCTTCCGCATCAGCCTCCGGCCGGTGCCGGTCTGCTGACCTGATGGCAGCCTGGACGTCCACCCCCGGACGCGAGGAGCCCGATGAAATCGAAGGTGCGAGTCGCCCTGGTCGGCCTGGGCCGCATGGGCAGGATCCACGCAGGCACCCTGGCGGCGCGCTGCCGGTCCGCCGAGCTGGCCGTCGTCGCCGACGCCGATCCGCGCATGGCCGCTGCGGCGGGCGCGGAGTTCGACGTGCCCTGGACGGCCGATGTCGATGAGGTCCTGGCCGATGACACCGTCGAGGCGGTCGCGGTGGCCACACCCACCGCCACGCACGGCGAGCTGGCGGTCCGTGCCGCGCGGGCCGGCAAGCACGTCTTCTGCGAAAAGCCGATCGCCCTCGACCGGCCCGGGACCGTACGCACCATCGACGCCGTCACGGCCGCCGGCGTGAAGCTCCAGGTCGGTTTCCACCGGCGCCACGACCCTGACTGGGTGGCGGCGACCCGGCGCATCCACGCGGGCGAGATGGGCACGCCGTACCTGTTCCGTACGTCGCTGCGCGACATGAAGCCCCCGCCGGCGGAGTTCCTGGCCGGCTCCGGCGGCTTCTTCGTCGACGTCACGATCCACGACCTGGACACCGCCCGCTGGATGATCGGGGAGATCGTCGAGGTCAGCTCGTACGGCACGGCCATCGCCGACCCGGCGATCCGCGCCATCGGCGACATCGACACCGCGCTGGTCGTACTCCGGTTCGAGAGCGGCGCGCTCGGAGTGATCGACAACAGCCGGGCGGCCGGCTACGGCTACGAATGCTCGACCGAGGTGATGGGGGAGCTGGCCACGACGCGGATCGACCGGCCCCAGCACCGCCACTACCTGTGGCTGACGCCGGAGGGTGCGAGCTTCGGGATCAACCGCGACTTCGAGGAGCGGTACCCGCTGGCCTACGCCGAGGAGATGGAGGCCTTCGCCCGCTGCGTCCGCGACGACACCATGCCTCCGGTCACCGGCCTGGACGCGCTCGCCGCCTTCGACCTGGCCACCGCGGCGGACCTGTCCTGGCGCACCGGGCGCGCCGTACCGGTGGTGCCCGAACGCCGGGACGGCGGCGTCGTCTACGCCTTCGAGGGACAGGACCGCTGACGGGTCAGGGGAACCCTCCCCACTGACGGATGTGGCAGAAGCGTGTCCGCTTGCACAGAGCGTTCCGGCTGGAGGTGGCCCCTCCGGCGTTCGCGTTGGAGATGGCCTGGACCCCGTCGTTGTGCGTCGGGCTGCGGATGGAGAAGGCATTGTGGTTGTGCGTGCCGTTGCCGTTGTGGTTGATGTCGCCGGCGGACGCCGCGGGAGCGACCAGGCAGGACCCGGCGGTGAGGGCGAGGAGAAGGCCGCCGCCTTTCTCGATCACCTTCATGCGTGGTCCCTTCAGAGAGCGGGTCGGCGACGCTTCGGCACGGACATCGACCGCATTCCTCTGCATACCCGGTGACCGCCCGCGCATCGCCGCTTTCTTCCGCGCGGAGCCGATGATGGCTCGGTCTTTGCTCAGCCGAAGAAGCCGAACGGAAGAGGGAAGGAGCCGATCCGGTCCGACGATGCCCCGAAGGCGGCCGGGGTGCCCGAGTCCGGCGCCACCAGCATGAACCCGTCCCCGCCCATGTACATGAAGGGTCCTCTGACGTGCCGTGCGACGGGTCGTTCGGCCGGCCGCAGTGCCGGCCGGACGATGCTCTGCGGGACGACCGTCTCGGGCAGCGCCTGGATGGGCACGGTGACGGGTTCCGCCGGCCGCGCCGGCTGGATGACGTTCACCTTCTGGTTGATGGTGCAGACGGTGACATTGCGGCACAGCGCGTTCTGGACCGGGTTCATGCCGCCGGCGTTGCTGTTGTTCGTGTGCTGGTATCCGCGGTTATGGGTCGGGCTTCGCACCGAGATGATGTTGCGATTGTGGTGGCCGTTCCCGTCGTGGTGATGGCTCCCGTCGCGGGCGACGGTCGCAGGCCTCCGCGACACGCGGGCCGGGGACGAAGCGACTCCTCCGTACAAGGCCGTGGCAGCCGAAGCGGCGACAAGATGGTGAATCATCCTCGTGACCCCTTGTGCGTCGGGGATTCAGACGTACGAACGCACTGCGTTGGATGGGCCTACCCCACCCTGAGGTCATGATCGTGACACGGCCGATCCGGGGGGAGATTATTACCCGGCCGTTGTCAGGGGCGCGTCATGGTCGGCGGCGTCACCGACTCCTTAGGACGGTCCGTTGGTTGAAGTGGCAGTGCCGGAATCTCCCCTTGCAGAAGGAGGCCTGGACCGCCGTGTTTCCAGAGACGTTCACGTTGGTGATGTGTTGAATGCCCCGGTTGAACTCCGGGCTGAAGTTCTCGACGACGTTCTTGTTGTGCCGTCCGTTTCCTACGGAGTAGTGGTCGTCCGACCCGTACGCTGCGCGCGCGCGTAGCGGCACGCCGCCCACGATGACCACGACCGCCAGCAGGGGCAGGGCGACGCCCTTCACCGTACGGGCGGGTGTCGTCTCGGTACGGCGATGGACCATGCGCTGTGCTCCTAGCCGTCAGGCCGCTCGGCGGCGGACTCCACTGCGGGGCGGGCATCCGGGATATCTGCTGCATACCCGTCGGCCGACCGCGCTCGCACCGGCCGGGTCTTCCGGGCGCAGATGATGACTGGCTCTTTGCCGCCAGAACGCGCGAAAGCACCGATATTTCCGTTGACGCGGCATTCGTCGTGCGGACGCGCCGGGGACGGCGCGGTGAGGCACAAGCGGACGGGCCCGCCGCGGTGTGCGGCGGGCCCGTCGGTGTATCCGGATGTCCGGTGATCGTGATCGCGGGTCGGTCAGCCGTCGTGGCCGCGGTGGCCGTCCTCCCCGTGCCGGTCGCCGCCGTGGTCATCGTTCTTCTCGTTGTGGCCGGCGTCGTGCCGTCCGTGGTCGTGGCGCGCTTCGGGCTCGCGGTGCCCCGCGCTGTCTTGACCGGCCCCGCTCTGACCGGCCCCGCTCTGGCCGGACCGGTCGCGGACGACCTTGCCCGTACGCGCGTCGAGCTGCAGCTCATGCGTCACGCCGTCCTTGCTCACCCGGACGGACCAGACCGTCGCGCCGTGCTCCGTCTCCAGCTCCGCCGAGCGGACCTGGCCGCCGGGGACCGTCTGGAGCGCGATGCGTTCCGCCTCCGCGCGGCTGATCGTCGTCGCGGCGGGCGACGCCGAGGCCGACGGCCGTGTCTGCGTCGCCGCCGTCCGTTCCGCCGAGGCGCTGCCGCCCCCGTTCAGCGCGAGCACCAGTCCGCCGCCGAGAACGATGGCCGTGAACCCGGCACCCGTGATGGCCTTCTTGCGCATTCGAAGCCCTCCTCGCGTTCGACCTCCATGTCGTGGAGGTCGGTGTGAGAAGAGAGTCGCCCGGCGGTGGATAGGGGCGCGCTGCGGCATCCCTAAGGAGCCGTTAAGGTCCCGCGAGGTCGAGCGTGATCAGGGCACCGCCGGACGCCGAGCGGCCGACGGCGAGCGTACCGCCGGTGGACTCGACGGTCCGCCGGACGATGTCGAGGCCCAGCCCGCTCGACCCCGCGCCGCTCACTCCCCGCTCCAGCGGGTCGGAGGTGGCGAATCCAGAACCGTCGTCGGCGACGGTCAGCCGGGCGCCCCCCGCCGGGAGCGCCTCCAGGCCCACGGCGAACCCGATGCCCTCGGGCGTGTGCGCGAACACATTGCCCAGCAGGGCGTCCACACAGGTCGCCAGGTCCTCGCGGTGGACCGCGACCGGCAGCGGCCCGGCCGTGTCCGGCGCGGACAGCGCGCGGTCCTGATCCTCGGCCAGCACGGCCCAGAATCTGATCCGTTCCGTGACGACCTCCGCCGCGTCGCACCGGCCGGAACCCTGCCCGGCCACCCGGGCCGGCCGGCGCGCGTCCGCGATGATCTGGCTGACCGCCCGTTCCAGCGCGTCGACCGACGCTTCGGCGCGTACGAGCGACCCCGGCACAGCGGGCGGACCATCGGTGAGCACGGTCTCGCGGAGGGATTCGAGTTCGAGGCGCAGCGCGGTCAACGGGGTCCGCAGCCGGTGGGAAAGGTCGGCCGCGGCCTCGCGCTCCTGGGCGAGAAGCTCGCGGATCCGCCCGGCGAGGTGGTTGAGAGCGGCCGACACCTCCCGCAACTCGGGTGCGCTCCCGGCCTGGGCACGTGCGTCGAGCCGCCCCGCCGCGAGCTCGTGCGACACCGAGGCCAGGTCGCGGGTCGAGCCGACGAAGGATCGGGCGAGCCGGTCGGCGACCAGGAGGCCGATGCCGAGGAGCGCCACGCCCAGCAGCGCGAGGATCAGCCAGGCCCGCGTGACGCCGTGGGTCAGCTCGCTGTCCGAGACGTACGTCCGGACGACCGCGGTGCCGGCCGGCATGCCCTCCACGGCGACGAGGATCTCCCGCCCGCCGGGAACCCGCGCCGTGACGCTGTTGCCGCGCGCCGCCAGCTCGACCGCGGCCGAGCGCCGGGCAGGTGCGCCGACCGTGCTGCCGTCAGGGAAGAAGACCGTGATCGGCCGTCCGCCGGCCGCGCCGGCCTGTTCGAACGCCAGCGCGAGCGGCTGGCGGTCGACGGTCGTCACCAGGGACGACAGTGACTCGACCTCGAGCGTGGCCACGCTGACGGCGCGGTCGGCGGCGACCGTACGGACCAGCAGCGCCAGCGGCACCAGAAAGGCGAGCAGGACCAGTGAGGTCGTGGCCGCGACGAGCAGCGCGAGCCGGCGTCTCATCCGGACTCACCGGGATCGACGAGCTTGACGCCGACGCCGCGCACGGTGTGGAGATAACGCGGCCGCTGCGCCGTCTCGCCCAGCTTGCGGCGCAGCCAGGACAGGTGGACGTCGACCGTCTTGTCCGCTCCGCCGTACGGCACCCGCCACACCTCGGTGAGCAGGTCCCGCTTGGTGACCACCTCGCCGTGGCGCGCGGCGAGGTGGTAAAGCAGATCGAACTCCTTGGGGCTGAGGTCCAGCATGACACCGCCGAGCACGGCCTCGCGCGCCCGCGGTGAGACGCTCAGCTCGCCGATCGTGATGACCGGCGTGGCCTCCCGCTCCGTGGCGCGTCGCAGCACCGCCCGGATGCGCGCCTCAAGCTGGGCCGCGCCGAACGGCTTGATGAGGTAGTCGTCCGCGCCCGCGTCGAGCAGCCGTACGATCTCCTGCTCGTCGTCGCGCGCCGTGGCGATGATCACGGGTACGCGGCTGACCGCCCGCAGCATCCGGAGCACCTCGCGGCCGTCCAGGTCGGGCAGGCCGAGGTCTAGCACCACGACGTGCGGTCGCTCCTCCACCGCCTGCCGCAATCCGGTCATCGCGGTGTGCGCGGACGAGACGGCATGGCCCTGTTCGCTGAGCGCCCGTACCAGCGAGGTACGGATCTGGGGGTCGTCCTCGACGATGAGCACCTGTGGCACGTGTGCACGGTAACTCGTGCCGGTACCGCACGCTTGCCGCAAGACGCGCCTTACCTCCGTCTTAACCCCGTCTTATCGGTGGACCGGGGCATGATGGCGGCATGAAGCGGCGCATCCTGCTCGGTATCGCCGGCTGGCTCACGGTCGCGGCGGCCGCCACCACCGCCGGCATCGCCGCGATCGCCGTCCTGGAGGACGGCATCACCGGCCGGAGCGTGCGCCCGCTGGACGACGAGGCCGTACACCGTGCCCTCAGCCGCTCCGGCGCCACGTCCGCCCCCGCGGCGCCCAGCCCGGTTCCGACCTCCACCGGAGGCGTCACCCGGAACCTCGCCGCCGGCGGTGGCACGGTGACCGCCCGCTGCGAGAAGGGGCTCGCGACGATCGTGGCCGCGGTCCCGTCGCAGGGCTTCCACACCAGCGCTCTGGGGCACGGTCCGGCGGCCTCCGTCTCGCTCACCTTCGAGTCCGATGATGAGGAGTACGCGGTGACCGTGACCTGCCAAGGTGGTTCGCCGGTCGCCCACGCGGCGAAGGACGACGGCCACCGCGGTCGCCACCGCGGCCGGGGCTGAGTCGTTGGTACCCTCGGCGGCGTCGAGTCGGGGAGGAGCCGCGGATGAGACCGGCTGATCGCGTGCACATGGTCATCACCGACCGGCTCGGCGGTGGGAGCCTCGCGCCGTACGACGGCCGCAACCTGGGCGGTGCGGTGGGCGACGACCCGGCGACGGTACGCCAGAACCGCGACAAGACCGCGTCGGAGTTCGGGCTCGATCCCGCCCGCGTCGTGTACATGCGGCAGGTCCACAGTGCCGACGTCGCCTACGTCACCGAGCCGTTCGGCGCGGAACCACCGGCCCTGGACGCGGTGTTCACCGCCGAGCCGGGCCTGGGGTTGTGCGTGCTCGTCGCGGACTGCGCGCCGGTCCTCGTCGCGGACGCCGGCGCCGGGCTGGTCGGCGCCGCGCATTCCGGACGCGCCGGTACGACCCTGGGCGTGGTGCCCGCACTCGTACGCGCCATGGCCGGGCGAGGCGCGGACCCGGCACGGATGACCGCGCTGATCGGCCCGGCCGCGTGCGGACTCTGCTACGAGGTCTCGGCCGAACTCCGCGACCAGGTCTCCGCGGGCCTGCCGGCGTCGCGCTCGACGACCCGCCGTGGCACACCTGCCCTCGACCTGCGGGCCGGCATCACGGCCCAGCTCACCGCCGAGGGCGTCACCGAGATCCGCCACGACGACCGCTGCACGATCGAGACGCCGGAGCTCTACTCCTACCGCCGGGATCACACGACCGGCCGGTTCGCCGGATACGTCTGGCTCGACGCCTGACCCGCCGCACCGCCCCTTGCCGGCTGGGGCCTCGCCGGCCTGGTCCTCCTGGATCGGCGCCGTCCCCGCACTGCGGCTGCTCGCCTCCCTGGACGCCGCCGAGGTCGAGCGACACCGTCCCGGTCTCGCGGCCCGGCTCACCGAACGCGCGGAAGCGATCGGCCTGCGTCGCGTGACCGCCTGCGCGAGCACGGCGTACGTGCCACGGTCCTGGGCGACCGGATCCGGTGCTCGCGGTGGCGGCCCTGGTCACCACAACGCCGGCATCGGCGTCGCAGCGCGTGCCGTTCGTGCAAGTGCCGTGCGACGCCACGTCGCTGGCTGATGCGGTCGCCGCAGCGAATGCCACGCCCACCGTGTTGCGGATGGCTTCCTACTGCATTTACAACATCACCGCTCAATTGCCGCAGATCTCGGGTGATGTCGCTCTTGTCGGCGGCCCAGGCACCATCATCCGGCACGCTCCGGCCACCGCGGCGAACTTCCGTCTCCTGGACGTCGGCGGCACGGGACGGCTACGCGTCGTCGGGATCACCCTGCGGAACGGAAACCCGGCAGGGGACGGCGGCGGCATTCGCAATGCCGGGCGCCTGGTGCTCAACTTCGTGACCCTCAACAACAACCTGGCTGGCGTCCCGCTCGTCGCCGGGGGCAACGGCGGAGGGCCGGCCAATCTCGCGGGGGCGCGCGCGGTGGTGGCACACACGGTCATCAGCGCGAACGAGGCCCTCCGTGCGC
>JAOPYG010000363.1 GCA_025964685.1 Actinoallomurus sp. | reverse complement strand
TATTTCTGAAAGACCTTTACATGCCGACTCGTGCCCGAGTACGTTCGTAAGCGGCAACGTGATGAAGCCCATTACGTCCGTGAGCGTCCAAGGAGCACTCCTCATGAGCCAGATCATCGTGACCGGCATCGGCGACCCCGTTCAGAACTCCCGGCTGGAGAAGGACCCCGAGTTGACGGTCGGCGCCGACGACGTGCTCCTCCAGATGGAGGCGGCGCCGGTGAACCCCGTCGACTTCCTCTTCTCGAACGGCTGGTACGGCGTGCAGCCGCGGATTCCGAGCACCATCGGCGCCGAGGGGGTCGGCCGGATCCTCGAGGTCGGCTCGGCCGCCGACCCATCGCTCATCGGGAAGCGGGTCGTCGTCCTGCCGACCTACGAACAGGGGCTGTGGGCGGACACCGCCGTCGTTCCCGCCCGGAATGTCGTCGTAGTGCCCGAAGCGGTCGACGCGTCACAGCTGTCCATGCTGGCGATCAACCCGGTGACCGCGTACCTGATCCTCAACGACTACGTCGACCTCGAGCCGGGCGAGTGGGTCGGCCAGAACCTCGGCAACTCCACCGTCGCCCGGCACGTGATCGCGCTCGCCAAGCGCGCCGGCGTCCGGACGCTCAGCGTCGTACGCAGCGAGAAGGCGGCCGCGGAGGTCCGGGCCCAGGGCGGCGACATCGTCCTGGTCGACGGTGAGGACCTCGGCGACCGGATCGCCGACGCCCTGGCCGGTCAACACCTGCGGCTCGTCCTCGACGGCGCGGGCGGGAGCACGGCGGGAGCCCTGGCCGGCGCGCTCGAGCACGGCGGCACCGTGGTGGCGTACGGCACCACCACCGGCGAGGTGCCTCCGGTCCCGCTCGGCAAGCTGGTGTTCGAGGACGTCACGGTGCGGGGCTTTTGGATCCGCACCTGGGTCGACCAGACCCCGCGCGCGGAGATCGAGCGGACCGTCGCCGAGCTGGCCGATCTCGTGGCCCGTGGGGTGCTGTCCGTCCCGGTCGACTCCACCTACCCGATCGAGCGGTACGAGGACGCGCTCGCCCGCGCCACCTCTCCCGAGCGCACCGGCAAGGTGCTCCTCACCTTCGAGCCGGTTCCGTCTCGCGCTGACGAGACAGAGGTATGAGGTACTCCGCATGATCGGGTGACGGTCGTCCGGCATCCGCCACGTCATCGGCGCGACGCTCACCTTCACCAACCCGCCGGCCGGCGGCGCGGCCGCCAGGCTCCGGCTTCGCGGGGTCCCGTCAGCGTGAGGTGCCTTCGGCCAGGACGAGGGCCAGCAGGCCGGGGAACCTCGCTTCGAACTCGGCGCGCCGGAGGCGGTTGAGCCGGCGTGGTCCCCGGTCCGCCTGCTCGAGGAGGCCGGCGGCGCGCAGAACGGCGAAATGGTGGCTGGCCGTGGCCTTCGACACCGGAAGGTCGAAGGTGCCGCACGCACGGATGAAGTCGGGCTCGGCGGAGAGCTCACGCAGGATCGAGCGGCGTACCGGGTCGGCGAGCGCGTCGAGGGCGTCCTGCAGCGGCACGTCGGCGGGGTCGGTGTGGACCAGGTTCCTGGTCCGGCGCGTGACCGGCGCGGCCATGGCGGATCCTTCCCGGCGACTGACATGTTCGATGCTCATCGTACACTCGCTGGTGTTCGATCGACATCTAACACAGGGGGGATTTGCCATCATGACGTCAGTAGCCGTGGTCACCGGGGCCAGTCGCGGAGCGGGGAAGGGCATCGCCCTGGCACTCGGGCAGACGGGTGCGACCGTCTACGTGACCGGGCGCAGCCGGTCGTCGGCGGACTCGCCGTATGGCGGCTCGGTCGCGGAGACCGCGGCCCTCATCGACGAGGCCGGCGGCACGGGCATTCCCGTACCCCTGGATCACGCCGACGACGAGGCCGTGGCGGAACTGTTCGCCCGGGTACGGCGCGACCATGGGCGGCTCGACATCCTGGTCAACAACGCGGCCAAGGTGGACACCCCGCTTCCGGGAGGGTTCTGGGAGAGGCCGCTCGAAGCGGCCGACCTGATCACGGTCGGTCTGCGGTCGCACTACGTGGCGAGCTTCCACGCCGCGCCCCTGTTGATCGCGAATGGCCGGGGGCTGATCGTCAATACCGGGCACTACGGCGCCGTGGCCTACTACCACGGGCCCGCCTACGGGGCGCAGAAGGCGGGGGCCGACAAGATGGCCGCCGACATGGCGAAGGAACTGCGGCCGTACGGTGTCGCCGCCGTCTCGATCTGGATGGGCGGACTCGACACCGAGCGCGCCCGTGCGCACATCGCCGGCCTGCCGGCCCACGCGCGGCCGACGGCCCGGCGCGAGTCGCCGCAGTTCACCGGCAGGGTGATCGCGGCGCTCTATGCCGCCGAGGCTCTGATGGGTCATTCGGGCCGGGCGATGATCGGCGCCGAGCTCGGCGCGCGGCTCGGCGTCACCGATGTCGACGGCGGCACGCCGCTCTCTCTCAGGTACGAGATGGGCGGACCGCCGGAACCCCATTCCAGTCTGCGGTGAACGGCCCCTTCCGGACGAATTCGTCTCTGGCGCGAAAGGGGACCGCAGGAGATCATCAGCTGTCCGTTCCGTCGTGAATATCCCTGAGCCCCCTTCTCTTCCCGATCGCACGCGGAACGGCGTCCCCTGCCCTTCATGAAAGAGGACGTCTCATGGGTAATCCCCGGCGCGTCTGGACGGCGGCGTGCGCGGCTTTCGCCGTGACGGTGACGCTGCTGTCCGCGACCTCCGCCGCGGCGGCGCCCGAAGGCCGCCCGAAGCCGCCCCCGAATCCCTGGCAGACGCGGCACTGGCCGCAGACCCAGCCCTGGCAGCGGAGCCAGGCGCAGCCCGCCGTCGCGCAGGGTGCCCCCCGCCCGATCGACCCGCAGAACTACGAGCTGCCGGACACGATGACCTGGGACGACTACAAGGCGATCCCGGGCACCCAGTGGAACGACCCGGCCAAGAAGGGGTCGATCAAGAACTTCAAAGGCGCGCTGGTCCTCGTCGACTACCCCAATGAGTCGTTCATCGTGAGCCAGCCGAAGAACTCCACCATCTACGGCAACCCGACCGCGGTCAGCGACGTTCCGCACGACCAGGTGCCGGAGTTCTACAAGGACTTCCTCAATACTCCCGGCACGCTCAACCGCGGGCACACGATCAACGAGTACTGGATGGAGGACTCCGGCGGCCGCTACGGCATCGACCTGGGCTCCTTCGGCCCGTACCGCATGCCCGCCAAGAGCCACGAGTACGGCGTCGAGTCGAGTTTCCAGGGCAACCAGGGCTGCCCGGCCGGCGACACCTGCGGCCGCGACTTCCGTACGGACGCCCGTGCCGCATGGATCGCCGACGTCGGGGCGGACGTCGCGGCCCAGTACGACTTCGTGTTCTTCCTCAGCGCCGGGCAGGACGAGTCGTCCACCTGGCAGGAGTTCGGGCAGATGAAGTTCAACACCCGCGACGAGGTCACCGACGAGTGGGGACCGCCGGACCCGGCGCTGGCGAACTGGAACAAGACCCGCTACGTCGACTGGACCTCCTGGCAGGCCTCGGCCAACATCTGGCCGAACGCCGCCTCCGGAAGCTCCATCCAGGCGGAGAGCTCCGGCATGGGGACCTTCGCCCACGAGTTCAGCCACATCCTGGGGATCGGCGACAACTACAACAACCCGTACTCGGTCCCCCCGCGCCGCGACTACTCGGGCCCCTGGGACATGCTGAGCCGCGGGACCTTCAACGGTCCGGGCGGACCGCACAGCCGATGGCTGGTCCCCGGCACCGCGGGCAGTTCGATGGGCGCCCAGCACATGCTCCGCGAGAAGGTGAAACTGGGCATCGTCGATCCGTCGAACGTGCTGAACCTGACGCGTGACGGGGTGGCTCAGTCGGGGGTCGTGGTGGCCAGGGTGAAGGCGCGGGAGGTGCAGGCGGCGTCGGGCGAGCTCGCCGGCGTCAACGTGGCGATGAACGGCGGCGACCAGGATGCCCCCTGCGATGTCTCGACCGATCCCTTCTGCGACGGCGGCGGTTACAACAACTACACGGTCGAGGTCATCGACCGGATGGGGTACGACTCCTTCACGCCGGACAGCGGCGTGCTGCTGTCCAAGACCAAGGACCGTGACGCCGCCCCGTTCATCTGGGTCATCGACGCTCACCCGGAGGACATCGACAAGGTCGACTTCGTGCTGCCGAACGGCACACCGCAGAAGATGACGATCGGCGACTACCGGCAGCTCTCCGACGCGTTGTTCCACGCGGGAGCCGACTCCGGCAGCGAGTACGAGTACGTCGACCAGGCCAACCGGCTGCACTTCTACGTTCTCGACCTGGTGCGCGACAAGTCGGGGGTGCTGTCGTACACGGTCGCCGTCCGTTCGCTGGACGGTGCGGGGACGCAGCGGCGGGGCGTGCGGCTGTCGCCGGGCGTCGCCGTGGCGGCGCCGCAACGGGGATGGGCCAAGTGCGCGTTGCCGCTGACCAACACCGGTACGGCCGGGACCGCGCCCTACGGCGACGGCGACGTCTACCGGCTGTCGGCGACGGTTTCGGGCCGCGGCTGGTCGGCGTGGCTGCCCAACGCCCTCACCACGGCCAAGGCCGGCCGGCGCGCGACGGTGAACGTCTACGCCAAGCACGCGGCGGGCGCGGCACACCTCGGCCAGGTCAAGGTGACCGCGACGTCGGAGAGCGACCCGACGAAGAAGGCGACGACCATCTGCGCGGTCGCCGGCTGACCGGACTCGCCGCGGCCGGCGTCAACGCCGGCC
>JAOPYG010000229.1 GCA_025964685.1 Actinoallomurus sp. | reverse complement strand
CGGGCCGGTGTTGCCCCGGAAGGAGATCATCCGGTCGAAGTCGAAGACGTACTCGCTGTCGCGCGCCACCGACAGGTCGGCGTACTTGACCGCCCCGATGCCGACGGCCTCGACCACCTCGCGCCGGCTCACCTCGTCGAACGGCTCGTCGTGCGGCACGTCGTCGAAGGCAGCGCCGGCCCGCTCGACGGCCTCGTCCAGCAGCTCCGTCAGCTTGATCGACTTTCCGCTCCGGGTGCGGAAGATCTTGCCGTCCGAGCCGAGGACGCTGCCGATCTGGGCGTGCTCCGCGACGACGTCCTCCGGCAGCCAGCCGGCCATCCGCGCCACCGCGAACACCATCTGGAAGTGCAGCGCCTGCTGCGACCCGACGACGTAGATCATCCGGTCGGCGGTCAGCTTGTCGACGCGGTAGCGGATCGTGGCCAGGTCGGAGGTGGAGTAGTTGTAGCCGCCGTCGCTCTTGCGGATGATCACCGGGAGCGGGTCGCCGTCCCGGCCGGTGAACCCGGGCGGGAACGCGCACAGCGCGCCGTCGCTGATGGTCGCGATGCCGCGCGCGGCGAGCTCGTCGGCGGTGTCGGCGAGCATGTCGTTGTAGAAGCTCTCGCCGCGGATGTCGTCGTCGGTGAGCGTGACCCCGAGCCGCCCGTAGATCATGTGGAGGTAGACCTTCGACAGGTCGACCAGCCGCTCCCAGTGCCGCATCGTCTCCGGGTCGCCGGCCTGCAGGCTCACCAGCCGCCGCCGGGCCCGCTCGGTGAACGCCTCATCGGTGTCGAACCTGGCGCGCGCCGCCTGGTAGAAGGCGTTCGGGTCGGTCTCCAGGAGCAGCCCTTCGTCGGACTCCTCGCCGACGTCGAGCAGGTGCTCGATGAGCATCCCGTACTGCGTGCCCCAGTCGCCGAGGTGGTTGTCGCGTACGACGTGGTGTCCGAGGAACTCCACCACCCGCGCCACCGCGTCACCGACGATCGTGGTGCGCAGGTGGCCGACGTGCATCTCCTTGGCGACGTTCGGCGAGGAGTACTCCACGACGCTCGTCTGGGGTGTCGCGGTGGGCTCCACGGACAGCCGCTCGTCGCCGTGCATGACCTGCGCGCGCCCGGCGATCCATTCGTTCCGCAGCGTCAGGTTGATGAACCCCGGCCCGCTGATCTCCACCTTTTCGCACATGTCGGCGATGTCGAGGCGCTCGACGATCTCGGCGGCGATGTCGCGCGGCTTGCGGCCGAGCTTCTTGGCCAGCGGCAACGCGACGTTGGCCTGAAAGTCGGCGAACTGCGACGGCCGGATCACCGGATCCGCGTCGGGCTCACCGAAAGCCGCCCCCAGAGCGACCTGGACGCGGGCGGCGAGAACATGCTGCGGGTCGGACATGAAGATCCTCAGGAGTACGGCGTGCGGCAGCTCACGCTGCGAAGTCTCTTCAAGCCTATCGGCGTCACCAGGCCGGGCCGACCGAATAACCCCCGACCCGCCGCACGGCGGCCCATGGCTCCTTCTATCCGCGCCTGCCGACGACCGTGAAGGTGATGCCGGCCCGCTGGAGGCGGGTCAGCAGGGCGTCGCCCATCGCCTCGGCCGTCGTGACCTGGCCCGAGGTCTTCGGCAGGTCGTCGTAGGCGAGGGCCATGGCCGACTCGGCGAGCATCTTGGCGGTCTCGCCGTAGCCGGGGTCGCCGCCGGAGACCTTCGTGACGACCTTCCGGCCGCCGGCCTCTCCGGCGAAATGACAGCTGAACCAGCTCTTGGCGCGTTTGTCCGCCGACGGCCCGTCGCCGGGCGTGACCCGGCCGAGCAGCCAGTCGCGCACCGGAGTGATCTGGGTCGCGACGGCCAGGCCCGCCGCGCCGGCGGTCAGCGCGGCGGCGGCCGGCAGCCCCTTCGGCGCGACGAAGTGGCTGTAGGAGAAGTCGGGGCCGTACGCCTCGAGTGCCGCGGCCGAACGCCGGATGACGTCGCCGTCGATCGTGGGCAGCGGTAGCGCCCAGGCGCCCAGGCCCCGGTTGTGGTGCGGGCGGCCCGTGACGGCGCGGACACGGCGGTCCTCCAGCGCGGGTTCGGCGCGGCGGCGCCGCCGGTGGGCCTGCGCCGTCTCACGGCGGCGCGAGACGGAGGTGATCGCGGAGTGGTACGTGCCGCCGGAGAACGTGGCGTTGACGCGGACGTACCCGTCGATGTGCAGGGGCAGGTCCGCGGGAAGCTGCTGGATCGTGAAGTAGACGCCCAGGTCGTGCGGGATGGAGTCGAACCCGCACGAGTGCACCAGCCGTGCGCCGGTGTTCGTGGCGCGCCCGTGATATTTCAGGTACATCAGGTCGACGAACTCCGGCTCGCCGGTCAGGTCGACGTAGTCCGTACCGGCCTCGGCGCAGGCGGCGACGAGCGGCTCGCCGTAGGTGGTGTACGGGCCGACCGTGGTGATCACGACGCGCGCCGAGGCGGCGAGGTCGCGCAGTGATCCGGCGTCGGTCGCGTCGGCGCGGAGCAGCGGCACGTCGACGCCGAGCCGGTCCCGCACCGCTTCGAGCCGGGCCAGGTCGCGGCCGGCCAGGGCCCAGCGGCCGTCCACCGGCATGTGGGCGGCGAGATAGGCCGCGGTGAGCTTTCCGGTGAACCCGGTCGCGCCCATCAACACCACGTCGTACGACCGCTCCATGAGACCTCCCGGTTGGTTACCGGTGAGTTAACCACGGAGACGCGTCAGCGCGAATCCTCTCGGCGGGGAAGCCGGTGCGGGCGGGTCGCGGCGATGCGATCGCCGATCTGCTCGACGATCCGGCTGTCGGCCAGGTCACGGGCCAGCACGCAGGCGGCGGAGATCCCCGCGGCACGTGACGCGCCGTGCGCGATGACGACCGTGCCGTTCAGGCCCAGGAGCACGCCGCCGCCGTACGTTTCCGAGTCGAGGCGGTCGCGCAGTGACCGCAGGCGTCGGCGCTGCAGCAGCGCGCCGAACCTGGCGGCCGGGCCGGCGGTCACGGCCTCGCGCAACTCGGCGACCAGGAGGCCAACCGTCCCCTCGACGGTCTTGAGCGCGACGTTGCCGGTGAAGCCGTCCGTCACCACGACGTCCACCTTGCCGGCGAGCAGGTTCGAGCCCTCGACGTTGCCGGCGAAGTCCACGCCCTCCACGTCGCCGGCCAGCAGCTCGTGCGCCCGCCGGGCCAGCTTGTTGCCCTTGCCCGCCTCCTCGCCGATGGTCAGCAGCCCGACGCGCGGCGCGTCGACGCCGAGCCTGATCCGGGCGTAGGCGGTGCCGAGCATCGCGTACTGCACGAGCATCTCCGGCTTGGCGTCCGCGGTGGCGCCCGCGTCCAGGAGCACGGTCGGGCGGGGCCGCGTCGGCAGCACGACGGCGATCGCGGGGCGTGCCACGCCGTGCTGCCCGCGCAGCCGCAGCCGGGAGGTCGCCACGACGCTCCCGGTCGATCCGGCCGACACCAGCGCGGACGCGTGACCGCGCCGGATCAGCCGGCACGCCACCGCCACCGGTGAACGAGGCCGTCGCAGGCCCGCGAGCGCGCCCTCGTCCATCGCCACGACGTCCTCGGCGTTCACGATCGGGATCTCGCCCAGGGCGTCGTGCGCGGCGAGGATCTGGCGGATGCGCACCGCCTGGCCGACCAGGATGGGCCGGACCCCGTGCTCGCGCGCGGCGGTGATCGTGCCCGCCACCACCTCGTCGGGCGCGTTGTCGCCGCCCATCGCGTCAACCACGATGCGCTTGCTCTCGGCGCTGGCCTGCTGGGTCATGCCGCTCGGTCGGGTGGCTCGGCGCTGCATGCGCGAAACGTACCGTGACCACGGAAGCGTCCGCTCATCGGTCACGATCCTGGCAGCCCTGGCCGAGGCAGGAGGTACGGACGACCTCGCGGCCACTGACCGTGATCACGAACTCCTGACGCGGGTGCGCGGAGCCCGCGTCGGAGGCGACCGCGTCCACCCGCACCGGCTCGTTCCGCGTCGTACGGCCCAGGCACTGAACGCGCACGATGGACAGGGTGTCGGCCGACAGGGTCCGGCACCGCATGCCCTTCCTGATGGTGTAGCCGAGCCCGCGCATCTCCTCCGTCGCGCCGCGGGCGGTGGCGTTGCGGAGCGAGCTCTCAGAGACCTTACGCACCGGGTTGGCGCAGCCGAGGAGCGGCAGGAGCAGCACGACCAGCAGGATCAGGTGCCGCACAGACCCTCCACCGCCTCGGCGATCACCTCGGGCCGGTCGATCTGCACCAGGTGACCGGTGTCGGGCAGCACGATCTGCCGCCCGCGCGGGCTGAGCGCCGCGAGGTCGGCGTGGGCGCCCCGCCATTTCCCGCCGTCACCGCGCACGTCCCCGAGCGCGGTGATCACCTGGAGCGGGATGTCGGGAAAGGGAGCGGATTCACGCAAGGTGAGCAGGTCGGCGGCCAGCTGGCGGTACCCGGCGTGCTCGGCCAGAAGGGTGCCCAGCACGTGGGCGCGGCCGTAGACGGCCTGGGCGTACTCCGGCGGAGCCACGTCACCGCGCTCGGTGATCCGCCGCATCACCATGCCGCGGATGCGGGCACCGCCCAGCCAGGCGAGTCCGGTCATGCCGGCGGCCAGGCCGGCGACGTCGGCCAGGGGAGCGAGCCGGCTCAGCCGCCGGGCGTGTGACGGCCTGTCCCCTTCGGCGCTCGGGTCGACGAGCACCATGCCGTGTACCAGGTCCGGATGCAGCCGGGCGAACGCCTCGGCGTGGAAGCCCGCCAGCGAATGGGCGACCATGATCACCGGTGAGCCGGTCCAGCGGGCCAGTGCGGCCAGCCGGTCCGCCTCACCGCGCAGCCCGACCCGCCGATGACGCGCCGGCGGGCTGCCGCCCAGACCCGGCCGGTCGAAGTTGACCACCCGGTGCCGGTCGCGCAGCAGCTCCGTCACCGCGATCCAGTCGAACCACGCGCCGCCCATCCCGGAACTCAGCAGCACCGGAGGCGTGCCGGTCCCCTCCGAGACGACGTGCAGGCGATCACCTTCGACGGCGACGAGCTCGCCGGGAAACGGTCCGTTCACGTCCTCACGGCCTTCTCCCGCGCGCCGGGCCGCCGCCCACCCTTACCCGGCGCCCGTACGGCGGCCTGGCCGGGCGCGCGGGATACGGGGCGCCTGCGACGGTCGGTGTAGAGCTGCCCGGCGATGACGAACAGCCAGATCGAGATCATCGCCACCTGGACGCGTTCGATCACGCCGAGCAGAACGCCGAAGTACATCAGCGGCAGCGTCGCCGCGGCCGCGACCGTCTCCAGCACCAGAAGGAGCCAGCTCCATCGGGCGATCACCGGCCAGCGGCGGTGGCGACGGGCGGCGATCGTGAGGGCGATCAGGCTCACGATGCCGGCGGTGACCACGCAGGTGCTCGTCACGCTGTGGAACTGGTGGGCGAACGACACCTTTCCGGCGCGTTCGCGCAGCGCGCAGGTCGTGTCGGAGTTCGGGGCACAGTCCATCGCGAACAGTGAGTCGGCGATGGAGAACGCTCCGAACACCACCAGGGCCAGCCAGCCCACCAGCGCGCAGCCGCGCGGGCGTACCGCGCGCAGCACGGCCACCACGACGATGATCGTCAGGAGCCCGGACAGGAAGTCGCACGCCGCGAACAGATAGTGGTGCGGCTGGTCGCTGGCGGACAGCTCGCTGACGTACCCGTTGACCGGATCGAGCCCGGGGTTCACCGCGAACTGCAGGACCCACGACGCGTAGGCGATCCCCGCGAGCGCGGCCAGCAGCCACGCGAATGCCGGCACCATGCCCGGCTCGCGTGAACCCCCGTACGAGCTCACAGTCACGGTCGTCTGGCCCCCCCAGCCCAGAGTCCCAGCATAGGTACTCAGGAAGGGGGCGCCGTGGCGGCCCCAGGGCTGTGACCTGGACGGACACTCCGATAGGCGATCAGAAGGTCTGGAAGATCTTCGTAAAGACTCCGGTGTCCTCGTCCAGGCCGCTGCAGGTGTCGCCGGTGACGCTCGTGCCCACCGTGCAGGGTGCGTCGCGGGTGACCGACCACATCGACAGCCGGCCCAGGTGGTGCGCCGTGGCCCACGTGAGCAGCTGCTGGGCGTCGGCGGGGCGGAACTGGGCGCCGACGCCGGCGACGCCGATGATCGGGGTGAGGCCCATGCGCTGCCACACCTGCGCGTCGCTCTGGTGGTAGAGGTGTTGGAGCTGGCCGTGTACCGCGGTGGCCGAGGCCGTGACGGACTGGCCGGCGCCGTCGGCGGGCACCAGGTTGACGATCGAGACCCGCAACCCGTCCGCGGCAGCCGTTCGCAGCGCGGCGAGCGCGCTCGCCGACAGGCCGGTCCGGTGCAGCGGAAGGGTCACCGACAAGGAGCGGTCCTTGCCTTCGCGCTGGATGCGGGTGAGTGCCTGACTCCAGCGCCGCACCGCGAGGCTGTCGGACAGCGTGCCGTCGGTCAGGTAGAAGTCGGTGCCCGCCGGATCGGTGGCGTCCAGGGCCTTGCGGTACTGCTTGACGAGGGCGTCGACGCTGTCACAGCTCTGGGCGAGCTCGGTGCCGTGCGGGCCGCCGAAGGACAGGATGACCTTGCCCGGGACGTCCTTGATCCGGCGCACCGCGAACGCCGCGTCGACCGGGGACAGCCCGCCCCAGGCGGCCGAGCACCCGCCGCTCGCCGCCACGAAGCCCATCGTGTAGGCCTTCACATGGGTCTTGGACAGATCGAGCGGGGGCCAGCTCAGCACGTCCGCGTACGGGGCGAAGTCGATCCGCGGACCGGGAGCCGGGGACGACGGCACCGTCACCGTGGAGGGCCGGGCCTTGGGGGAGGGCGCCGATACGCCGCCGGCCGCCGGCCGTTCACTCGAGCCCGAGCCGGGCGCGGCCTGACGTGTCACGGCGCTGTGGGGCCGGGGTGGCTTCGCGGCGGGCCGGCCGGGGTCGGTGGCCGCGAACACCACGGCACCGCCCGTCAGCGGGACGAGCAGGCCGGTCGAGATCAGCGCGATCCTGACCCGGCGGCGGTGCCTGCGTTGCCGTTTACGGTGTCTGCCCACGAACTCTCCACGTGGGGCGACAGCGACACTGCGGGATCACAGTGACTTCTGTCGCGTAGCGGGATATGTCCCGCACAGTATGTCGCAGACCGCTTACCGGATCGATCTTTCTGGGGCGTGTCGAGCTGACACTTCTGGGCCCACTGTGACGTTGAGGGGGCAGTGGCCGGCGTGTGTCGGTATCGATAACCGCCCCCGCGGTTATCAGATTCGTAAGAAACCGGCGATTCAGGGTTCAATGGGGTGGGGAGCGTAACGGCGCCGCGACCTGCGGCGCCGTAAACGACTGTTAGGAGGAACGACGATCTGCCGGCGAGTGCTGCATGTCCACCTGGACGAGTGCGGTGCGTGGCACGCTTTCCCTCAAGTCAAAGGAGTAACATCACGTGACCTTGGTCAACGACGCGGCGCCGGCCGCTGTGCGATCCACCGGCCGCCGATTCCGCGCCTACACGGCCAAACACCTGGACGAGCTCACCGCTCGCGCCGGGTTGACCGCCGAGCAGCGCCTGGGCACAAGGGCCGTCGCCGCGGTGCTGCCGTTCCGTACGAACAGCTACGTCCTCGACGAGCTGATTGACTGGTCCGCGGCCCCCGACGACCCGATCTACCGGCTCGTCTTCCCCCAGGAGGACATGCTGCCCCCCGAGGACGTCGCGCGACTGTCCGACCTGATCAGCCGCGACGCGCCCAAGGCCGAGATCGAGGCGCTCGCCCACCAGGTGCGGATGAGCCTCAACCCTCACCCCGCCGGCCAGCTGCAGCTCAACATCCCGAGCTTCCACGAAGAGCCGATGCCGGGCGTGCAACACAAGTACCAGGAGACGGTGCTGTTCTTCCCCAAGCAGGGGCAGACCTGCCACGCTTACTGCACCTACTGCTTCCGCTGGGCGCAGTTCGTCGGCGAGCCCGACCTCAAGATGGCCGCCGACGACATCGAGCGTCTCAAGCGGTACCTCGCCAACCACCCCGAGGTCACCAGCGTCCTCTTCACCGGCGGCGACCCGATGATCATGGGTGAGCCGGTACTGCGTCGCTACATCGAGCCGCTGCTCGAGGTCGAGCAGATCGAGTCCATCCGCATCGGCACGAAGGCCCTCGCGTACTGGCCGCAGCGCTGGGTCACCGACCCGGACGCCGACGACACCCTCCGCCTGTTCGAGCAGGTCGAGAAGGCCGGCAAGACCCTCGCGTTCATGGCCCACTTCACGCACCCCCGTGAGCTGGAGCCCCCGGTGGTCTCCGAAGCGGTCCGCCGCATCCGCGACACCGGCGCCGTCATCCGCACCCAGGCGCCGCTGATCCGCACGATCAACGACTCCCCGCAGATCTGGGAGACCATGTGGCGGCGCCAGCTGCGCATGGGCATGGTGCCGTACTACATGTTCGTCGAGCGCGACACCGGCCCCCAGGACTACTTCGCGGTGACGCTCGAACACGCCTACGACGTCTTCCGCGACGCCTACAAGAGCGTCTCGGGACTCTGCCGTACGGTCCGCGGACCCTCCATGTCCGCGACGCCGGGCAAGGTGTGCATCGACGGCGTCGCCGAGGTCGGCGGCGAGAAGGTCTTCGTGCTCCACTTCATCCAGTGCCGCGACCCGGAGTTCGTGAACAAGCCGTTCTTCGCCAAGTACGACCCCAAAGCGGTCTGGCTGACGGACCTCAAGCCGGCCTTCGGCGCGGAACGCTTCCCGTTCCAGGGGATCGTCGTCGGCGGCGACACATCGGCACACGACGTCGTGGCGGCCGGCCCGTCAGTGTGACGGCCCCCGGCCCTGGTGCATCGGATCGGCCCGGCGCCGACCGATAGCGGACTCGAAGCGGAATGATTGCGCCGCCGTCCATCATGAGATGGCCTGGGTCGGTGTGTGAACGGCGACCCAGGTCCTGAGGTGGCGAACGGCCGGTGTATCCGGGGGTCCGGAGGTGACCACGGGGCCGGAACCCGGTCCGCAGCCACTTTGCCCCGCGGGGTGCGCCGACGGGGCTTGGTTTCGGGGCCGTGCCGCAAGGTACGGCCCCGAAAGCATTCCCCGACCGACGCGCCGCTGGTGGGTCGGGGGAGATACCGGCCCCCGGTTGCTGGAAGCGTTTTCCGTGGCCGAAGTGCCTCCCCTTGCCGGGCAGGTGTGAGCGGCGAGCGTCCCGGCCGGAGGCCGGAGCCGCCCGCTCCTACCGGTTCGCGCTGGGCGACATGGTGACCGGCCGGCGCACGGCGCCGCGCCGGCCCCAGCACCGGCGCGCGCGGTCCGGACAACAGCGCACGACCGCCGACACATAGGCCCGTGCCGTCTCGGCGAGGGCCGCACCGTCGCCCAGCGCAGGACGCGGCGTGGCTTGGGAGAAGCTCTACGACCGCTCCGTGACGGCGCGTCTCTCGGCGGGGACGGATCAGGGCGGAGCCACGGGTGCGGTGCGGGCCCCGGGGGCCCGCACCGCACCCGTAGTAGTCAGCTCTCGTATTCGGGGATGATCTGGGCTCGGCCCAGAGTGTGGGCCGTGATGTTGAAGCCGACGACCGCCGGTGCGGTGTCGTCGGGCAGGCCCAGCGATTCGGTGTCCAGGGCGTGCACCGTGAAGATGTAGCGGTGCGGGGCGCCCGGGGGCGGTGCCGCGCCGCCGAACTCCTTGTTGCCGTAGTCGTTGCGCGCGTGCACGGCGCCCTGCGGCAGGCCCGGGAAGTCGCCGACGCCCGCGCCCGAGGGGAGCGCGGTCACCGACGCCGGGATGTCGAACAGGACCCAGTGCCAGAAGCCGCTGCCAGTGGGCGCGTCGGGGTCGTAGCAGGTGACGGCGAAGCTCTTGGTTTCGGAAGGGAAACCGGTCCAGCTGAGCTGCGGCGAGATGTTGTCGCCGCTGAAGCCCCAGTCGTTGAACACCTGGGCGTTGGACAGGGACTCGCCGTCCGAGACGTCGTCGCTCGTCACCGTGAAGGACGGAACCTGGGGGAGAAAGTCGTGGGGAAGGGGCGGCCTGCCGACCATGGCAACCTCCTGAGATCGCGGGTGTTCCGGACCGTCCGCGCCGTGTGTCGCGGGCTGCGACGGCCCGGCGCCGGACGCTGCCCTAAGTCCTATCAGGACCGGGCGTAAGCCGCCGGAGGTCACCCCCGGGAACCCAGGAATAGATCTTCGGATCACCGTCGCCGAAGATGGCGTAGCCGACCTCCGCGATGTCGATCGAGAAAACGTGGAACTCCTCCTCGTCGGGCCGCCACCCGATCTCCTGCTCGGTGACCTGGCAGTGCCGCTCCCGCCGGCCGGGGTCGCTCACGTGCTCGGCCGTGCCGTACACCTTGAAGTCGCCCTCGGTGCCGTCCTTGTCGGCGGTGGCGCTGTGCACGGCGCAGCGCGGGTCGCGTAGCAGGTCGAGGGCCTTTCGTGACTGCCACATCATGCCGAGCTGCAGCTCGCCGTCGACGAACCTCGGCTCGACCGGGGAGATGCGCGGCCGGCCGTCGGCCCGCAGAGTGCCGACGATCACGAGCCCGGTGGCTCGGAACCGTGCCTCGCCGAGCGCCGCCAGCTCGGGTGCCTTCCCTTCGAACTCAGCCCATGTCGCCATGCCCCGCACCGTATGCCGGGCCGCCGACAGAATCAGTCCGTCTGAGACCCCGAAGCCAGCGCGGCCACGAACCGGTCGAGGAACAGTCCGCACGCGAGCGCGAGCGGTAGCGCCACGAACACCGCGCCGCTCTGCACCGACCGCCACAGCATGGGGTCGCCGTCGCCGAGCCGCGCGGCCAGGCCCGTGCTGACCGGCATCCGCGCGCCCGACCACACGAACGTCAGCGCGTACGTGAACTCCCCGGCGGCCAGCGTGAACGTCAGTACGACGACCGCCGCCACACCTGGAAGGATCGACGGCGCGACCACGCGGACGAACGCGCCCAGGCGGCTGTGGCCGTCGACCATGGCCTGTTCCTCGATGTCCACCGGCACCGCCCGCAGGAATCCGGCGAGCAGCCACACCGACACCGGGACCGTCACGGTCGGGTAGACCAGGACCAGCGACCAGATCGAGTCCGCCATGCCGAGCGTCGCCACCACGCGCGACAGCGACAGGAACAGCAGCGGCGATGGCACCAGCGAGACGATCAGGATCGCCACCGCCACACGAGTGCCCCACGCCCGGTTCAGCCGGGACAGCGCGTAGGCGGCCGGCAGTGCGAGAGCCAGCGTGACGGCCACGACGAGGCCGCCGACGATCAGCGTGTTCAGCACGAAGGTCGCGAACGGCGTCGAGTGGAACAGGAACCGCACATGTTCCGTGGTCGGCGACGAGCCGTCCGCGAAGGCGCTGACCAGCCCCCACAGGAACGGCGCCGCGCAGATCAGCGCGGTGATCACGGCCCCGGCGTAGACCGTCGCGCGCAGCAGGACGTGCTGCAGGGTCGCGAGCCGCCGCTGCCGGTCCATCTCCCGCGCCGCGGTGCGCGCCGCGAGCCCGTTCACGACCCGCGCCGCATGACGCGCAGCACCACGAACACACCGGCGACGAACAGCGGGAAGAGGAACAGGGCGGTCGCCGCCCCGGTTCCGATGTCGCCGCCCTCGACACCGCGCAGGTAGGCCAGGACCGGCAGCACCTGGGTGGAGTCGCGGGGGCCGCCACCGGTGAGTACCCGCACCACGCCCATGTCCGCGAACGTCACGGCGGCCGTGACCAGCGCCGCAACGGCGGTGACCGGCAGCGTCAGCGGGATGGTGACGCCGAGGAGGCGGCGCCAGAAGCCGGCGCCGTCCAGCAGGGCGGCGTCCCAGACGCCACGCGGGATCGAGGTCAACCCGGCCATCACGATCACCGCGGCGAGCGGTGTCAGCCGCCAGACCTGCACCGCGGCGACCGCGACCGCCGCCGACGGCGTACGCGCCAGCGGCGAGTCGCCGTGCAGGAGCAGCCGGTCCACCGGTGAGCCCGGCGAGCCCAGCAGCCATCGCCAGGAGATCGCCGACAGCGCCACGGGCGTCGTCCACGGCAGCAGCACGAGCGCGCGCACCGTGCGCCGGAAGCGGAAGTCGGCGAGCAGGACGTTGGCCACGACCGTACCGAGGATGACGACCGCCGCGATCGCGACACCGGTCAGCGCGAGAGTGTCCAGCAGGGAGCGCCAGAAGACGTGGTCGCCGAAGATCTCCCGGAACGCGCGCAGCCCGCCGAACCGGTACGACGGCGCCTCGCTGGTCGAGCGCGAGAACGCGAACGCGACCGTCAGCCCGAAGGGCGCCAGCACGAGCGCCGTCAGGTACACGATCGTGGGCAGGAGGAACGCCCAGGCCAAGAACCCCTCGCGGTCCGCGAAACGCGCCCTCTGCCCGGCGTCCGCGGGCACGCCCCTCAACCGCCGATCCGTACGGGCGCCGTCCGCGTGCCGTACTCCGCGTCGAAGAAGCGCAGCCGGTCGGTCGGCACCGCGAACTCATGCGTCTCACCGACCGTCAATGGCGTGATCACCGTTGCGGGCAGCCGGGCGATCACGCGTGTCTCCTGGCCGATCCTGGTGACCGAGCCATAGACGTGCCGGTCGCCGGACAGGTACTCCATCCGCTCGATCCGCAGCGGCATCGTGACACGGGAGTCGTACGCGACGTTCTCCGCCGGCAGCAGGTGCTCGGGCCGGAAGCCGACGAGCCGGTCACCGCGCTGCACCAGGTTCATCGGCGGCGAACCGACGAACGTCGCGACGAACGTGTCGGCCGGTTCGTCGTAGATGTCGCGCGGCGTGCCGACCTGACGCAGCCGCCCGGCATCCAGCACCGCGACGCGGTCACCGAGGCCCATCGCCTCTTCCTGGTCGTGCGTCACGTAGATCGTCGCGGTGCCGACCTGCCGCTGGAAGCGTTTCAGCTCGTCGCGCGTCGCGGCACGCAGCTTGGCGTCCAGGCCCGACAGCGGCTCGTCGAGCAGGAAGACCGCCGGCTCGCGGACCAGCGCGCGGGCCAGCGCCACCCGCTGGCGTTCGCCGCCGGACAGTTGCCGGGGCCGGTGGCCGAGCAGGTCCGCGATGTCCAGCAGGTCGGCCGCCCAGCGAACCTTGCGTTCGCGCAGGTGACGCGGCACATTCTCGGCCTTGAGCGGGAACTCGATGTTGTTGCGTACGGTCTTGTGCGGATAGAGGGCGTAGGACTGCAGGACCATCGCGACCTGACGGACCCTCGGCGGCAGCCCGTTGACGAGCCGGCCACCGATGTAGACCTCGCCCTCGGTCGGTTGCTCCAGGCCGGCGATGGTGCGCAGCAACGTGGTCTTGCCGCAGCCCGAGGGCCCGAGCAACACGAGGTATTCACCCTGGCCGGAGGTCAGATCGACTCCGTCGAGCGCGCGGACCTGACGGTCGCGGCGCCCTTCGTACACCTTGACCAGACGCCGTGCCTCTACGGCCTTGGCGGCCGCGCCCGTTTCGTCACGGCGCCTCACGGACGGGCCGCCGGCCGGCGGTGCCGGTCACTGCGTTCGCCGGGCTGTTCGCCGGGCCGTTCGTTGCTCGGTCCCAACCCCCGGCCTCTCTCGGAAGGAGCGTCTCCTTCGAAAGTAGATCGGCGGGCCGCGCTCAGCCAGGGGCAGTTCGGCCGAGCACGGCCTGAGATGGGCGTTTACCGACCGAGCTTGCGGTATCGGTGACCGTGAAGCTACACGGCGTGGCCGTACACCGTGGGGATCAGGCGTGGGTCTACTTGGCGGTCGCCTCGCTGTAGGCGTCGACGACCGTGTCGGTGTCGCCGTCCATCACCAGCGTGCCCTCGTCGATCCACAGGACCCGGTTGCACATCTCCTTGATCGAGTCGAGCTGGTGCGCGACGAGGAAGACGGCGCCCGCTTCCTCGCGCAGCTCGTCGATCTTCTTCGCGCTCTTGCGGCGGAACTTCGCGTCGCCGGTGGCCAGCGCTTCGTCGATGAGCAGCACGTCGTGGGACTTGGACGCGGCGATCGCGAAGCGCAGCCGGGAGCCCATGCCGGAGGAGTAGGCCCGCATCGGCAGCTGGATGAAGCCCTCCTTGAGCCCGGCGAACTTCACGATCTCGTCGTACTTCGCCTTGACCTCATCGGGCGACATGCCCATGGCCAGACAACCGAGGACGATGTTGCGCTCGCCGGTCAGGTCGTTCATCAGCGCGGCGTTGACGCCGAGCAGCGACGGCTGGCCGGCGGTGTAGACGCCGCCGCTCTCCGGCGGCAGCAGCCCGGCGATGGCCTTCAGCAGCGTCGACTTGCCCGACCCGTTGGTGCCGATGACGCCGATCGCGTCACCCTTGTACGCGACGAAGGACAGGCCGCGGATCGCGTGCACCTCCTTCATCGTCGGGCGGTGCTCGCGGCGCAGGACGCGCGAGAAGGCGCTCGCGGCGTTGCCCTTACCACCGGCGCCGTACACCCGGTAGATGATGTGCAGGTCGTCGACGACGACGATCGGCTCGCGGGTCCCGTCGATGGTCACCGGGGGTGCCGAGTCGAAGAGCTCTTCGGACACCTTGCGCTTCTCCTTGACAGCGTCAGCCACGGCCGTACCTCTCCTCGGCGCGGAAGAAGAACCAGAATCCTACGAGGAACATCACGACCGCCCAGGCCACGCCATACCACCACAGATGCATCGTCGGCTCGTTCAGCTTCTGGTGCACGTAGGTGCGGTAGCTGCCCAGCAGCGAAAGGCGCGACAGCTCGACGTAGACGTAGGCGGGGTTCGCCTCGAGGATGTGACCGATCCACGGATGATGATGGATCTTGGACGACTTCATCAACCCGGACAGGCTGTAGATGATGCCGGAGAAGTAGAGCCAGGTCCGCAGGAGGAACGGCAGGAGCTGCTGGATGTCGCGGTTGAACGCGCCGATCCGGGCGAGCGCGAGGCTGATTCCGACGTTGAAGAGCAGCTGCATCAGCAGGACCGGGACGAGCAGGAGCCAGTTGAGCGTCAGCGGCTCGCCGAAGCCGAGCACGATGAGGAACAGCACGACCATCGAGACCAGGAGCTGCTGCAACTCGATGATGGTGTACGCCAGCGGCAGGGTCGCACGCGGGAAGTGCAGGGCCCGGATCAGCGACAGGTTGTCACCGACCGACTTGGCGCCGGAGTTGACCGACCGCTGGGTGAAGGTGAAGAGGAAGACGCCGGTGACCAGGAACGGGATGAACGTGTTGTGCGGCAGGCCGCGGCTCGTATTGAGCAGCAGGCCGAAGATCAGGTAGTAGACGGCCGCGTTCAGCAGCGGCGTCAGGACCTGCCAGACCTGGCCCAGGCGCGATTCGGTGTACATCGCGATGTTCTTGGCCGACGCGAACGCCCAGATGAAGTGGCGACGCTGCCAGAGCTGACGGATGTACGAGCCCAGCGGGGGGCGGGCGGCGCTCTGCTTGAGCCCGAATCCGGTGGCGAACTCGGCCAGCGAGGGATGCCCGTTCATGGAAGGAGGCTCCGCGATCGCATGTGCCGATCCGCCACCCGAGGCTCCGAGCCGTTCCGGGTGACTCATGCGGATGAGCTTATTGCAGACAGAGCCCCGGCATCGACGTTCAGTGAGATGCATGGCGAGAATGTGATCTTCGGCGTGATCCAGACGGAACCGGGACACGACGCCACCACCCGCGGAGCCGGCCCGGCGACCGCCCACTGACCTCGCGAAAGCGCGGACATATTGTGATCTCGATGGGGGATACAGGCTCCCATGCCCCTGTTGCAACGAGCGAGTCGGCTCGACCAGCGCGCGTTCGACGCGGTGGCCGCGGCCCGGCTGACCGGTTTCGAATATGTCCTGCCCCGCCTGTCCAGGGTCGCCGACCACTCGGTGCTGTGGATGGGGATCGCGGGCGGGCTCGCCGTGACGAGACAGCCGCGGCTGCGTCGCGCGGCGCTGCGCGGGGTCTTCGCGCTCGGTCTGGCCAGCCCGATCGCGAATCTCGCCGGCAAGCAGCTGTTCCGCCGTCACCGTCCACTGATCGAGCTGAGCGGCCTGTCCTCGACCGTCGGCCGCGGCACCCTTGTCCCCTCGGCGCGGGTGCGGTGGCACCTGCCCACCTCGCCGTCGTTCCCGTCCGGGCACTCGGCCGCCGCCGCCGCCTTCACCGGCGCGCTGGCGATGGAGGCGCCCAAGTCCGTGGTCCTGCCCGTGGGCGTGGCCGCCGCCGGTGTGGCCTTCTCCCGCATCTACACCGGGGCGCACTATCCGGGTGACGTGCTGGCCGGTCTGGCGCTCGGCGCGGTCGCGGCGGCCGTGACCCGCGTCATCTGGCCCACCCGTCCCGCGCCCGCGGGAGGCGTGTGGTCGATGCCGGCCGACGCCGTCGCCGGAGTCTCCTCCGACGGCGCCGGAGTCGTCGTGGTGATCAATCACGACGCCGGCGGCGGTGACGTGAGCCGCGTACTGCGCGCGGAG
Source organism: Actinoallomurus sp. (assembly GCA_025964685.1). Classification (GTDB taxonomy): domain Bacteria; phylum Actinomycetota; class Actinomycetes; order Streptosporangiales; family Streptosporangiaceae; genus Actinoallomurus. The sequence continues at coordinate 33,848 of JAOPYG010000229.1, read as the reverse complement.
CTGCCGGCGGCGGAGATCGTCGAGGCCGAGGACGATCTCGGCAAGACGCTCAGCGCCGCCGCCGACCGGGCGGTCGTGCTCGGGGTGTGCGGCGGCGACGGTACGGTCAACGCCGCGGCGGAGGTCGCGGTCGAGCGGGGTCTGCCGTTGCTGGTGATCCCCGGGGGCACGCTCAACCACTTCGCCCGCGCCATCGGCCTGGAGACCGTCAAGGACGCGATCACGGCCTACCGCGGCGGCGCCGTGGTGCGCGTCGATGTGGCGTGCGCGGGAAAGCGCCTGTTCCTCAACACGGCGAGCTTCGGCGCGTACACCGAGCTGGTGGACATGCGCACGCGACTGGAGGGACGGCTGGGCAAGTGGCCGGCGCTCGCGGTCGCCGCGGTGCGCGTCCTGCGGCACACGGAACCGACCGAGGTCTACGTCGAGGGCCGGCGGCTGCGCGTGTGGTTCGCCTTCCTCGGCAACTGCCGTTACGGCTCGTACGGGGTCACCCCGACCTGGCGACGCCACCTCGCCGACGGCGTGATCGACGTACGGCTGATCGGCGCGAAGCGGCATATCAGCAAGTCGCGTGCGGTCGCCTCGCTCCTCATCGGCCACCTCCACCTGATGCCCGACTACAGGTCATGGCGCTCCACCTCCCTGCGGGTGAGCGGGGCGGACGGCCCGCTGCGGTTCGCCTGCGACGGCGAGGTCCGTACGACCGACGGTCCGATCGAGATCACCAAGAGGCGCGCCGCGCTGGCCGTTTTCGGGCCCGCCCGGCTCGCCGAGCCCAGCAGGCTGTCCTCGCCCAGGCCCGACGACGACGTGGCCGATGGGCCCGGTCTGGAAGCATCCTGATCAGAGCCTGCCATGGGTAAGGATTCGCAACGGCCCGGCTCGGGTACGGCGGCTCACAGGGGGACCGCGCGGCGGCCGCCCTAGGTTAGGTGGAGCATTCCGGCGCTCTGTCCGCGAGGGAGGTCGATCGGGAACGCCAGCGCGAGGGGCGCCTGAGAGGGCTACGCGAAAGGTGAGGTCTATGCACCGCGAGAGCGACAAACAGGGTCCGGTCCGCGACGACTACCCGCGTAAGGAGACCGAAAGCCTGAGCAGGAGCGGAGTCGGCCGCGCCGGCGAACGCCGGGAGGGCGGCGGCGACACTCCACCCGAGCGACAGAGGACACCACCGCGAGGCCCGTCGCCCGCCGACGTGGCGCGCCGCGCCACGCTGACCAGGCATCTACCGCCCAGTGAGTTCCCCGCCGACCGGGCCCGGCTGCTCACCCACCTGCGGTCACGCCGGGCGCCCGAATCGGTCATCGACGCGATCTCCGGGCTGCCCGAAGGCGAGCAGTTCCAGACTCTCGGCGAGGTCGTACGCGCCATTGGCCTGCTCACGGAGCATTGACGTCCGCGTCCAGACGGAGAGCGCAGGCCCCGGCGACAGTCTCGCCGGGGCTCGTGCTCGGGGCGCCGCGAACGTAGTGTGGCGGTCATGACGCTGCCCAGTGGCACGTACGATCTCGGCCCGGCGTCGGGCACGCTCACGCTCAGGACCGGCCGCAGCGGGCTCGGCCGCCGAGCGGGCCACGACCTGACCATCGAGGCGACCCGCTGGTCCGGCCAGGCGGTCCTTGACGCCGATGAACCCTCCCGTTCCGCGGTCACCGTCGAGATCGAGGTCGAATCGTTCGAGGTCGTGGAGGGCTCGGGTGGCGTCATGGCGCTGACCGACGCCGACCGCGCCGAGATCGTGAAGGTCGTCCGGGACAAGGTCCTGCGCACGCGTGAGCATCCGATGATCACGTTCCGGTCCACCGGTGTGGAGGGCGGGCCTGACTCGTTCACCATTGAGGGCGACCTGACGATCATGGGTGTCACCAGGCCCGTCACCGTACGGGGACAGGCCTCCGGCGGCCGGCTGACCGGCGGCGCGACCGTCGTTCAGTCGCGCTGGGGGATCAAGCCCTACTCCGCGCTGTTCGGCCAGCTCAAGGTGGCCGATCCGGTCGAGATCGAGTTCGACGTGGCGGCGCCGGCCTGACCTCAGCGCGGGCGGTCTACGCGGCTCTCGTCCCAGACGGGCTCGGCGGACTCATAGACCGACCCGTCCCCGCCGAACACCAGGAACCGGTCGAACGACCGGGCGAACCAGCGGTCGTGCGTGACCGCCAGCACGGTGCCCTCGTACGCCTCCAGGCCCTGCTGCAGCGCCTCGGCACTGGCGAGGTCGAGGTTGTCGGTGGGCTCGTCGAGCAGCAGCAGCGTGCAGCCGCTCATCTCCAGCAGCAGGATCTGCAGCCGTGCCTGCTGGCCGCCGGACAGCGTCTCGAACGGTTGGTCGCCGCAGTGCTGCAGCTCGTAGCGGGCCAGCGCGGACATCGCCTCGTTGCGCAGCCGCGCGTGCTCGGTCATCAAGATCTCGGCCGGCGTGCGGCCCCGCAGCTCCGGCCGGGAGTGGGTCTGGGCGAACAGCCCGGGCACGACGCGCGCGCCGAGCCGGGCCACTCCCGTGTGGGCGACGTCCTCACCGGCGAGCAGCCGCAGGTAGTGACTCTTGCCCGAGCCGTTCGAGCCGAGCACCGCGACACGCTCGCCGTACCAGATCTCGGTGTCGAACGGCCGCATCAGCCCCGTGAGCTCGAGACGCTCGCAGATGACCGCGCGCTTGCCGGTACGCCCGCCGCGCAGGCGCATCTTGATGTTCTGGTCGCGCGGCGGGATCTCCGGCGGGCCCGCCTCCTCGAACCTCCGCAGCCGTGTCTGCGCCGCCTGGTAGCGGGAGGCCATGTCGGAGTTGTACTTGGCCTTCTGCTTGAACATCAGCACGAGGGCCTTGATCTTGGCGTGCTCCTCGTCCCAGCGACGGCGCAGCTCCTCCAGGCGCTCGTTGCGGTCGCGCCGGGCCCGGGCGTAGGTGGCGAAGCCGCCGCCGTGCACCCAGACGGTCGCGGCCTCCACGGTGATGATCTGCCGCGCGGCGCGGTCCAGCAGTTCGCGGTCGTGGGAGACGAGCAGGACCGTCTTGGGCGTCTCGCGCAGCCGCTCCTCCAGCCACAGCTTGCCCGGGACGTCGAGGTAGTTGTCGGGCTCGTCGAGCAGCAGCACCTCGTCCGCGCCGCGGAACAGCGTCTCCAGCACGAGACGTTTCTGCTCGCCGCCGGACAACGTCTTGACGTCGCGGTATCGGGTGCGGTCATAGGAGGTGCCGAGCGCCGCGACGCAGCAGGCGTCCCAGAGCACCTCCGCGTCGTACCCGCCGGCGTCGCCCCAGTCGGCGAGCGCCTTGGCGTAGCGCAGCTGAGTGGGCTCGTCGTCGCGCTCCATCATGGCCAGCTCGGCCAGGTCCAGCGCCGCGGCCGCCTCGCGTACGCGAGGCGGCGCGGTGGAGACGAGCAGGTCGTGCACGGTCGACTCGTCGCGGATGTTGCCGATGAACTGGCGCATGACGCCGAGCCCGCCGCTGCCCACCACGGAGCCGCTCTGCGCGTCCAGGTCGCCGGCCACGAGGCGGAGCAGTGTGGTCTTCCCGGCGCCGTTCGGGCCGACCAGCGCGGCCACCGTGCCGTCGGCGACCCGGAACGAGGCGTCGGACAGCAGCATCCTGCCGTCGGGAAGGATGTGATCGAGATGCGCGACTTCGACGTGGCCCACGGCGCCCCAGTCTGGGCCATCACGGCGCATGGTCCCAACCGGTTTTCGCGGCGGCGGACAGAGAAGCGAACCTCTTCGCGTCATCGCTCATCTATTACCAATGACCGATTGATTGCGGTCGGGCGCTGAATTTGGGGGCGCTCGTTCTCCTGCCCGCACGGAAGGACATCGCAGTGACACGGGCGTCATGGGGCACGGACCCGGCCGGCTGGAGGTATGGGGACTCCACCTCTGAGTCACCCCGCGACCGGCCCCGACCTCGCGGCCGGGGCCATCGTCAGGTCAGCCGCCCTTGCCGAGGGTGTTCCAGCGTGACGGGGGCCAGATGATCACGAACGCCCGGCCGATCACGTTGTCCACCGGGACCGTCCCCCGGCTGCCGTCGTCGATGTGAAAACGGGAGTCAGCGGAGTCCGCGCGGTGGTCGCCCATGACCCAGAGCCGCCCCGGCGGCACCGTGATCGGGCCGAACGGCCGGTGGTCGTTCTGGTAGACGTACGGTTCGTTCAGCGGATGCCCGTCGACGGTCACCCGGCCCTGGGCGTCGCAGCACCGCACCGTCTGCCCGCCGACCGCGATCACCCGCTTGACCAGGTCCTTTTCGTTCGGCTGGGGAACCCCGAACGCCGCGCCGACCCAGTTCACCGCGCGGCGTACCGGGTTCGTCGACGTGGCGACCTGCGTCTCCGGCTCCCACGACGGCGGCGCGCGGAAGACCACGATGTCGCCGGGACGGGGATCGTGCAGCCGGTAGCCGACCTTCTGCACGAGGATCCGGTCGCCGGTGCATCCGGCGCAGCCGTGAAGGGTGCGCTCCATCGACTCGGACGGGATGAAGAAGGCCTGGATCAGGAAGGTCTTGATCAGCAGCGACAGCACGAGCGCGGCGCCGATCAGGATGGGCAGTTCACGGAGGAAGGACCGGTTCCGCTTCTTCGGTTCCTTCTCCGTCCGAGGCTCGGCCTCAGGCGTGGACTCGTCTGGCACGCCCCGTACGCTAGACCGCCCGCGTATGTGGGTGGCATAAGGGGGCTCACCTGAGGCGCGTCGTCCACACAGGGTGCCCGGGGCCGGTACGCTCGGCTGCGTGAGTCGGGAAGGTGTCACTCCTCAGTCTGAAGACTTCTCCGCCTGGTACAACGAGCTTGTCATCCAGGCCGAGCTCGTCGACCGTGGCCCGGTGCGGGGCACCATGGTCATCCGGCCGTACGGCTACCGCATGTGGGAGCTGCTGCAGGCCGATCTCGACGGGCGCATCAAAGAGGGCGGGCACGACAACGCCTGCTTCCCGATGTTCATCCCGGAGTCCTACTTCAAGCGCGAGGCCGAGCACGTCGAGGGGTTCTCACCCGAGCTGGCCGTGGTCACCCACGCCGGTGGCAAGGAGCTCGAGGAGCCGCTGGTCGTGCGGCCCACCTCCGAGACCGTCATCGGCGAATACATGGCCAAGTGGATCGAGTCGCACCGCGACCTGCCACTGCTGCTCAACCAGTGGGCCAACGTCGTGCGCTGGGAGATGCGGCCGCGCATGTTCCTGCGCACCACCGAGTTCCTCTGGCAGGAGGGCCACACCGCGCACGCCGACGAGGACGACGCGATGCGCGAGACCATGTGGGCGCTGGACGCCTATGCGGGCGTGGCGCGTGAGCTGGCGGCGATCCCGGTCATCGAGGGCGAGAAGACCGCGAGCGAGCGGTTCGCCGGCGCGGTGCGCACCTACACGATCGAGGGCATGATGCGGGACGGCCGCGCCCTGCAGTCCGGGACCTCGCACTACCTCGGCACCAACTTCGCCAAGGCCTTCGACATCACCTACCAGGACGAGGACGGCAAGCTCGTCCACGCCCACACCACGTCCTGGGGCCTGAGCACCCGCATGATCGGTGCAGTGATCATGACCCACGGCGACGACAAGGGCCTCGTCCTGCCCCCGCGCATCGCGCCGTACCAGGTGGTGATCGTGCCGATCGGCCGCGACGACGCGGCCGAGCGTACCGGCGCGGCGGCGCGCGACCTGGCCGGCGAGCTGAAGCGGGCCGGTGTCCGCGTGCACGTCGACGACCGGCCGCAGCTGCGGCCGGGGTACAAGTTCAACGAGTGGGAGCTGCGCGGCGTCCCGGTGCGTCTTGAGATCGGCCCCCGCGACCTCGACGGCGGGGTCGTCACGCTGGCCCGCCGCCTCGGCGACCAGGGCAAGGAGCAGATCCCGCTCGACCGGGCCGCCGAGCTGCTCCCCGGCATTCTCGAGGACTTCCAGGCCTTCCTCTACGACCGGGCCGAGCGTTTCCGCGACGAGCACATCGCCACGATCGAGAGCTGGGACGACTTCCCGGCGCAGGTCTCGATGGGCTGGGCACGGGTGTTCCACTGCGGCCGGATCGAGTGTGAGGACGCGATCAAGGCCGACACGGCGGCGACGCCCCGCTGCATTCCCCTCGAGGCGCCGGAAGAGCAGGGCGTCTGCTTCCGCTGCGGTGAGCCCTCCGCGTACGGCAAGCGCATCCTGTTCGGCCGCTCTTACTGACCGCGCTGCTCCCCGGCGGGCGGCCGGTACGCCAGCTGCCCCAGGCGGGCGCGCCTGCGCGTCAGCAGCGGCTGGACGAACCACGCCCAGACGCTGAGCACCACGACGCCGGTCGCCGTGCTGGTCGCGAGCCATGATGAGAAGTAGCCGCGCGCCGCGACCGCGACGGCGCTGGCCATCGCCACGGTCAGCGCGCTGGCACCGGCGATCTCATAGCGGTTCGAGCGGCTGATCACCACGTCCTTGCGGCCCGCGTGGAACAGAATCCGATGCTGCGCGGCGGGCGCGATGAAGCAGATCGACGCGACCGCCGCCGACACCAGCGAGACGTAGTACACCCAGCGACCCGCCTGGTCGACCCGGCCGAAGCCGTTGGAGAACGGCAACGTCAGCAAGAACGCGAACAGGAACTGCACACCGGCCACGACGACGCGAAGACCCTGGAGCAACTCGATGAGCTCCCGGTCGAGCCGCTGTTTGGGCGTCTCTCCACGGTTTGGCTCCACGGCTGCTCCCGGGTCTTCGCGTCGTCAGGTCCCGGGGGGAGTGCGAGGCGTCAGCTCGCGACCGCGAACTCCAGGTCCTCCTCGTGCGTGGAGTCCTCAGGGACGGTCTCGGGCTCGGACGCGGGGCACACGGACTCATAGACCTTGAGGGTCTCGTTTGCGATCCGTTCCCAGGAGTAGCGGGCGCGAACCCGGTCCGCGCCACCGATCCCGAGAGCGGCCAGGTGCGTGCCCTCGGAGAGCAGGCCGCGGATGCGGTGTGCCAGCTCGGCCGGGCGTTCGGGGCGGGCGTAGACGCCGGTGACGTCGTCGATCACCGTGTCGAGGTGACCGCCGACCGCGGTGACGACAACGGGCGTGCCGCAGGCCATCGACTCGACCGGCACCCTGCCGAAGGAGTGGTGGGAGGGCAGGCTGACCGTCAGATCCGCCGACCGCAGGAGGGCGGGGACGTCGGCCGGGTCGACATGGCCGAGGAACGTGACCCGCTCGGCCACTCCGGCCTCCTTGGCGGCCATGCGGAGCTCGTGTACCTCCGGGTCGCCGTCGAGCTCCTCGCGCGACGGGCCGCCCGCGACGACCAGCTCGGCGTCGGGGATGCGGGTGAGTGCCTGGATGACCGTGGCCACCCCGTCTTCGGCGAATCGGCGCGACACCATCACGATGCGCGGCGTCTCGCCGCGGGAGAGGAGCGTGTCGCCCTGCGGCGTGAACTTCGTGCCGTCCACACCGGACGGCACCGCGGCGATCCGCCGCCGGGTGACACCGAGCCGGGCGAGCTCGGCGCTCTCGCTCTCGGTGGTCGCGATGAGCGCGTCGACGCCGCGTCCGAGCGCGCGCTCCATCCGGATCCGGGCCGGTGAGGCGTTCACGCCGGTCCGCGCGTGGAGCGAGGCCAGACCGTGGAAGCTCTGCACGATGGGGATGTCGAGACCGTCGGCGGCGGAGAGCGCGGCCAGGCCGCTCAGCCAGTGGTGGGCGTGGATCACGTCGGGGCGCGTGGCCGCGAGGCGCTTGGCGAGCCGGTCGGCGAACTCCCTGACGTGGGAGAGCATCTCCTGCTCCGACATCGGCAGGGCGTTCCCGGCGGAGATGAACTCCACGTCCACGTTGGGAGCGAGCTCCACCCGCTCACCCGCGCCGAGGCCGCCGCGACGCGTGTAAATGGTGACCCGATGTCCCTGCCGGCCCAGCTCGACGGCGAGCTCGGCGACGTGGATGCGAAGACCTTCGTGGGACGGAGCTTCCGTAGCGACGGGGTTGGTGTGTACGGAGACCATGGCTATGTTCATCGGGCTGACTCCTGAAGATCCCTGGGGTGGGGGTTCGTTTGCATGGCCGTCTGAGCCCGCGACGTACCTCGTCCGATCGGACGGGAGAGGGCGGTGCGACGACCAGGGGGGAGGAGAAGATATGAGTGCGTACCCGCCGAGGCGAGAAGGGCGGGCGTGCACTCCGCCGGCGGACGAAGGTCCGGCGCGGCGATAAAGGAGGAGAAGCCGTGCGTCAGCCCCGCGTTGGCGTTATGGCTGGAAATACGCATGACACACCTCCGGAGATCGAGGGCGGAGTTGTCCGCCCTCCCGTGGTGTGCCTGCGTCTTAGGCACGGTTCGTTGCTTTACCCTTTACCTGGGCAAGGGGTTCCCAAACATAAATCTGAGATCTTGCTCGGAATCCCGCTCAGCCGGTCACTCGCAGGGCGAGCATCGAGACGTCATCGCGCAGGTCACCACCGCAGAACTCCAGCAGTGCCTGTTCGACGGCCAGCACCAGGTCGGTGACCGCCTGGTCGGCGTGGGCCGCGAGGATCTCGATGAGGCGCTCGTGCCCGAATCGCGCCAGGGACGGGTCGCAGACCTCGGGCACTCCGTCGGAGTAGAGGAACAGCGTGTCGCCGGCCTCGAGGTCGAGCTGCTCGACGCCCACCCCGAAGTCGTCCTCGAACAGTCCCAGGGGGATGCCGCCGCCGCCCATCGTCCGGATGAGGCCGTCGCGCCGGATCAGGATCGCGGGCGGGTGCCCCGCGCTGCCCAGTGTCATCACCATGCCGCCGTCGCGGGGCTCGAGGTAGGCCATGACGGCGGTGACGAAGCGCTCGTCGTCGATGAGCACTTCGTTCATCATCGACAGCACCTCGGCGGGCTTGGGGTTCCACCGGGCGAGCAGCCGGATGCCGTGCTTGGCGGTCGCCGTGACGGCCGCGGCGTCCTCACCCTTTCCACAGACGTCGCCGAGGGCGAGGCCCCAGCCGGAGCCGGTGGGGAACACCTCGTAGAAGTCACCGCCGAAACCGGTGTCGCGGGTGGCCGGGTGGTGACGGCCCGCGATCTCGGCCCCGGGGACGGCCGGCAGCTCACGCGGCAGCAGGCCGGCCCGCAGCCGGTCGGCGACGATCGCCCGCCGCCGGTAGCGCCGCCCCGCCCGGATGACCAGGGCGAGGTTGCGGGCGAGGCGTTCGACCAGGCCGAGGTCCATGAGCTCGAAGGGGCCCTGCTCGCCGGACACGGCGAGGGTCAGCGTGCCGTGGCAACGCTCGCCGTCGTCCAGAGGCACGCACATCAGCGACGACGCCTCGATCAGCCCGCACACCGGCGGGCCGCTGGGACTGGTGCCGAGCATGCCCAGGTCGTCGAGGTGGGCACGCATCACGGACCGGCCGGAGAGGTGCACGGTGGCCGGCAGGGTGCCGGGGGCAGGGTCGAGGTCCTCGAGCATGCGGGCGACCTCGGTGCTCCGCTCGTCGTCCGGGCCGATCACCACCTGCCGCAGGAGGCATTCGTCGCGTTCGAGGTCGATGAAGACCCACTCGGCCAGCTCGGCGGCCAGCAGCCGTGCGCAGCGGCGAACGGCCACGGACTCGGTGAAGGAGTCATCGTCCAGCAGCATGCCGGTGGCGGTGGCGAGGACGTCCATACGGTGGACCACGGTGGCCACCGCGTCGTTCTTGGCGGTGGCCTGTGGCGGCAGGTCCCGCGCCGAGGGCTCGCGCGTCGAGGGGGCCGTGGCCGCGACCACGAGCGGGTCCGGCTCTCCGCTGACCCAGATGCGGGCGAACGTCACGTCCACCTCGACCGGACCGTGCCCGGACAGCAGGCGCACCCGTGAACGCCGGCGCTGGCCCGAGTGGAACACCCCGGCCACGTGGGAGCCGACCGTTGCCCGCGTCGCGAGGTCGCAGAACATCGGGAACGGCTTGCCGGTCAGGTAACCGGCCGAGGATCCGAGCAGCGCGCCGGCCTGGCGGTTGACCCGTCGTACGGTGCCGTCGCGCTCCAGCAGGAAGAGCGGCACCGGGGCGTCCTGGAAGACGGTGCGCAGCAGGCGTCGCTCGCCGTCGGCCACCTCGTTCTTGGCCTGGGTGGAGCTCCGGTCCGCTCCCGAGGTGAGCAGCGCCGTGACGGCGCGCTCGAGGTCGGCCAGGGCAGCGTCCAGCAGCGCACCGCGGTCGGCGTCGGGTAGTAGTGCCGCGCTGCGCAACTCTCCGGCACGAGCCTCCAGCGCGGTGATCTCAGAGCGCAGGGACTCAGGACGAAGAGACTCGGGCTCTCGCTGGTCGGGAATGCTGCCCTCCGGCTGGCGGGGTCGGTGAGTCGGTCGGAATCCTCGTCGGCTGTGCGTACTCTAACCGTCCATTCGAGGAGCGGGCGAGAGCTTGACTAGCGGTGAGGAGGAGCTTCCATACGGTGGCCGGACACGATGCGCTGAGCGATCGCGGTCAGCTTGACGTGCCGGGTCTGGGAGATGCGTTTCAGCTCCTGGAACGCGGTGTCCGCGTCGCACCCCATCGCATGCATCAGCACGCCTTTGGCCTGGTCGACGATGGAACGCGCCTCGACCGCCTGGCGGAGCTGTGTGGCGGTGCGGTGGGCACCTTCGTACATTCGGGTGTTGGACACGGCGGCACCGCCCTGTGCAGCGAGCAGGGCACCGAGGCTCAGCTCCCGCCGGTCCAGCGCCTCGGGCACGACGCCGTACATCGTCAGCGTCACGATGATCGGCCCGGTGCGGTAGACGGTGTCGGCGAAGCACCGTACGCCGCGCTGCAGGGCGAGTGGCGTGTAGTCGGGCCACCGGGTCTCGGCGAGCGTGTCGGCACAGAAGACGGGCGACTCGGTGCGGGCGACGTCGAAGATCGGCCCCGCGCGGCGCGCGCACTGGATCTCGCTCAGATAGGCCAGGTCAGGATGGGTGCCGGCCTGGTCGAGCGGCTCGGTGATGTTGCCGGCGCTCCAGCGGACCGCCGTGGCACCGGCGCACCCGTGGACGGTATGGGTGGCCAGCTCGGTGACGCGTCGCAGCGCCACGGTCGCCGAGGCCTCGGGGACGAGACCCAGGCGGGCGACCTGGCCCGCGAGTTCGCTGCTGATCTGCGGTTCGAACCCCACGGGTTCACGGTAGCCGTTGTTCAGGGCGCGGGGGCCTTCCTGCCTCAGCCGGTGAGGGCGGAGGACTCGTCTCGGTCGGAGGTGAGATCCCCGATCGAGACGATGCCCACCAGCCGGCCGTCCTGGACGACGGGCAGCCGCCGGACGGCGCGATCGTGCATGAGCCGCAGTGCGGTGTCCGCGGCGTCGTCCGGGCTGACCGTCACGAGGCCCGCGCTGCAGATCTCGGCGAGGCGCGTGCCGGTCAGGTCCCGTCCGTCCGCCACCGCGCGCACGACGATGTCGTGGTCGGTCAGCAGCCCGCAGAGCCGGCCGTCCTGGGTGACCAGTACTTCGCCGGCCTCCGCGTCACGCATCAGCCGTGCCGCTTCGGTAAGCGGAGCGTCGAGAGGCAGGGTGGCCGGCTTGGGCGTCATGATTTCGCGCACTCGTCGGTGAACGTGCCGCACCATTGCCAGCTCCCTCCAACTCACATGCGCCCGCTTACCCAAGCGTGCGGGTCTTATTCGAGAATCTCTCCGGCGACCTCTGTTCAGAAGTCGAAAACGGAGCCGGTCTTGTCACGCATCATGCAGGTGTTCGGGAATTTCTCGGTGAATCGAACGGCCTGTCCCTGCCAGTCGCCCTGTGCGGAGACGGTGACCGGTGCGTAGATCATGAAGCAGGCCCGCGGATTCGTGTTCGCGGGCATTTGTGCCAAATCTCCGCCTGCCTTGGCGACATCGGCGCACGCCTCGGCGGCCTTCGGGTGACTGCCACCCGGAGGGTCGCACTGGAGCGTGACCGTGCGCTGGGGCGAGGTGCCCGCGCTGGCGTGGAGCACCATGCGGGAGCCCTGCGGGATCGGGCCCGAGTTGAAGAATGCGACCGGCATCGACCTCGGCGTGCCCACCCGGCGGGCCTTACGGCTCGACGTCTGGTTGGTGCTCTGGTCGGTGGCCTGGTTCGCCGGGCGGCCCGCGCGACCCAGGCCCCTCGGCGTGGCCGGTGCGGCGGGCGCGGCGCCCGGGGCTCCGGCGGGTGCCGCACCCTGCGGCGCGTTGTCCTGCGGTGCGGTGTTCCCCGGGCCGGGGGCCTGCTGTGCGGAGTTCTGCAGGTCGTCGGCCTCCTTGATGGCCGCCGCCGCCTCGGCCGGAAGCGCCGGGTCGTCGGCGTCGGCGAAGCCGCTGTCGGCGCCCGTGCCCGGCCGGGATCCCGGCGCGGTGCGGGCGGGCCGGGACGACCGGCCGCGCGTGCCGCGGGTGCCGTGCGCTCCGGCCGCGCCGTGTTGCGGTGCGGCGTTCGCTGCCGGGGCGCCCTGCGGCTCTCCCTGGCCGCCGCTGTCGTCGGCGTCGACCTTCACGTCGTTCTCGGGCCCGCGGCCCGGCCTGTTGCGCGTCTCGCCCGGAGCGGACGCGGACCTGCCATGAGCGGCGTGCCCGGCGTGGCCGTGTGCGTGCACCGGCCGGGAATGGCTGCCCGCCGCGGGCGGAGGCGCCGGTTTGGAATAGGCGTCGACCGGGTGAACGGGAAGCACGGCCGGAATGGCCGCCGCTATGGATAGAGCCAATATTCGTCGCATGTCGGTTTTTCCCCCCGAAAAAGCCCGCCTGTTTCGGCGGGGTCTCAGTCGCATACTGTAGCGCATCGATCTCGGACGGTAATCATGAAGGGGAGCCGTTTGTGGAGGCCAGAGGGGTCGCACGCCGATAGGATCGTCAGCAATCCGTCTTGTCAGCCACTGCGCGCCGAGAGGAGCACGTTGTCCGAGCATGATTGGCAGGCAGGCGTGCTTGCCGAGCTCGGTATCCCCCGATCAGGGCTGGTAACGCCCGATTCGAGTGGGGCCTTCGCACCCACAGGCGGGCACACGGCTCTCTCCTCCGAGGAGCTCCGCGAGCCGGCTCCGGCGCCCACTCCGGCGACCCGCGCGGACGAGGAATGGACGGGCCGGCGGCCCGCCCCGGGCGAATGGGACGAGGCCGCACGTGAGGGAGCGCCGGCGGCGTCCCTCCCGGACGGACCGGCCGACGCCGAGCCGCCGTCCGCCCAGGTACGCTCAGCGCCCGTCCGCCCCGAGACCGGCCCTGCAGCGCCCGCTGAAGATCCGCGCGCTCAGCCCGCGTCCTGGCCGCGTTCCAGTGAGGAGGCGCCCGCCGAAGGGCAGGCCGCCTGGAGCCCTCCCGCGTGGGAGTCGCCGCCGGCCGCGCGGCAGGCGCCGCCGAGCCGGGACGAACGTCAGGTCCACGGCTGGCCGGAAGAGGCGCGGCACCAGGAGGAGGCCGTCCCCAACCAGGCGGCCGCCTGGGAGCTCGCCTCACAGACGTCATGGGGCCTGGTCGCCCAGACGCCCTGGGGGACCGAGCCCGCGCCCGAGGAGACCGCCCCACCGCAGGAGCCGTTGGACCGCTCCGGCGCCGAGGCATGGCAGCGCGCCCCTCATCCGGCGCCGCCGCCGGTCCCTCCCGGGCAGCCGGCCCCGCAGGATCTCGTGCGCCGGTCGGTGTACGGCGACCCGCTCGTACGGCGCGTGTCCCGCGGCGTGCGCCGGGCCGTCGGGGCCTCCGCGGCCGACGAGGTCCGCAGGACCGCCGATGTGGAGCAGATCCTCAGCCGGGCCGTTCCGTCCTGCCGGCAGATCGCGGTCACCAGCATCCGCGGTGGTGCGGGCAAGACCACGGTCGCCGGGCTGACCGCCACCGTCATCGCGCAGTACCGCCGCGACCGGGTGCTCGCGGTGGACGCCGACTCAGGGCTCGGCTCGCTGCCGCTGCGGCTCGGCGTCCGCGCGGAGCGGTCGCTGCATGACCTGATCGCGAGAGCTCCGCGCACCTTCGATGAGGCGGCGCCCTTCCTGGCGCGTACGGCCGACGGGCTGTGGGTGCTGTCGGGCACCGCCGGCGGGCAGATCACCCGCGAGCTCGACCTGGCCACGTTCAAGATGGCCGCGGGAGGCATGAGCCGCTACTTCTCGGCCATCGTGGTGGACTGCGGCGCCGGCCTGCTGGCGGAGCTTCAGCGCGGCATCCTCAGCGACGCGCACGCCCAGGTGATGGTGACGCCCGGCACGGTCGACGGTGCGCTCAGCGCCCGTGGAGCGCTTGAATGGCAGGCGCGCAACGGCTACCAGCATCTGCTGACCCGCACGGTCATCGCGTTCGTCACCCACACTCCGCACATGGACGCCGACCTGACACGCGGGGCACAACTGCTCAGCGGCGGCGGAATGCCGGTGGTACACATGCCCTATGACCGGCATCTGGCGACGGGGACGACCGTGGAGTCCGCGCGGATCGGACAGGAGACAAGGGCGGCGGCGATACGCGTCGCGCTCGAGGCCTTCGCCCGGGCCACCAGTGTCTGAGACCGTTCGAAAGTAGGAGGTCAGGCGTTTTGACCAGCGACATTATCGCGCTGTTGCGTAACCAGCCTGATATTCCCACCGTGGTGGAAGGCATGATCGCTTTTGGGGAGCCGCTGCGGATGCGCGAGGCCGGTCCGGGGGCCGTCCATCTCTACGACCTCGAGGGCCGGCTGACGGTGTCGATCGAGGCTCCGGAGCTCGTCCGCGTCCCCGGTGAGATCGAGCGGCTGCTCGGCCCGCAGATGGCGGGCAGAGTGCGACTGCCGGCCTGGTGGGTGGAGATCCGCGCGGCGGCCGGGATGCCGGACGCCCGGCGCATCGCCCGTAGGTTCGCCGACGACATAGTGCACTGGCAGGGCGGAGCTGTCTGGCCCCCGCCGCCGGAGGAGGTGCTGTGACCCATCCGGCCGCCGACGCGCTGACGTCGAAGGCGATGGTCGTGCTCCAGGAGCGGCCGATCGTGCCGTTCACCACCTGGCTCGCCGAGGGGCTGCGGCTGTGCAGTGAGACCGGCCGTGGTCTGCAGGTCGTCACGCCGCCCGAGTCGCGGATCACGATGCCGCTGCGTCTGGTCCTGACCGGGCCGAACAGCCGCTGGGTCATCCGCGCCGACGGCGGCTACTACGACGGCCTGACCGGTGTGCCGCTGCGCTGGGACGGTGAGGCGTTCATCGTCGAGCCGGAGGCGCGGGCGTACGCGCCGACCTACACGACACCACCCACCGCGCCGGTGGGTGCCCAGCTCACCGTGACGTTCCGCGTGCGGCACACGCCGGGGAGCACGATCGGCGGTGCGGCGGAGCAGCTGTGCCGATCGCTCACCGGCGAACCACCGGGAGGATGGGGCACCTCCGAGCCCGCCACAGCGGTGTGGCGGCTTGAGGACCTCGGCGAGATGTTCAGCTCGCGGGTGTCCACCGCCATCTGGCTGACGCTGGTGGGCGGTGAGGGCAGTGGCAATCCCGCCGTCGGCACGATGTTGCTGTCGCAGGTGGGCGACGCCGCCGAGGAGGCGGTGACGTTGGTCACCGGCTATGCCGATCCGCAGGCGGCCCCGATCGCGTCGCTGCCGACGATCATCGGCGCGCTCGCCGAGGAGTTCGCGCTGATCTCATGTTTCGCCCAGGCCAGCCCGGGTCTCACCGACCTCACCACCGGACCGCGGTGGGTCGGGCCGGCGGCACCGGTGGGGCTGGCCGTGGGTGGTTCCGCGCCGGGGCCGCCCGGCGTCCCCGGGCAGCGGATCGGCGAGATGGCGTCGCCGACGATGTGGTATTCCCTCGGCGACGGACGCCGGCAGGAGGGCTGGCAGCGTTACGAGCAGCTCACCGGCTACCTTCGCACGCAGGCCTCCTGAGGCGGGCGCGGCTACGCCGCGCGGACCACGCTCACGCGCGGGGCGTACTCCTGCAGCTGCTCGCGGAGCTGGCGGCGGCCGCGGTGCAGACGCGACATCACCGTGCCGATGGGAGTGCCCATCATCGTGGCGATCTCCTTGTACGGGTAGCCCTCGACGTCGGCGAGGTAGACGGCCGTACGGAACTCGGGGGCAAGTGCGCGCAGCGCTGTGACCACGTCGGAGTCGGGCAGCCGGTCGAGCGCCTCATGCTCGGCCGACCGCAGACCGGTGGAGGTGTGCGACTCGGCGCGGGCGAGCTGCCAGTCCTCGATCTCCTCGTTGCCGGCGCGCTGGGGCTCACGCTGCTTCTTGCGGTAGGTGTTGATGAAGTTGTTGGTGAGGATGCGGTGCATCCAGGCCTTGAGGTTCGTGCCTTCCTCGAACTGGTGGAAGTTCACGTAGGCCTTGGCGAGGGTCTCCTGAACGAGGTCCTCGGCGTCGGTGGGGTTGCGCGTCATACGTACCGCGCTGGCGTACAGCGGGTCGATGAGCGGCCTGACGTCGCGCTCATAGCGCTCGTCATGCTGGCGACCCGCTGGGGGTGCCGCAGTCGTCATTCTCGCTCCGTAGGGTGCTGAGCTGGGCGAACCTTGACCCCCCGTTGTTTCAGGGGCCGGAATCGCGCCTGGCGGGGGCACAGGCAGTAAGGCATGACTCCGGGCACAGAGCAGGACCCTGTGCGGCTGCCGGCTTCATCGCCCACGAGGAACATCGGATACGGACGCCGACCAGGGGCCCGAGAGATCGGACTGGCTGGACGGCGCGGGGAGTAAGGCACCGTTGCGCGGCGCTTACCGCGAGCCATGAGTCTATCGCGAGAACGTCACCGTGAAAAGTGGCTTTCGTCACGGTCCGTGCTGATCCCGATGGCTGGTCATTTCGGTCCTTGCGGGATAAAGCCTACGTGACCTGGTACGACATGAAATGACCCGGCGTGGTCGTGTGACCGCTGATGCGGCCCCCGACCACGCCGGGTAGGCGGCCTCAGCCGAGGAGACGCCGCATGGCAAGGCCCATCAGCCGGTTCCGGTCGGCCGCCGCGGGCATCTGTTCGAGCCCGAAGCCGAGCAGCAGCGTGTCGGGCGTCGCGATGGCGGCGACGCCGAAGCCCTGCGCCCGATGGAAGTCCTTCGCGTTGACGGGACTACCCGCGGGGGCGCCCGGGACGGTCCACGGGCCCAGGCCGGCCTCGAAGCCTTCGGCGTCTGCGGTGCCACCGGTGGTCGTCAGCTTCGTGTCGTCCACGAAGGCCCCGGTGCCGCCGGTGCTCGGGTCGGTCACGTAGCTGATCGACACCTCGATCTTCTTGCCGGCGTACGCGGACAGGTCGAACGACACCGGGACCCACCCGCCCGAGTTGCCGGTGAAGCGGTGCCAGGTGCCGCTGGTACCGGACGCGCCACAGGGGGCGCCCGGCGTCAGGTAGTGCTTCAGCCACGGATGCATGGCGAGGAGGAAGCCCGCATCGCACTCCTCGGGCACGCCGGTGTCCGACCGCCCGCCGAGATCCGGCAGCGTGGTCCAGTCGTCGGCACCCGCCGTGTGGGCCTCCGCGATGACGTTGTCGTAACTCTCCTCCATGTCATAGGACAGCTGCGCAGCGAGCTTGGGCGCTTGGGCCGCGGTGACGCCGGTCAGGTCGATGGTGCGGGTCAGCCGCATGTACGAGCTGTCGGCGTGCGGCCCGGCGACGTACCAGGAGCCCTCGACGGGGTCGAACGGCCCGCCCTTGCTGGAGTACTCCCCGGCCGCCGAGCTCTTGAACTGCGGGAACTGCGCGACCGGCAGGTTGTCGCTGGTGACGTCGAAGTTCCCCGCCTCGTTCAGCGGGTTGGCGGTGCTCGCCAGGGGTGCGTTGACGCCGGTCAGCGGCGCGCCCGTTCCCGCGAAACCGGTGGGGCCCTGCCGGACGACCCGGCTGTACGCCCCGAGGTAGTACTGCATGAAGTCGTCCGCGAACAGCTCGCAGTCGT
This sequence comes from Actinoallomurus sp., assembly GCA_025964685.1. Taxonomy (GTDB): domain Bacteria; phylum Actinomycetota; class Actinomycetes; order Streptosporangiales; family Streptosporangiaceae; genus Actinoallomurus. The sequence continues at coordinate 16,074 of JAOPYG010000229.1, read as the reverse complement.
CGCGGAGGTTGACCGTGACCACGCACGGCTTCTCCGGGTGGCCCTTCAGGCCGTAGTAGATGCCGCCGCCGTTCGAGCCGGCGAGAGGGCCGTAGTACCCCGTGGTCTCCCCGGTGTAGAGCAGCTTGCCGCCCTCGTTGAGGTAGTCGCGCATGGCCAGGGTCATGGCCACCTCACGGTCGGCGATCTGGGAGTCGGGGAAGCGCTGGCTGCCGACCGGGACGAACTCGTCGGCCGCGTCCTGGGTCAGGCGGTTGTCGCCGAGGTACCAGACGACGCCCTTGAAGTGGCTCAGCACTCCGAGATCGTGCGGGGCGCCGTCGGCGTCGACGTTCCAGACCGTCGCCTTGATCTTGTTGGCCGCGAGCGTCTCGACGTACTGCCGGGCGTACTTCGGCGTACTCGTGCCCGGCGGGTAGACCGGGTTCACGCCCGTGTAGTCCTCGTCGGCGAGGACGAGCACCTGGGCGCCCTTCTGGTCGCGCACGGTGAAGGTGAAAGAGGGGCTCACCTTGCCGCCCGCGACGAACCAGGCCTGCACGCGAGCGCCCGGCCGCAGGCCGCGGATGGTCCCGCGGTACTCGCCGAAGTACTCGCGGCTGTCGCGGCCGTACCTCTCGCCGCCCTGCCACTCATGGACCGAGGCGGTGTGCGCCCGGCCGCCGTTCACCCGGTAGCGCAGCCGCTTGCCGGGCAGTGACCGGCGGATGACGGACGCCACGGGCTGCGCCGAGCCGTACGAGGTCGTGAAGGAGTCGACGGCGAAGTCGGGCACGGTACGGCCGACCGGTGACACGGGATGACTCGGGTCGTGCGCCGACTTCGCCAGGTCGAGCGAGAGCGGGAGGTTCTTCGCGAACTCCTTCTGGATCAGCGTCTCGCTGTCCGGGAAGGCGAAGGTCTGGCCCGTACTGCTCCCGCAGTCGGCGAGGGTCCAGTCGTCGTTCGGGTCGCTGTTCACGGCCGTACGGCACGTCGACTGCTCCGGCGTGTATGTAAGGGTGCCGAGCACCGACTCGGCGTACCCGTCGGTCTCGCCGTTGGTGGTGTAGAGCTGGGCGCCGAGCTCGGGCGTGTAACCGGGCACGGCCGCGTGGTCGATGTCGCCGAGGATCGCGTCGTGGAGTACGTCGTCCGGGCTGCGGGTCAGCGTCTGCCAGCCCACTCCGTGCAGCAGGAGCTCGGCGGCCGAGTGCCAGTTGAGCATGAACTTCGGGCGGATCTTCTTGTACAGCTCGACCTGCGCCTTGGTCTCGGGCTCGGAGCCGGCCGAGGGGCCGCGGTAGGTCTCGTCGGCGGTGTTGGCCGAGGATCCCTCGTTGTCATAGCCCCACTTGTAGGGGAAGTTCCGGTTCGGGTCGACGCCGTCGTTCGAGGTGATCTGACCGTCGCCGTCGTTGTCACGCAGGTTCTTGCGCCAGAAGCGGTTGCCGGGAGTGAAGGTGTAGTCGTAGCCGTCGACGTTGACCACCGGGATGAACCACAGCTCGTCGGTGTCGACCAGCTTCGTGACGTCGGCGTTCTTGCCGTAGTTGTCCAGGTAGTAGTGCAGCAGCCGGCGTACGGTCTCCGGCGCGATCCACTCTCGGGCGTGCTGGGTGGCCTGGTAGACGACGGCGGGCCGGGAGCCGGTCCGCAGCGAGTGGGCGTTCTTGGTGACCTTGATCGCGGTGATCGGCTTGCCCTGGCCGGTCGTGCCGATGTCGACGGCCTGGGCGATGCCGGCGTGGGCCGCGGCCGCGTTCAGCATCTCCTCGCGGAGGTTGCCGGTGCCACTGTAGGGGCGGTAGACGTTGTCCCCCTTCGCGGCCAGGGGAGTGGCGCGCTCGGCGGCGGTCTTGCCGCCGACGACCTGCAACCGCAGGTCCAGGCCCTGCCCCCGCAGGCGGCGCGCCTGGCGGCCGCCCATGAGGACCTCCACGTGGACCTTGTCCCCGGTGATCTTCCCGGTCTGGATGTCCTCGTCGTCGAGGCCCGCACTGTGCAGCTTGTGCGCCTGGGTGAGCGGAATGTCGCCGGCGTAGAGGTCGACGTGCTCGCTGACCTTTCCGGGGTCTGGCGGGGAGGCGTTCGCCGGTGCGGCCAGGAGGCCACCGACGAGCGCCACTGCGGCGAGGAGGGAGATGGACGAGCGCTTCATGGCGACTCCGGATGCAGAAGATCCCTGGCGGGGTCCCGCAATGGTGACCGAAGGTAAAGAGACCTTAAAGACGCCTGCCCCAAGTCGGCCGACCTGTTGTGGTCACGCGCCGCCGTCTCGATGGGGGAGAGGCGGGGCGATACACGCATTTCGGCATGGTGGCATGCCCTGTTCTGCCCGTTCGCGCGGACGTTGGCGGGAAAACCGAGGCGAATATGCCCAGCGGTCTGTAACGTCGCCCTCACAACGGGTGCGGGGGGCTGTGCGTAGCGCTCGTTCCGGGGAGGTGTCCTTGGTGGTGAAACGTCAACACGCCGCCGCGCGCGGTACGGCCGCGGGCTCACCTCGCCTGCTGCACGAGCACCTGCTCGGGCTCGCCCCGATGGCCGTGCTCTTGATGAACGACCACGGCCAGGTCACCCACTGGAACCACGCGGCCACCGAAATCTTCGGCTTAGCCCACGAGGACGCCGTCGGCCGCCCGCTGCACACCCTCCTGCGCCTGCCGCAGGAGCACCGGAACGCCTTCGAGTCCGGTGGTTCGCGCATCCGGCACGCATGGACCGGCGCCTTCCTGGTGCCGCGCCTCGACGACGGCCCGCTCCGCGAGGTCGCGTGGTGGGTCTACCCGCTGAACGGGCCGGACCGGGCCCGGGTGCTGGCGATCGCCGCCGACGCCCACCGCCTGCGCGACGGCGGCCCCGGCCTCGTCCTCGGCGACGTGCTCGTCAAGGCTCCATCCCAGACCCCGCTGACCAGCGAGAGCGGCGTACGCGTCCTGCGCGTCGAGCCCACGCTCCTGCCGACCTCCGGCACCGACCCGGCCATGCTCGGCCGGCGGATGACCGAGATGCTGCCGGCCATGTCTCCCGGCGCCGCCGAGGCGATCGTCCGGCAGGTGCTCATGCGCGGCTATCCCGCCGTCAACGTCAGCGTCACCGCGCGGCTGCCGTTCGCGGCCTACTTCGGCGCCCCGCCACCACCCGAACAGCGGCTTCGTGACGTGGAGGAACCGCCGCGCGACCCCGTCCCCGTACGTTCGATGGAGAGGTCGACGGCACAGGACCGGCTCGACTTCCTCAACGACGCGGGCAGCCGCATCGTCGACACCCTCGATCCGGTGCAGACCGCGGCGGCGCTGTGCACCTCACTGGTGCCGAGGTTCGCCGACTTCGCCGACGTGCAGCTGCTGGAGTCCATCGTCTCCGACCAGGAGCTGCCGCCGCTGACCCCGGAGGACTCACCCACGACCGTTCGCGTGGCCCTGAGCCACGACGACGCGTACGGCCGCTGGGACGACCTGGTGCCACGGGGAGAAAAGCTCCGGCTGCCGGCGGGCACGCCGTTCACGCAGAGCCTCATGACCGGGCGGAGCGTCAGCATCCCCAAGATCACTGAACGGTTCGCCCGCCGGATGTCGACCCGGTTCGCCGACCGCGACCTGCGGCCCCTCCTGCAGGGCCGTGCGCTCCTCGTCTCGCCGCTGATCGCGCGCGGCACCGCTCTGGGCAACCTCACCCTGCTCCGCCGGGCCGACCGGCCCGCGTTCGACGAGCTCGACGTCACCATGATCGAGGAGCTGTGCCGCCGCGCGGCCGTGTGCGTGGACAATGGGCGGCTCTACCGGCGCGAGAGCCGCGCGGCCAAAGAACTGCAGAAGACCATGCTGCCCGACGCGCCGCCCGTCGTGGCCGGTGCGCAGATCTGCTACCGCTACGTCCCCGCCAACGAAGCGGTGCGCGTCGGCGGCGACTGGTTCGACGCGATCCCCCTGCCGGGCGGCCGCCTCGCCCTCGTCGTCGGCGACGTCATGGGCCACGGGCTGACCTCAGCGGCGATCATGGGACAGTTCCGCACCGCCGTGCGCACGTTGGCGGCGCAGGACCTGCCACCCGGGCAGCTGTTGCGCCAGCTCGACGACCTCGCCCGCAGACTCGGGGACGACTACATCGCCACCTGCATGTACGTCGTGTACGACCCGGTCGCACGGCGCTGTGAGGTGGCCAACGCCGGGCACCTCCCGCCGGTGCTGGTCTCGCCGTACGGCGACAGCGAGTTGCTCGAGGTGCCCTCCGGCGCGCCGATCGGCGTCGGCGGCGTCGCCTTCGAGACGGTCGAGTTCGAGGTCGAGGACGGCAGCCAGTTCGTGCTCTGCACCGACGGACTCGTCGAACGCCGCGGGCAGGCCATCGACGTGGGCCTCGCCGCGCTGAGGGAGTACCTGAGCGGTCCGCCGCAGCCGCTGGAGAGCGTGTGCGAGACCCTCATCGACGGCTTCGGCGCCAACGGCCGGCGCGACGACGACATCGCCCTGCTCGTGGTGCGTTTCACGGGCATCCCGAAAGACGACGTTTTCTCCTGGACACTCGAGGCGTTGCCCGCCCGCGTCCGTGACGCGCGCGAACTGGCCCGCGAGACCCTGGCGACCTGGGGCCTGTCCGAGCTGTCCGAGACCGTCGAACTGCTGGTGAGCGAGCTGGTCACCAACGCCGTGTGCCATGGCGCGGGCGACATCGGGCTGCGGCTGATCCGCACCGCCTCACTGCTCTGTGAGGTACGGGACGACGGCTACGAACTCCCCACCCTGCGCCGAGCGGACGTCGACGCGGAGAACGGCCGGGGCCTGCAACTCGTCAGCGCCCTCGCCGAACGCTGGGGCACCCAGCGCACCCCGACCGGCAAGGTCGTGTGGTTCGAACAGTCGCTTCAGGGCGTGACCTTGGAGCGTTCGTTGTAGGTGGCGGTGTACTCCTGGCCGGACAACTTCTGGATCTCCTGCATGATCTCGTCGACCAGCGCCCGGCGGCCCCGCGCCGGGGGAACGTCGATGAAGGCCTTGTAGTCGATCGGCTTGCCGAAGCTCACGCCGGGCCGGCGGATGCGCGGCAGCCGGGCGCCGACCGGCATGATCCGCTGAGTGTCTCTGACCGCGACCGGCACCACGGATGCCTGTGCGTTCAGCGCCAGCCAGCCCACGCCCGTGTGCCCGCGGTAGAGCCGGCCGTCCTCCGACCGGGTGCCCTCGGGGTAGATCGCGAAGGCGTTGCCCTCGTCGAGGGTCTTCAACGCGATGTCGAGGGCGGCGACGGCGGCGCGCTGCTCCGTACGCGGCACCGGGATGTGCCCCATGGCGCTGAGGAACGCGCCGAGGACGCTGGCCAGGCCCCTGCCCTCGAAGTACTCGGCCTTGGCGAGGAACGTGACCCGGCGGGGTACGACGAGGGGGATCAGCACGCTGTCGACGAACGACATATGGTTGCTGGCGAGGATGACCGGGCCCTCGGCCGGTACGTTCTCCAGGCCCGCGACCACCGGCCGGAACAGGATCCGGAGCAGTGGGCGGACGACTCTGTACATGAACAAGTACAGCAACTGTGCCTCCCTGAAACTCTTCGTAACTGTAGACCGTGGAGCCCGGGAGGTCGCCGCGGCGATGGCCGCGGATCGCTTGTGGTCGTCTAAAGCTCGTACTGGTACTGGCGTGTTTTGCGCAACGGACGGAACCCCAGCCGCTCGTTCACCGCGAGCATGTGCTCGTTGTCCTCGGCGTTGTCGGTCTCGATCTCCTCGACCGCCGGCCACTCGGCGCGCAGCCAGTCGAGCATCGCGGCCTTCACCCACAGGCCGAGCCCGTTTCCGCGATGGTCGGGAACCACGGCGGTGTCGGACTGGATCGCCCGGGTGCCGTCGCCGACGGGGATGACCAGCTCGGTGAAGCCGGCGATGGTGCCGTTCTGCAGGGCCGCGACGGTCAGGAGGGTGTCGCCGCGCTTCTCCACGACCTCCGCCATGTCGCGTACGCGGTCGATGTCCCAGGTGGTCGTGCCGTAGTCCACGTCGCCCGTAGGCATGTCGCCCATGGCGGATTTGGCGGTGGCGAAGGTCTCGGCCATCTCGTTGGGCACGACGCCGAGCCAGCGGGTCAGGCGGTAGCCGGGATGCTCGGCGTGGACGATCTCGGTGACGTCACCGGCGTCGTGCACTCTGAGCAGCAGCAGGCTGAGGGAGAGCACACAGGTGAAGCCCCTGGCCTCGAGGAACGCCACGCCGGGGGTGTCGGAGGAGGCCTCGACGACGAGGCTGCGGCGCCGCTCCGCGCGCGCCGCCCGCGCGACCGTCTCGAGGAGGCGCGAGCCCACGCCCCTGCGCCGGTGGTCCGGATGCACGTCGATCGCGAACTGGCCGAGGTGGTTACGGCCCGGTCCGTCGAAGAGCCGGAGCCTCGCAACCGCCGTGATCTCTTCCCCGGTACGGGCGGTCCACAGCAGGTGATGGCTGTCCAGACCTGCCGTCGTCAGGTAGCCGTGAACGTGGTCGAGCGTGGGAGTCGGCTCTCCGGGAAGATCACGTGCGACCGACGCGGCGAGGACGTCATGCCATGCCGCGACGTCGCCATCGGAGATGTCGTGCAGTTGCAGAACCGTGTCCAAGGAGGCTCCTCGAATGGTTGGCTCGCCTTCCTATGGACCGTACGCGCCACGGCAGTGACACGTCTGTCATTCGAGGCAGCCGCCTGGGAGCTAAACAGTCGTTTTGCCCGATATGCACCAAGACTTCTGGCGTATCGATCATGATTCGTCGGGCACGGGCGCATTGATCACCCGGCGGTCCGCTTTGATCTCCGTACGGCGGATCGCCCCCTCGGCTGCCTCCATCAGGGCTCTGCCCAGACCTCCGCGCCGATAATCCTCCGCGATCACGAGCAGGTTCGAGCATCCGCCCTTGGCGATGTGCTCCTGGCGGGATGACAATCACGTCATGCGCTGGGTGTGGAGCTTAGGAAGCGTTCTGATCGTCGCGGTCGCCATCGGGTGGTTCGGGAGCCCTGCACTGGGCTGGTTCGCCGGCCTGTTCGGTTCGATGGCGGTGCTGTTCGCGTGGAGGGCCGGAGTGGCGGGCGATACGTCACGAAGATGGGCCCGCGAGCTGTACGGCCCCGGGGACCGCGACGGGTCGGACTACGCCTCGATCATGGGCCGGCGGCTGGGCGGTCCTTCCGGGCGGGGTCGGAGAGGACGTGGAGCAGGCCGATCAACGTAGGCCCGTTGACGATCTCCCCGGTGGCGATGAGTTCTCGGACCTCGGCGAGCGGAACCCAGGCGATCCGTTCCGCCTCGGTGATGTCGGTGGGCGGCCCGATGTACTCGGCTCCGTCCGCGCGGTAGAGATGGTGTCGCGAGTCGACCGAGCCGCTGGACGGCTGCGAGACGACGAGCAGGCGCAGGGGCCCCGGCCGCCAGCCGGTCTCCTCCTCGGTCTCCCGGACCGCGGCCTCCTCGGGCGTCTCGCCCTCCTCGACCCGCCCGGCCGGTATCTCCCAGCCCCAGGTGTCGGTGACGTGCCGGTGCCGCCACATCAGCAGCACGCGGTCACTTTCGTCCATGACCACCGTGGCCGCGACCGGCCGCGCCATCCGTACGACGTGCTGCTCGAACCGCTTCCCGTCCGGGAGTTCGACGTCGACGAGGTGCAGGCTGAGCCACGGGCTCTCGTAGATGGCCCGCCGTCCGTGGACCGTCCATTCCATGCGGCGTTCCTCCCCTCTCTAGGGGGAGAGTACGGCTTCCATACACGTCCGCGCGGGCTCGTCCTGCCTCATATGCCACATGACAGATGCTTTGAGCCTCATGCGGCCAAGTACCCGCGAATCGGCTCGGCGCCCCCCTTCCGAGGTGCTTTCCTGATCGGGAAACCGGTTGCCTCAGGGGGAGGTATGGCGAAACGCAGACGAAGCCAGGCTCACTTAGCGTGGTGGACCGGGATAGCGGCGGTAGCGGCAACCGCCGCGTACGCCGGCACCTGGCGCGTGTGGGCCCTGGCCGTCCTGGCGTGGTCGATGTACGAGCTCTGCTTCTGCCCGACGACCTGCGGCGTAGCAACCCGCGATGGCACCGTGTGCAGAAACCCCGCCCGCGGCCGCCTGTTCGCCTGCACAGGAGTCACCGCCCACCAACACCTGAAGACGGACGCCTTGTGGCACCTGCCGGGCCAGCACAACCCGTTGAGCCGCCTCCGCCCCCCGGGGGTCGGCGCACCCGCCGCCCACCGAAAGGCGCCGCTGACCCCGTCGCCGGCAGAACACGGATACGTGGAACGGAACCAACGCGTCATGGCCTACCTGGCAGTCGCCAGTGTGGTCGTAACCACCATCGAAGCCGCCGTAGGCCTGGCGGTGCCGTAACCGCACCGATGACTCCGCTGGATGGAACCCGTCCAACGAGCCAGTCTGCCTCGCGGGCCAACAGCTACCCCCGGGGCGGGAAGGCGCGGTGAGCTGGAGACTGCCTATGGAAAAAACCGGCTACCGACACCCGGGCGGCCTGGTCGGCGTTGACGTCCACGCGCGGATGTCACCGAGCAGCCCCCAGGCATTAACGGCAGACGTCATCAGGCGGTAAGCACCGCTTCGATGCGCTGATTCGGGATCTCTCGCCGACCGTCGATGCACAGGTCAGGCGTGCCCTACCGGGATACCGCTGAGCAGTGACGTCCCGCCTCCGACGGGGCTGTCGATGTCGATTTTGCCGCCGAGCGCCTCGATGCGGTCCTTGAGACCGACGAGCCCGGACCCGCCGCCGATATGTGCTCCTCCGATTCCGTCATCGTGGATCGAGAGCCGGACGGTCGTGTCCTGCATGGCGACGTGGACATCGACCGCGGAGGCGTGCGCGTACTTGGCCACGTTGGTCAGCGCCTCCGAGACCGTGTAGTAGATGGCGACCTGGATCGGTTCGGGCAGGCGCTGGCACGCGCATACGGTGAGTTTGACCGGGACCGGCGAACGCCGTGCGAGGGACCTGAGGGCAGGATGGAGACCACACCTGGTGAGAATCGCGGGAACGAGGCCGCGTGAGATCTCACGCAGGTTCTCCATGACGCTGGTCAGGCCTTGCGCTGTGCTGGTCAACTGCTGCTTGAGTTCTTCTTGACAGGGCGCGAGGGCGGTCTGCGCGGTACGGAGCTTGAGCCCGAGTGTGACGAGTTGCTGTTGTGCTCCGTCGTGCAGGTCGCGTTCGATCCGCCGGCGGCTCTCGTCGGCGGCCGCGACGACGCGCGCGCGTGAGGCGAGGAGGTCGCTGCGGCTTTGGGTGTTCGCGATCGCGGTGCCGACGAGTTCCACGAACTCGAGCAGGCGGTCCTCCGTGCCGGGCGGTATCTCGGTCACCAGCGAATACATGGTCATCGCGCCCCAGATGTTCCCTTCGACGTTCACGGGACAGCCCGCGACGCACCGGATTCCCATCGAGCGTGCCCAGATCCCGAGCGCGCTGGTGGCATGTTCGTAGTCCGTTATCCGCGCCGGTCGCCCTGTGGCCAGCACCGCCCCGGTGACCGTCCCGTCCTCGACCGGCCAGCGCCCGTCCATGGGGGGCGGCATGACCTCGGTGCCGCTCGGATCGCTCCAATAACCGACCACGGTGGCCGTATTATCCGGCTCATATCGAACGATGTTCGTGTGGTCGGCTCCCACCACGCTACCCACCTCGGACGCGACGGCAGCGAAGACTTCCGACGGCGGGACACCGCGCGCGACGAGCGTCGCGACGCGACGAAGTGCTCTTTGTTCCTCCACAACCTGGTGGAACTTGTCACGGCTCGTCTCCAGGGAGCCCGCCATGACGTTGAACGTGCGTTCGAGCGTGCCGATCTCACCCAGCGACGTTTCGGGCATCCGCACGGCAAGATCGCCGTGGGCGAGTTCACCGGCCATGGCGGAGGCGCGGCGGATGGGACGGACGACCGCCCTGGTCAGATAGGTGATGGAAAACCAGATCAGCAGAAGCGAACCTGTCGCGGCGGCCACCGTTGTGATCGACGCCTCGCGGGCGGCCCCGATGGAATGTCGCTCTCTTGCCGCGGCGATCTTGCGCTGGGCGTCTGTGAAGCGCGTGAACTGGTCACGGAGTACGGCCAGGCGCTTCAGCCCCTCACCGTTTACCACTCTGGACCGCGCGGAGCCATAATCGCTCCGCGCAGCGTTCATGAGCGGCTCGGAGTAGTCGCGTATGTAGGCCTGATCGGCTTGCGCGATCTGACCTGCCCGCCTGCCCTGAACCACATCCTCGGCCGGGGAGAGCTGTTCCAGCTTCGACGCCTGCCCGGGGAAGGCCGCGCGAGCGGTGTTGTACGAGCGGAGAAAGCGTGGGTCCCCCGTCAGAATGAACCCACGCGAATCCATCTCCAGATCGAACAGGACCGTTTCCAACCGGTTCGCGGAGGCCAGTGCCGCCTCGGAACGGTGCGCGACCGCTTCCGCGTCACCCAGACCTCTGATCGCCACGCACAGGAGCAAGAAGGCGCCGATGTTCAGGACCGCCATCACGCCGCCCGTAAGGGCCAACTGATAGGTCAGTCCTCTTTGTGACCGGGCCCTCCGCAGTCGATACAGCGTGCGCACCCTCACTGCTCACCCCCCGACCACCGAACTTCGCGGGCACGAACTCGACGATCAGCCGGCGACCGTTGAGGAGTACATCGCGGTTGCGCGCCTTGGAGCCCTCGGTACACGGGTGCCATCTGCTCAGGGCCTGCGGCGTTCCAGGCGTCTGCAGCGGACTGAACCTTCAGCCGGTTGGTCTTCTCGGTGAACGGGCGCACGGGGCTTCTGGGTCAGGTGACCCTTCCTCTCAAGCGATCTTTCTCTATCCTGCGGATCGTCGTCTTCGACGATGGCTGACGCCGCCGCGAGAACAACTCCACCGGAGGGCGTTATAACCGTGAGCGCGAGATGCCGACCCTGATCGCCGAAGGCCACTCCGACGTCGGCTTCGACAGGGGGGACGTGTCAGGACACAGCTCGGCTGAAAGCGGCTTGCTCACAGCGGTCTGCCGGGTGTCGGCACACGCCATACAAGCCAACGTACGGGCACTGGCTTGAACAACTCAATAGCGATGACTGTCGGTCCGCCGGCGAAGGTAGATCTTTTGGATGCCCCTCCGGCGCTGGTCAGAGGATCGCGCAACCCCTGGACGGCCGAGGCCTGCTGAGGACACAGACGTCATCCGACGGTAAGCACCGCTTCAATGCGCTGATTCGCGATCTCGCGCTGACCGTCGATGAGCCCATACGCCGTTGATCGCCGATGCGGAGAACGGCCGCCCTCGCGAGGTGCAGATCTCGCAATCCACGCCAAGCCGGAAGGCCCTCACCCATTACAAGATCATCCGACCGTGTCGCCGTGACCAACCTCCATGGTCAGTACACCTAGATCCGCATCTGGCTCCGCCACATGATCACGGGCAGGCCATGACCATGGTCCAGAACGGCGACCAGATCCTCGACGATTTCAGCGAATTCCGCAGCCTGGATCTCGTTTCGACCAATGCATCGCATACCTGTAGCGGCTCTACCAGCAGACACCGCATGATCACGGGACACGCCCTCGTCCTAACAGCCGATCACAGAGGCGGTGCCGCCGTCGTCCCACCACGGGCGGTCAGGCGAGGTCGGCGTGTGTGCGGGATGGCCACCCCGGAAACTACGTGCGGGAGCCAGTTGGGTGCAGGTCAGGGCACATGTAGCCGCCGGATCGCCTGTGGATTCCTAAACCGTGACTGGAGTTTCTGGACCACCGCTGATAGGCGCTGAGTCGGGTGCAGACCTTCCGTCGAGCGCCTGAGGCGGCCTGGCAAGCGGGCCGCGCGCGCCGTCGACTCGGCGCCCGTTCACGAAGGCTGTCAGGAGTAGGTGACCTTTCACCGTTGACGCCATACGAGTGAGTAGCGCCAGAACAGGCGGCGCCGAAAGTGCGCGCCGGCGAGCACCTGGTCTGCTTCGCGCACAATTTCGGGGAAGGCCATGGCAGCCGGCCGGGTGGTGGCGGTCATCCAAACGGGCCGGGTGGCTGGGCGGTGGCCGTTGTTCTTGAGCCAGCCCATCGCGAGGTTCAGCGGTATGGCCACAACATCGAGCAGGCGATCGAGGCGGCTCTGCGCACGGAAGAGGCCGACGATCACGAGGGTCCCACCGGGCGCCAGGTGCTTCCGGAAGTTGGTGAGTGCATCGGTGAACGGCAGATGGTGAACGGTGGCGACGCATGTGATCACGTCGTACGGTCCGGGTGGCGTCTGGGTCAGTGCGTCGCCGACGGTGAAGTGAATCGGGGCCGATGCATCGGTCAGCTCCCGTGCGCGGGCGACGATCGCCGCATCGCAATCGATCCCCTCCGCGGTGTCGGCGCGAGTGGCCAGGAGCCTGGCTAGGTCGCCGCTGCCCGAGCCGACATCGAGGGCTCTGCCGAAACGCGTGGGGAGCTGTCGCATGATCCATCGGTGGTAGAAGGCGTTGTGATCCCACGGATGGGCTGCGTTAAATCGGTTGATCAGCCGGAGCACGCGGCGTGTCAGCATCGGCATGGGAGTGATTACAGCAGGTTCCCCCTCGCGTTGATGGGTCATTGGCGCTCAGGAGACTGGAACCCGGGCGAGCGGCTTGAGCTCCGCCGGCGAGACGGGCACATACTCCCGATCACGGATGCGGAGATCATGCCGGCCGTCAACGAGGCGACCGAGATAAGAGGACAACGGACTCTCCTTGTGACCGGGCACCGATCGCTCCAGCCTCAGAGCTGTATCTGGGCGACGCCATCGAACGACGCGAGTAGGTGACTCACCGCTGTGCGCCACCGGCCGTCCGTGCCATTAGCTCCGGTGAACAAGGGTCAACAGCGGTCACCCATGACCACAGGACCGGGCAGGTCAGCGCCCATGACGCCCAAGATCCGTACGCTTCCCAAGCTGACCACGCGAGTTCAACACCTGGTCGAGCGCGTGGGTGCTGTGCCCGCTTGGCATATCAGGGCGACCGGTACTCACGAAGGATCCAGGGGCAACCCCGCGGTTGCCAGGCTTTCCCCGATAGGGCCCTCTCGCCACGACGCATCGTAGACACCTACTTGGATCCGGCGATCAGCCCCCATCTTGGCCACCTTCCCGGCGACCCCTTTTCGGCGCTTGCCTCGACTATCAACCGCCTCGGTCGTCCCCTGGCGAAAGACGATCTCATCAACGGGCAGAACGCCGCCCAACTTCCGTGCACGTATCTCTACGGCATCGTCCCATGAGCAGCTGACACGGTAGGTGTCACGCTGTGCAATCAAGCCGGAGGCGCTCGCGATCAAGGAACGGCGTCGTATCTTCATCGCCGTAAAAGGCGAGGTAACCGCAGCGAAGATCACACCAATGATGACGCCCATCCAAAGCGGGCCTCTGGTCACCGCCGTGGCCGCCACCCCTAGCACCACGTAGACGATGGCGCTCACTCCGACCGATAGTCCAACCATCGACCAACGCGGCCGCAAGATCGAGATCACGAGCTGCAACGTACAGGCAGGACACGCGGCAAAGCGACAGCAGAGGATCAAGCTCCGCTCACGACGTGCCCGTCAGAGCCGGTCATCAGGGTGCGTACGGCGTCAACGGGGAGAGCGCCGGGGAGGTGCAGGTCAGTGGCTCCGCAAGTGATCAACGATCAGTAGGAGCGACGTCCCAAGCTGACAGCCTTCAGCGAGGCCGCCAGGCATCCCAGCCGGTGCGTCCCGGAGGTGTTCCACTCGCTCCTGGTTGAGGCCCGCCCGCCCGAGTACGGACTAGGCTTGCAGCGACGCTGACGAGCAGGCGGAGACCAAGATCCGGAACATGCTCGGAACGATCATCGTCCGGACACGGGTAGCGGTCAGCCTCCGCTAGGCGCTACCAGCGACAAGCCCTCGTAGCTCAGGGGATAGAGCAACGGTTTCCTAAAGCGGACCTTGCTTTCGTGGCCGCCATTTAAATGAATGCGTTGACCAGCCCATTTGGGTCATGAACAGCGCTGACGCTCCCGCTGCGGAGGTAGAGCGTATGCAGCCACATGCCACCCGACGCAGCCGCTTGTAGATGGTCGTGCAATATCCGTGCAATGGCCGACTGCTGCGTTTAGCCATGCAGGACGGCTGCACCGGGCCAGGCTGGAAGCTCATGAGCAAGACGCCCAGCGGGTCCGGCGATAGGTGAGTGCTACGCCGCCGTTCCCCGGCCCGGCCGGGAATCGGACGGCCAGGAGACACTACTGAGGATCGACCCGGGACGGGCTCGAGGGCACGGGGGGCCGACCGTGCCGGTGATCTGGCCCGCGGTTCCCGCGCCACCACCGTTCGGGCCGTGGCCGCCGCTGCCACCGCCGTTTTTCGCCAGTACGTGGTCGGGGATTTCACCGAACAGCCAGGTGGCGGTGACCTCACCGGCGAGCGCCAGGACGAGCAGCAGGGCTCCCACCGCCAGCGACCGGCGGAACCCGCGTGTGTACGGCCAGAACCGCCCGAAGGCCGCGGAGGCTCCGGATGAAGGCGAGGCCATGGACGGCCGATACATGTTCCCCTCTTTCTCAGCTGATTAAAAAGGGAGCCGGCGGAACCGCCGACTCCCTCTCCCCGTTAGACCGACTACCTGTGGGACTACTTCGAGTGCTTCTTCGAGTGCTTCTTGTCGTTCTTGCGCACCGGCCTCCGAGACTCGGTCTTACGGCTCTTCGACGGCACGGGCGTCAGCTTGCGGAAGCTCATTTTCGGGTCCTTTCAGTTCCCCCGTCGCCTTTCGGCGCCTACAAGAAGGACACTAGAGAACCAGATTGAGAAACCGGCAAAACGAACATGAGAAGCCGCTTCATATCGGACAAGCCTTGTCTTTGAACGATTCGGCCAGATCGCCGACCGGCGTGGCCGGCCCCGCGAGGTTGGGCCTTGACCTCGGCGACAAGCCGGTCGTGGGCATCCCCGGCAACGCCTGCGCCGGGTGCCCCCGGACCTGGAACAACAGATCGATGGTGAAGCACAAGCTCCTCAGCGGGGTACCAACCTCATGGCCAGCGTCGCAGACCAGCCGCCACCGCCGCTCCCGTGAGCGCTTCAGCGCGGTGCATCACGTTGTGGCTCTTCGCGACTTCGGTGACCTCACCACCAGCCGTGACCTCGATCGCTCCGTGTCCAGATCCTAGATCCCGACGACCCGGGCCGCCGCCCGCCGGACCGGGCTCGACCCGGCACCGGCGGCCGCGACGCCGACGGTGGTCGGCTCCGAGCCGCAGGGCTGACGCTCCGGGGAGTCCGGTCGGCCCTGCGGCGCGGCGGTTACATCCTGCTGTTCACTCGTACCGGTGATGCCACCGGTACCTGTGCTTGTGGTGTCGCTGTTTGTGGTGGGCGCGATTGTGGGTGCTCGAACTCGAGGTGCTCATGCTCGAGGTGTGCGGATCGGATTTGATGTGCCCGGTCACTGCCGCGTCGTCGGTGTTACTTCCCAGCGCGCTGTTCGCTGGTGCCGGCTTGTGTTTCTTGTGCTTCTTGTGCAGCGGGGGGCGGGGCGTGGGGGTGGGCGTGATGGTGGCGAACTTGGTCACGAACGCGTCGAACCCACCACCGGACGTGGTCTGGAACGCGTCCGCCGTGGTGGGGAAGTCGGTGGAGTTCGTGCGGCCGGTGAGGTAGGCGTCGCCTGAGGAGTCCACCGCGATCCCCAGGCCCACGTCGGTGCCGCTGCCGCCGAGGTAGGTGGAGTAGATCAGCGCGCTGCCGGTGGGGTTGAGCTTGGTCATGAACGCGTCGAAGTCGCCGCCGGACGTGGTTTGGAACGCTCCTGCGGTGGTCGGGAAGTCGGTGGAGTTCGTGCCGCCGGTGAGGTAGGCGTCGCCTGAGGAGTCCACCGCGATCCCCACGCCCTGGTCGAAGCCGCTGCCGCCGAGGTAGGTGGAGTAGATCAGCGCGGTGCCGGTGGGGTTGAGCTTGGTCATGTACGCGTCGAAGCCGCCGCCGAACGTGGTTTGGAACGCGCCCGGCGTGGTCGGGAAGTTCGTGGAGGCGGTCAGCCCGGTGAGGTAGGCGTTGCCTGCGTAGTCCACCGCGATCCCCGAGCCCTCGTCGTCGCCGCTGCCGCCCAGGTAGGTGGAGTAGATCAGCTCG
>JAOPYG010000315.1 GCA_025964685.1 Actinoallomurus sp. | reverse complement strand
GCCTGGATTACCGTGCTCTGGTCATCGGCCGCCAGCAGGGCGCGCCCGTGCGAGACCACGACAGGGTCGACGTCGACGTAGACCACGCGTGCGTCCGGACTGACCCGGCCGGCCACCTGGTGAACGCTGTCCTGCGTGGGCAGGCCGGTGCCGAGGTCGATGAACTGCCGGATTCCCGTCTCGGCCAATGACCGCACCGCGCGGACCAGGAAGCCCCGGTTGGACCGCACCCACTCCGCGGCGTGCGGCATGATCTTCATGATCCGCTCAGCGGCCTCGCGGTCCGCGGAGAAGTTGTCCTTGCCACCCAGGTAGTAGTCGTACATCCGCGCGACGTTCGGCGTGGTCGGGTCGACGGCTCCGCCGACCATGTCCGCACCGCCTCTCGCTCTGGATTCCCCGTGATGCGAGGCTACTGCTTCGCCCTCGTTCTGAGGGGCCGCCGGAGGAGCCTCATCCGGCCATCCCGCCCGGCGTACGAGCTCTGCGCGACCGCTCAGCCGGCGCGGAGCACGCTGCCGGGGCGGGTGCCGAGATGGGTTCCGTGCTCGACCACGACCTGACCGTTGACGACGACGGCGCGGATCCCGGACGGATAGCGCTGGGGCTCGGCGTACGTGGCCAGGTCGGCGATCCGATCCGGTGCGAACACCACCACGTCCGCGGCCATGCCCGCCACGAGCTCTCCCCGGTCGCGCAGGCCGGCGCGCGCCGCGGGCGCGCCCGTGCACTTGCGCACCGCCTCGGCCAGCGGAAGCCGACCGGTGCGCACGTGGTCGGCGAACAGGCGCGGGTAGCAGCCGAACGAGCGCGGATGTGGCACGCCGGCGCCGGTCGGCCCCTCCGGGTCCAGGGCCTGGCCGTCGGAGCCGATCACCGTGGCGGGGTGCCGCAGCGCAGCGAGCAGGTCCTCCTCACTGCGGCCGCCCGCCACCATCATGACCGCGTTCCCGAACTCGCCGACCAGGTCCAGCACGACGTCGGCGCCGCCGGTACCGGCGGCCTCCGCGAGGTCGGCGACGGTCCGTCCCGCCACCCCGGGCCGGTCCGCCGGGATCCGGCTCACCGTGACCTCCGACCACGACGTCGGCAGGTCGCTCCACTCGGCGCGCACCCGCCGGCGTACGGACTCCTCGGCCAGCCGGGCCCGCATCGCCGTCTCGCCGCCCGCCTGGGCCCAGGCGGGCACGAGCTGGGAAAGCGGCGCGTTGCCCGCCAGGTACGGGTAGACGTCCACCCCGACGTCGGCGCCGCGCGCACGACTCTCGTCGACCAGCTCGAGCGCCCGCGCGACCTTGCCCCAGTTGCGGCGCCCCACGGCGATCAGGTGGGAGATCTGGGTGCGGCAGCCGGTGGCCTCGGCGACCCGCAGGACCTGGCGTACCGAGTCCAGTAGATCGTCGCCGTAGTCGCGGATGTGCCAGGAGAACAACCGGTCGCGGGCCGCGACGGTGCGGGCCAGGGCGGTCAGTTCCTCCTCGCGTGCGTACGTCAGCGGGGCGTACATCAGGCCCGTGGAGGCGCCGGCCGCGCCCGCCGCCAGAGCGTCCTCCAGCAGCCCGCACATGCGGTCGAGCTCCGCCGGCTCGGCGGCGCGGTCCGCGAAGCCGACCACGCCCGCGCGGAGCGGGATGTGCGCCACGAGCGACGCGACGTTGACCGCGGGCCGCGCCTCGGCGAGCGTGGCGAGGTATCCGGACATGTCCGTCCAGTCCCACGTGACGGCGGGATCCAGGTCGAGGTAGCCGGCCGCCCCACGGAGCGCCGCCATGTCGGCACCGACGACCGGGGCGACACCGAGGCCGCAGTTGCCGATGAGCTCGGTGGTGACCCCCTGGCGCACCTTGCTGTGCGCGGCCGGGCTGGAGAGCAATGTCAGGTCGGAGTGGGTGTGCACGTCGACGAAGCCGGGTGCCACGACGTGCCCGGCCGCGTCGAGGACACGCGCCGCCGGCCGGCCCGTGAGGTCGCCGACGGCCTCGACGAGCCCGCCGGCGACGGCGACGTCGGCCCTGCGCTCCGGCGCCCCCGTGCCGTCCACGACGGTGCCACCGGTGATCAGCAAGTCGGTCATACGACGTCATTCTTCCCGGTATCGACCACCTCGGACAATGGTCAGCCTCATACTGACCAATGGTGGATGTGCCAGTCATGGCTCCCAGGGATGCCGTTGTGTCACACTCCGCCCACGAAAGAACGCGCACTGCCATCACGGTGCGACTCCGCGTACGGGATCCCGTCACGGGCGCGCCAGAGCAGGCTCGGCCACGTCGAGAGGACAGTGATGGCGGACGACTCCTCGCCCCGGCCCGGAACTCCGGGCCGGCGCCGATTCCTCGGCTACGTGCTCGCGGCGCCGACGCTCCTGGTGGCGGCCCAGCTCGGCGTGGACGCCGCCGACCCCAAGTCGGCCGAAGCCTCCATCCCGTCGCCGCCCGAGCCGGCCGACCTGATGGACCTGGGCGACGCCCTCACCCTCGCGGCGCTGCCGACCTCGAACCTGATCTCCATCCGGATCGACTCCGACGGCACGGCGTCATTCGCCATGCCGCGCGCGGAGGTGGGCCAGGGCATCTCGACGGCGATCGCGATGCTGATCGCCGAAGAGCTGGACCTGCCACTGGACCGGGTCAAGGTCACGCTCGCCGACGCGCGGCCGGAGCTGGTGTTCAACCAGTTCACCGGCGGGTCCAACACGATCCGCTCGATGTACCGGCCGGTGCGGACGGCGGCCGCGATCGCGCGGGCGCGGCTGCTGTCGGCCGCCGCGGACCGCTGGCAGGTCCCGGTCTCCGAGCTCACCGCCCGCGACGGCGTGATCACCTCGCGGACGGGCCGCACCGCGACCTACGGCTCGCTCGCGGAGGAAGCCGCGAGCGCCCGTACCACCGCGGTGTCCGCGCGGCTCAAGGAGAGGTCGGCGTTCTCGCTCGTCGGCACGCCGCAGAACCGTCTCGACGCGCGCGCCATCGTCACCGGCGCGAAGAAGTTCGCGCTGGACCTGGACGTGTGCCCCGGGGCCAAGCCGGCGATGGTGCGCCGGCCGCCCACGATCAACGGCACCGTGGACTCCGTGGCCAACCTCGCCGCGGTCCGTGCGATGCCCGGCGTCACCGACGTCGCGGTCATCTCGACCGGCGTGGCGGTACGCGGCGAGACGTTCGGCCAGTGCGTCGACGGGGTCCGCGCACTCGAGGTCACCTGGCACGGAGGCAGCGTCGACGGCGAGTCCGACGACACCGTGCTGCGCAAGCTGAAGGCGGCCACCCCGCCGCTCGCCGTGCCCCCGCTGCCCGGCGCGTCCCTCGACGCCGAGTTCGTCTTCGCGTTCGCCAGCAACAGCGCGCTCGAGACCAACAACGCGATCGCCGACGTCAAACCGGACCGCGCCGAGATCTGGTCGAGCCTGAAGTCGCCGATCGACGCCCAGCAGATGATCGCCGGACGGCTCGGCCTGCCGCAGAGCGCCGTCACGGTGCACGTCACCGAGGGCGGCGGGTCGTTCGGCCGCAAGCTGTTCTTCGACGCGGCCCTGGAGGCCGCGGAGATCTCCCAGAAGATGGGCAAGCCGGTCAAGCTGATGTGGCACCGCACGGACGACTTCCGGCACGGCCGCGCCCACCCCATGTGCTTCTCACGGATCCGCGCGACGTACGCGCTGGGGAACGTGGTCAGCTACGAGCAACGCCATGCCAGCGTCGCCACCGACTTCAGCCACGGGCTCGGCGAGGCGCTGACCGCAACGGCCGCCAAGCTGCCGGTCGGTGACCTGGGCTTCTCCGAGACGGTGTTCGAGCTCACCCAGTCGGTGCCCTACAACTTCGGCGTCACCACCCAGGTGCTGAACGAGGTGCCGCTGAAGTTCCACACCGGCTCCATGCGCGACGTGTACTCGCCCAACGTCGTTTGCGCCCGCGAGCTCGTGGTGGACCGTCTCGCGGCCAAGATGCACAAGGACCCGGTCGCCTTCCGCCGATCGTTCCTCAAGGAGGACCGCTACCGCGCGGTGCTGGACAAGGTCGCCGAACTCGGCGACTGGGGCCGGAAGATGCCCGCCGGCACCGCCCAGGGCGTGGCCGTGCACACCGAGTTCAAGGGTTGCACCGCCGTGCTCGTGGAGATCGACTGCCGCCCCGAGACGACCGGGCGGAAGATCCCCGACGCCGTGACGGGTCCCCGCGTCACCAAGGTGGTGATGGTGGTCGACGTCGGCCTGCCGGTCAACCCGCGCGGCCTGGAGGCGCAGATGATCGGCTGTGTCAGCGACGGCATCGGCCTGGCCCTGACCGAGAGCCTGCACATCTCCGGCGGCCTGCCGCTGGAGGGCAGCTGGGACGACTTCTTCTACACGCGCCAGTGGAACACCCCGACGGACGTGCAAATCGTGATCATGCCGCCGACGACCGGCGAACCCGGCGGCGCCGGGGAACTGGGCGTCGCCGGGTCCTTCGCCGCCGTCGCGTGCGCGTACGCCCGCGCCACCGGGACGGTGCCGGCCAGTTTCCCGATCAACCACGGAACCCTCTCCTTCGTCCCGCTGCCGCGCGAGCCCTCGATCCCGCAGTCGCCCACCGACGGCCTCGACCACGCCTTCTAGAAGGAGCCGGCACATGCCACAGCACAGCTTCAAGCTCAACGGTGAGACGGTCACGGTGGAGGCCCCGGACGACCTGCGGCTGCTCTGGGTGCTCCGCGACATCATCGGGATCACCGGCCCGAAGTACGGCTGCGGGCTCGACGTCTGCAAGGCCTGCACCAGCCACATCAACTGCAAGGCGTTCAACCCGTGCTCGGTGCCGGTCGGCGAGTTCACGCCGACCGACGAGATCACCACGATCGAGGGCCTGGCCGACCGCAGCACCGGCGCGCTGCACCCGATGCAGCAGGCCTGGCTGGACCTCGACGTGGCCCAGTGCGGCTACTGCCAGCCGGGCCAGATCATGGCCGCGATCGCGAAGGTCCGGCAGGCCAAGGCGGCCGGCCGGGAGATCGGCGACGACGACCTGGACGAGATCCGCAACATCTGTCGCTGTGGCACCTACGTTCGCATCCGTGAGGCGATCAAGACCGCCGCGGCGAAGATGTGATCACCGCCCGACAAGCCGGTAAGGCGGGCTAGAGGGCGACGTGTTCGATCAGGGTCTCGATGAAGGCCGAGGCGGGGGGCGAGACGTACTGCCGGGTGAAGGCCACCAGGTTGCGTTTGATCGGTGGATCGGGGCGCACGCTGCAGCGCTGGAAGTCGGGGCCGATCACGTTGGCGGGCACGAGCGCCGGCCCGAGACCCGCCGCCGCCAGTTCGATCGCGGTCGCGGTGTGGTGGGTGCGGACGGCGGCCCGCGGAGTGAAGCCCGCCCGCGCGCACGCGGCGTTGACGACCGGGGTCAGCCCGAAGTCGGGCGTGTAGAGGACCCAGCGGCGGTCGGCGAGATACCGCAGGTCGAGTGACTCACGGCCCTTCTGGAGCTCGGGGTCGTCGAAGGGGAGCACCAGCATGAACTCCTCCGACCCGAGCGTGCGGTGGAGGCCGCTCCAGCCCGGGGGTTTCGGGCCGATCGCGACGTCGGCCCCGCCGTTGGTCATCTCCGCCGCCAGCATGTCGATGTGGGCGTACTCCCGGATCTGCACGCGAACCCGGGGATGCTCGTGCCGCCACACCTGGATGGCCGGCGGGATGACGCCGAACGCGACCGACTGGAGCGTCGCGACCCGTAGCTCACCCCCGTTGATGCGGCCCACCGCGCGTGCCGCGCGGGTCGCCTCGTCCGTGCTGCGCACCGCGGCGACGGCGTGCGGCAGGAAGGCGCCGCCGAGCACCGTCGGCTCGACCGTGCGGGTGAGCCGGTCCAGCAACGGCCCGCCTACCTCGTCCTCGAGGACCTTGATCTGGTGGGAGAGTGCCGGCTGGGAGACCAGCAGCCTTACGGCTGCCCGGGTGAAGGAGTGTTCTTCGGCCACCGCGATCAGATATTCGAACTGACGCAGGGTCATGAAGAGATTATATGGGCACCAGAAGAAGCCGGTCTTTGCGTAATGAGCCTGATCAGCGCCACTATAGGACGCGTGATGAGGACGGGTCGGGGCCACGTGGCCCCCTCGCCGCCCCCGCACCGCGAGACCATTGCGAGTGGCCCCGCGCGCTCGGTGAAAATAGGGGATTCATTCGAGACGCGACGCGAGGGCCGAGTCCCGCCCGGGTTCGTAGCCGACCCGGTCGAACGGGAGAGGCGGGCGCTCGCGGGCACGGCCTTCCTGGGGAGGAGGCCGGCCCGCGAGCACCGCGGCCGTAGGGCTCAGTCGCCCCGGACGCGTACCGCCCGGCGTAGATCGTCCAGCTCATCGGCGAGAGCCCGGCGCAACGCGGCGGTCAGATCCCCGTCCTCCAGGCAGCGTTCGGCCGCACGCACGGTCTCCGCCGAGACGGCATGGGCCGGGAAGAGCACCCGGCCGAGAATCGTCGCCACCATCGGCCCGCGTTCTCCCGCCGCCGGGATCTCCTCGAAGTAACGCTGAGGGTAGTCGCGCGTCGACTCCGGCATCGCGGGCTGCCAGAAGCCCTCGGCGGTCGCGGTGAGCAGGTGGTTCGACAGCGTGCCGTCGCGGAAAATCCGCTCCCAGGCGCTCTCCTTGGCGGCCGGATCGGGCAGCGCGGCGCGGCATCGGGCGGCGCCTTTACGCCCGGTGGCGCTGGGGTCGCGCGCCAGCTCCGCGGCGATCTCGGGTTCGCCGGCCGCGCCGAGCGCGGAAAGCTGGAGCAGCGCCTCCCAGCGCAGCTCCGGGTCCAGGTCCGGCCCTCCGGGCACCCGCTCGGCCCGCAGCCACTCCCGCAGGGCGGCGAGCTCCTCCTCGGTCGCGGAGCACTGGATGAGGCCGCGTACGGCGGCCAGGCGGACGCCGGTGGTGCCGGTCTCGTCCTCCGTACGCCGCAGGATCCGCCGGCACACCTCGGCGAGCGCGGCGACGGCCGCCGAACGCCGCCCGGGCGGCAGGTACCGGTCGGCGACGTCCCGTCGCCCGAACGCGAGCACCGCCTCGACGACGGCCACCACCGGTTCGGCGGGCAGATGCGTCTCGATGAGGGCGAGGAAGTCCGTGGCCGGCAGGTCGCCGTCGCGGACCATGTCCCGTGCGGTGTTCCACAGCAGGGCGCGGGTCAGCTGGTCCTCGACCGTGGACAGGGCCGTGGCCACCGAGTCCCAGGAGCGCTGGTCCAGCCGTACCTTGGCGTAGCTGAGATCGCCGTCGTTGATCACCAGCAGGTCGGGCCGGGCCGTCCCGGCCAGCGGCGCGAGCGTCGTACGCGCGGATCCGTTCCCGTCCACCGGCAGATCGACGTCGAGGCGGTCGCGCCGCACCAGCCGGTGGCCTCCGTCACCGCCGTCCGCCAGGTCGTAGAGGCCCACCAGGATCCGGTGGGGACGCGGGGAGGCGGGCTCCCCGGGGGTTCCGGTGCGCAGTACCTCGGCGGAGACGAGCTCGCCGTCGCGGTCGGTGATCTCCGCGCGGAGCGTGTCCACGCCGCTGGTCCGCAGCCAGCGCTCGGCCCAGGCGTGCACGTCGCGCGCGCCCTCTCCGGCGCCCCCGGTCGTGGTGAGGGCGTCCAGCAGATCGGCCAGGCTGGCGTTGCCGAAGCGATGGCGGGCGAAATGGGCGTTGACGCCGGTGAGGAAGGTCTCCTCACCGAGCCAGGCGACGAGCTGGCGGAGCACGGAGGCGCCCTTGGCGTAGGAGATGCCGTCGAAGCTGACCCGCGCGGTCGCGGTGTCGTCGATGCCCTTGGCCGCGACCGGGTGGGTGGAGGGACGCTGGTCGGCGTCGTAGCCCCAGGCCTTGCGCTTGACCGCGAAGCCGGTCCACGTCGTGGTGAAGCGGCTGACCTCGGAGATCACCTGCTGGCCCATGTACTCGGCGAAGGACTCGTTCAGCCACAGGTCGTCCCACCAGCGCATGGTGACGAGATCGCCGAACCACATGTGCGCCATCTCGTGCGCGATGACGATCGCGCGCGTCTCCCGCTCGGTCTCGGTTACCGCGGAGCGGAAGAGGAACTCGTCGCGGAAGGTGACGCAGCCCGGGTTCTCCATCGCGCCGAAGTTGAGCTCGGGCACGAACGCCTGGTCGTACTTGCCGAACGGATACCGCTCGTCGAACAGCTCGTGGTAGCGGTCCAAACTGCGCCGGGTGATGTCGAAGATCTCCTCGGTGTCCAGGACGGCGGCGAGCGAGCGGCGGCAGTGGAGGCCGAGCGGGATGCCGTCGTGCTCGGCGCGGACCGAGTGCAGCGGCCCTCCGACGACCACCGCGAGATACGTGCTGATCGGCGGAGTCGGGGCGAACTCCCAGCGGCCGTCGTCCCGCCGCTCGCCGGCGCCGTTGCTCAGCACCGTCCAGTGCGGGGGAGCGGTCACCGAGATCTCCAGCACCGCCTTGAGGTCCGGCTGGTCGAAGCACGCGAAGACCCGTGAGGCCTCGTCGGGG
This sequence comes from Actinoallomurus sp., assembly GCA_025964685.1. Classification (GTDB taxonomy): domain Bacteria; phylum Actinomycetota; class Actinomycetes; order Streptosporangiales; family Streptosporangiaceae; genus Actinoallomurus. Next base: position 8,676 of record JAOPYG010000315.1, on the reverse strand, counting down.
GCGCACTGGGTGCAGACGTAGACCTCGCCGTCGGCCGGGTCGGTGAAGCGGTGCATGCCCTCGCCGGTGCGCGAGTAGCTCATGTCGGCCTCCACCCGGAGCTCATTGTCCGCGGCGAGGCCGCTCAGCGTCAGGCGGCCGTCCTGGAGCGAGCCCGGGTCCAGGTCGGCGCCGTTCAGCGTGACCCTGTGCAGCGTCGCGGGCCGCAGCTCGACGAAGGTCGCCGCGCCGGGCTCGGCGCAGCCGAAACGGATCACCGTGGTGGAGCCGAACACCTCTTCGCCGCGCATGAGGTCCAGATGCACGGTATAGGAACGGACGTCCATGACTCGGGCGCGGTTCTGCGCCTCCGTGCGGGTTAGGGCGAGCATGTCGGCTATGTTTCCCTATCGCGCGCGACCGGAGCGGGCGTGGCCCACACCGGTGGAGTGATCACAGTTCGAGCCCGGTCAGGACGAGCACCCGCTCCTCCGTGAGGTCGTTCATGGCTGACCGGAGGCCTTCGCGCCCGACACCGGACTCCTTCCAGCCGCCGTAGGGCATCTGGTCGGCGCGGAAGCTCGGCACGTCCCCGACGATCACGCCGCCGACCTCCAGGTCGCGGTGGGCGCGGAACACCGCCCGCACGTCGGTCGTGAAGACGCCCGCCTGGAGCCCGTACTTGGAGGAGTTGACCATCGCGATGGCCTCCTCGAAGTCGCCGAACCGCGACACGGACACGACCGGGCCGAACACCTCCTCTTCGGCGATCTTGGTGTCGGCCGGGACGCCGGTCAGGACGGTCGGGGCAACGGTGCGGCCCTCGCGGGTGCCGCCGGTGAGCACGGTCGCGCCGGCCTTGGCGGCCTCCTCGACCCAGGTCGTGATCCGCTCGGCCGCCGCGTCGTTGATCACCGGGCCGACCTGCACGCCGTCGGCCGTCGGATCGCCGGTGGGCAGCGCCTCGACCGCCGCGACGAACTCCTCCAGGAAACCGTCGTAGACGTCGGCGTGGACCAGCACGCGCTGGACGGAGATGCACGACTGACCGGCCTGGTAGTTGGCGAACAGCGCGATGCGCGACGCCGCGGCGGACAGGTCCGGCCAGTCGTCGTTCACGATGACCGCGGCGTCCCCGCCGAGCTCCAGCGTGACGTGCTTGCGGGAGGCCTGTTCCCGGATGGACCAGCCCACCGGGCCCGAGCCGGTGAAGGAGATGACCGGCAGCCGGGGATCGGTCACCAGCGAGGACATCTTGTCGTTCGGGACCGGCAGCACCGAGACCATCCGCGGCGGCAGGCCGGTCTCGGCGATGATCTCCCCGAGCAGCAGCGCGGTCAGCGGCGTGGCCGGCGCCGGCTTGATCAGGATCGGGGCGCCCACCGCGATCGCCGGCGCGACCTTGTGCGCGACCAGGTTGAGCGGGAAGTTGAACGGCGCGATGCCCAGCACCGGACCACGCGGGAACCGCCGTACGACGGCCATGCGCCCGGTCGCGGCGGCGTCCGTGTCGAGCCGCTGCAGGTCGCCGGCGAACCGCCGGGCCTCCTCGGCGGCCCACCGGAACGTCGACACGGCGCGCGACACCTCTCCGCGCGACCAGGTCAGCGGCTTGCCGTTCTCCGCGGTGATCAAGGCCGCGATCTCCTCGGCGCGCTCGGACAGCCGCGCCGAGATGTGGTCGAGGGCCCCGGCCCGTACGTGCGCGGGGGTGGCCTGCGCCTCGTGCCGGACGGCGTGCAGGTCGGCGACGGCCTGCTCGACCTGGGCATCGGTGGGCACCGACACCTCGCCCACGACCGCACCGTCCCACGGGGACGTCACCCGGAGGGTGTCGGTGCCGGTGGCCGGCGTGCCGGACAGGAGGAAGGGTGTGACATCTGTCATGACGGTCACCTCACGTGGTCGTTGGTGGTCGGTGGTCAAACCGCAGTGGCGAAGGCGCCTTCGAGGATGTCCAGCCCCTCGGTCAGCAGGTCGTCGGAGATCGACAGGGGCGGCAGGAACCGCAGGACGTTGCCGTAGGTGCCGGCGGTCAGCGTGACCAGGCCCTCGGTGTGGCATGCCTTGTTCACGGCCGCCGTCAGGGCCGCGTCCGGGGTCTTGGCGGCGGGGTCGGACACCAGCTCGACGGCCAGCATCGCGCCACGTCCGCGCACGTCGCCGATCTGGGGGTACTTCGCGGCGAGCTCCCGCAGCCGCGGCGTGACCAGCGCCTCGATCTCGCGGGCCCGCCGCGGCAGGTCCTCGGCCTTCATTGTCTCGATCGCGCCCAGCGCCGCGGCGCACGCGACCGGGTTGCCGCCGTACGTGCCGCCGAGACCGCCGGCGTGGACCGAGTCCATGATCTCGGCCCGCCCGGTGACCGCGCTCAGGGGCAGGCCCCCGGCCATGCCCTTGGCGGTGGTGATCAGGTCGGGCACGACGCCCTCGTGGTCGCAGGCGAACCAGTCGCCGGTGCGGCAGAAGCCGGTCTGGATCTCGTCGGCGATCAGCAGGATGCCGTTGTCACGGCACCAGTCCGCGACGCGCGTGAGGTAGCCGTCCGGCGGCACCACGAAGCCGCCCTCGCCCTGGATCGGCTCGATGATCACCGCGGCGGTGTTCTCCTCGCCGACCTGGGTGTGGACCTGGGAGACGAAGAGTTCGAAGGCCTCTTCCGCGCAGCGCTCGGGTCCGGTCGGCCAGCGGTACGGGTAGGCCATCGGCACGCGGTAGATCTCGCCCGCGAACGGCCCGAAGCGGTGCTTGTAGGGCATGTTCTTCGCGGTCAGGCTCATCGTGAGGTTCGTCCGGCCGTGATAGGCGTGCTCGAACGCCACGATCGCCTGCCGGCCGGTGGCCGAGCGCGCGATCTTCACGGCGTTCTCCACCGCCTCGGCCCCGGAGTTGAACAGCGCGGAACGTTTCTCGTGCCCGCCCGGCGTGAGCTCGGCCAGAGCCTCGGCCACCTCGACGTACTCCGCGTACGGCGTGACCATGAAGCAGGTGTGGGTGAAGTCGGCGGCCTGCGCCTGCACCCGCTCGACCACGCGCGGCGACGCGTTGCCGACCGTGGTCACCGCGATTCCGGAGCCGAAGTCGATGAGCTGGTTGCCGTCGACGTCGACAAGGATGCCGCCGCCGGCGCGCTCGACGTACACCGGGAGCCCGGTCGAGACACCGGAGGAGACCGCGGCGTTCTTGCGCGCGTGCAGCTCTGCCGAACGGGGGCCGGGGATCGGGGTGGTGAGGAAGCGACGTTGTTCGATTCCGGAGCTCGGGCTCATGAGGATTCTCCGTTGATCTGTCGGATGCTGCCGAGATTACGCCGGGCGCACCGGGCGGTCCCCGCCCGGGTAGGGCGGGGACCTTCGCCCAGCAATGGGCGAATCACCGGGATTCATTGAGGTCTCGGTGAACGGCTCAGGTCCATCGCGACCGCGCGTACGGGGGCGCCGTCGGCCCCGGCGAGGCGGAGTGGCAGGCACGAGACGAACGGCGCGAAGTCGATCCGGTCGAAGGCGCGCAGGTTCTCGCCGATCACCCCGCCCGCCGCGGCGATCAGGTGGTGCGCGGGGAACCCCTCACCCGGATGCGCGTCGTCGGGGGTCTCGTCGATGTTGGGGAAGTCCAGGAGGAAGGTGCGCACGCCCAGGTCGAGCATGCGCCGGCAGGCGTCGGCGTCGAGGAACGGATGGTCGAAGTAGGCGCCGGTGCCGTAGTGCGCCGGCCAGCCGGTGTGCAGCAGCGCGAGCACCCCGGGCCGCAGCCGGCCGGCCGACGGCGCGATCGCCTCCCATGTGATGCGGGCGCGCGGCGCGAGGCCGGTGACGTCGATGACGACCCCCTCTCCGGCGAACAGCGACAGGTCGAGTTCGTCGATGCGGGCGCCGTCCGCGCGGAAGTGGTACGGGGCGTCGACGTGCGTGCCGGTCTGGGAGCCGAGGCGCAGGCTCAGCACGTTGAAGCCGTCGGCCTCGATGGTGGCGGCCGGCTCCATCCGCGGCACCGGGTCGCCTGGATAGACCTGCGTCGACTCCGACAGCGAAACCGACAGATCGACGATGCGGCGAACGTGCACGGTGTCTCCTTCCTGCGCTGGCGTTCGGGTTCATCCTCGTCGGCCGGTTCGTCTTCAACCTGGTCGCCGGCATCTTCCCCCGAGCCGTGCCACGTCTTCGCCGAGGAGGGCCCGAAGCGGTGCCGGCCGTCTCCGCCACGCCATTCTCCGGCCGCGACCGGAACCTGGCACAACCCGGACGCCGGCGAGGACGCCGAGGTCCTGTGGGTCATCGTGCCCGCCCCCTGGGACACCACCGCCTGAGCCGGCACCCTGGCGGGGCCCGCGGGTAGCCGGACGGTTGCCGGCGCGCGGCGCCGCGATAGGGCGCGTGGGTACGCTCGGCCCTGTCCGGCACTGGCGCCGGGCGCGGAGGGAGACGACGTGACGCCGTTCCACGACCTCGGGGACTACATGGCCCTCCCGCGAGTCCTCGGCCTACGGCTGTCGGCGGACGGGAGCCGGCTCGTCGCCGTGGTGCAGGCGCTCGCCCCCGACGGCAAGACCTACCGGACGGCCCTGTGGCGGGTGGACCCGGACGGCGTGGAGCCGCCGCGCCGCCTGACGCGGTCGGCCGAGGGCGAGAAGGGGCCGGCGTTCCTGCCCGACGGGTCGCTGCTGTTCACCTCCAGCCGCACTGACGGCACCGGCGAGGACAAGGACGAGGACGAGGAGAGACACCAGCGTCTCTGGCTCCTGCCCGCCGACGGCGGCGAGCCGTGGCCGGCCGCCGACCATCCGGGCGGCATCGAGGAGTTCGCCGTCGCCCGCGACAGCGGGACCGTGGTGCTCGCGGCCCCCACACTGCCCGGCCCCGACGACGGTCGCCGCGACCGGCGCCGGGCGGCGGGCGTCACCGCCACCCTCCACGAGACGCTCCCCGTCCGCGACTGGGACCACCAGCTCGGCCCGGCCGAGCGGCGCCTCTACGTCACGCCTCCGCCCGCCGACGCCGGGCCCGGCACGCACCGCGACCTCACTCCGGAGCCCGGCCAGGCGCTCACCGGCCAGGCGTTCGCGATCACCCCGGACGGCGCGACGGTCGTCACCGGCTGGTGGGTGCCCGAGGGCCGCGGCGGACGACGTTCCGAGCTCGTCGCGATCGACACGGCGACGGGGGAGCGGCGCCGTCTCGCCGCCGCCGAGGACGCCGACTTCGCCTCACCGGCCGTGTCGCCGGACGGAAGCGGCGTCGTCTGCGTCCGGCAACGCCACGCGACCATCGAGGAACCGCCCGACGAGACCCTGTGGTTCGTCCCCCTCGACGGCGGTGAGGGACGCGATCTGACCCCCGGCCTGGACCGGTGGCCGTACGGCCCGGTGTGGGCACCGGACGGTCGCACCGCCTACTTCGGCGCGTACGACCACGGCCGGGCCCCGGTCTTCAGCGTCGAGGTCGCCACCGGCGAGGTCGCGCGGCTGACCGGGGACGACGCCGACTACAACGTCGCGGCCGTCTCCCCGGACGGACGGCACGTGTACGCGTTGCGCTCGGCGATCGACGCGCCCCCGGCCCCGGTCCGGCTGAAGATGGCCGATCCGGCGCGGGGACCAGAGCCGCGCCGGCTGAAGGTCGCCGAGGCGGCACGGGAACCCGAGCCGCTGGGGTTCTCCGTCCCGGACCTGCCGGGCCGCGTCACCGAGGTCACGGCCACGACCCCCGACGGCGTGCCGATCAGGGGCTGGCTCGTCCTGCCGGCCGAGGCGTCCGCCGCCTCGCCCGCCCCGTTGCTGCTCTGGCCGCACGGCGGGCCGCACTCCAGTTGGAGCGCCTGGACGTGGCGGTGGAGCCCCTGGGTCATGGCGGCACACGGATACGCCGTCCTGCTGCCCGACCCGGCCCTGTCACTCGGCTACGGGCAGGACTTCGTCCGGCGTGGCCACGGCCGCTGGGGAGCGCCCGCGTACGACGACCTCATGGCGATCACCGACGCCACGGTGGCGCGCGACGACATCGACGAGGCCAGGACCGCGGTCATGGGCGGCTCCTACGGTGGCTACATGGCCAACTGGATCGCCGGCCACACCGACCGGTTCAACGCGATCGTCACGCACGCGAGCGCCTGGCCGCTGGTCGCCATGGCGGCCTCCGACGAGGCGTACTACTTCCTGCGGGAGTTCGGCGACCCCGCCGAGCGGCCCGAACGCTGGGCCGCCGAGGACCCGGCCCGGCACATCGCGAACATCCGCACCCCCATGCTCGTCATCCACGGCGACCGCGACTACCGGGTGCCGATCGGCAACGCCCTGACCCTGTGGTCCGATCTAGTACGGCACGGCGTCGAGGCGAAGTTCCTCTACTTCCCCGACGAGAACCACTGGATCCTGACGCCCGGCAACGCCACGGTCTGGTACGAGACCGTGCTCGCCTTCCTCGCCCAGCACGTCCTGGGGGAGAAGTGGAGGAGTCCGGAGCTGCTCTAGGCGTTCGCCCGGACGATAGTGTCGAAAGCCCTCCTTACGGAACCGAGCGATGAGCACCGAAGCCACACACCCAGCGCACGTCGGAGCCCTCCTACGGCACTTCGCGGACCTGCGCGACGGCACCCACGGCGACCTGCGGTCACGCGAGGACAAGGAACGGCTGTTCGCCGAGGCCGTCACGCTCCTCGACCCGCACGCCCGTACGGCCCTGCGCGAGATCGACGAGGGGCTCCTGCTCGGCACCGGCACCGTCGAGGCCGGCGGAGTGACCCGGTCCGACGACGGTGGCGTGGTCGCGTCGTGGACGCTGTCGTGGCCGGAACAGCACCGGGCGCAGCTCGATCCGATCACCATCAGCGCGTACTACGGCCGTGGTTTCCACCACCCGCACCTGCACGGCGCGACCGTGGGTCACTGGCCGCTCAACGTCTTCGACGCCGAGCAGGCCGCCGCCGAACTCCCCGTCCTGCGCGCGATCGCGGCCGCCGACCTGCACAACCTGGTCTTCCAGCGGGACTACCGGATCGTGCCGGCCACGATCGGCGACGCCTGAGTCACCGGCCGCCCGAGACCTCGCGTTCGTACGCGAGGAGGGTCTCGACGAACAGTGCCCGCTGCTCGCGGGTGAGCGGCTCCAGCGCTTTTCGCCAGGCGCGCGCGCCGTTGGCGAGCCACGCGTCGACGGTGGCCCGGTTGTCCTCGGCGATGCTCACGATCGTACGGCGGCGGTCGGCGTCGTCCTCGCGCCGGTCGACGATGCCCTTTCGGCTGAGCTCGCCGACCATCAGGCTCACCGTCGTCGGCGCCACCTCCAGCCGGGCCGCGAGCTCGTTGACGGTCAGCGGCCCGTCGTAGAGCAGGTAGGACAGCAGAGACAGGTGCCGAGGCGCCAGGTCGAGCGACCTGAGCCGCTCGGGCACCGGCGTGCGCTTGGCCCGGCCCACCAGGCGCGGCATCAGCAGCAGCAGCGTGCGCACCCCTTCGTCGACGCTCAGCCCTGTTGACATACCTTGATCTCCAAAATAGCTTTGTTATTAAAGTTAGTTTGCTCGTCTTCGGAAGGGTACCGGCCCATGTCGGACTGGAATGTGAAGATCATCGAGGAGTTCCGGGCCAACAGAGGCACGGTCGGCGGCATGTTCGAGGGCGCGACTCTGGTGCTGCTCACCACCGTCGGCGCCCGGTCCGGTGAGCGCCGTACGAACCCGGTCACGTACCTGCGCGACGGCGGGCGCATCCTCGTCTTCGCCTCGAACGCGGGCGCCGAGGCCCACCCGGCCTGGTACCACAACCTGCTGGCACATCCGCAGGTCACCGTGGAGATCGGCGACGGGACCGCCATCGAGACATACCCCGCGACCGCCCATCCCCTGCGGGGCCAGGAACGCGACGCGCTGTACGCTCGGCAGGCCGCGATCAGTCCGGCCTTCGCCGACTACCAGGCGGGCACGACCCGGGTCATCCCCGTCGTCGCCCTCTACCGCGACGACCCGGGACGCGCCCGGGCGCTGGGGGAGGAGCTGGTACGCATCCACCGCGGCCTCCGCGAGGAACTGGCAGCGCTCCTCACCTCGGTGGACGAGGCCACCGAGAGCCGATCGCCCACGGCAGGTGCGAGCCCGGACCTTGGCGCGGCGGCTAGGCCACCCGGCCCGGGGGCGGCGGGTGTGCCACCGGGCCCCGGCGCGGCGGCTGCACGACCAGGCCTCGGTCGGCCGGGTGCGCGACCAGGTCTCGGCGCCCAGCTGCGGGAGCGCTGCCTGGCGTTCTGCGCCACCGTCCATGCCCACCACACCAGCGAGACCGAGCGGGGCTTCCCGCTGCTCCACGACCGGTATCCGGGCCTGACCCCGGTACTGGAACGGCTCCGGCGCGAGCACGAGGTGCTGGCCGGCCTCCGGGAGCGATTCGAGGAGACCCTGGCCGCTGCTGCCGGTGCCGATGACCCCGCCCGGATCCAGGCCGAGCTGCACCGGCTGGCAGCCGAGATGGAGGCACATTTCGACCGAGAGGAACGGCAGCTGGTCCCGGCGCTGAACGCCCTCTAGGTGTACTGCCCAGGCAGGTTGGTCAATCTGGTGGTGGGTGGTTTGCCGCCGGTTGGGGTGTGGGGGCGGTGGTGATTGTAGTGATGGAGCCAGGCCGGGAGGGCTTTGCGGCGGGCTTGTTCGGTGTTGTAGAAGCGGCCGAGTGCCCAGCCGTCGGCCAGGGTGCGGTGAAAACGTTCGATT
>JAOPYG010000278.1 GCA_025964685.1 Actinoallomurus sp. | reverse complement strand
GCCCGAGCTTGCCGCCGCGCTCATCCCCGGCACCGACCGGATCTTCACCGAACTTCGCGACCTGACCGCCTGACGTCCTCCGCGCTCCCCCCGCTCAACCCACGGGAGTCGACCATGACCAAGGTTCGCTACCGGGTGTTCGCCATGAACTTCCTGGCCCACCTCATCAACTACGGCGACCGGATCGACGATGCCCTGTGCCGCTCGAACATTGGATTCTGGCTCTGACCTGCAGGTGGCTGGATCCAGGTCACCGACACGGAGTTCGACCAGTTCTCCCCAGCGCAGCCCGGCCTGGATGGCGACCTCGGCCAGCAGCCGCGCCTGCTCATCCGGCAACGCCGCCATGATCGCCTCGAACTCGGGCGGTGTGATGATCCTCAACGGCCGGACCGGCACCGGCGGCACCGCCACCCCGCTACACGGGTGCAAGAAGATCACCTGATCGTTCAGCGCCGTGGTGAAGATCGAACTCAGCACCGTCTTACACCGCTGCACCGTCGTCGCAGACCGGCCGCCCTCGGTCAGCCGGCGCAGGAAGTCCCGCACGTGTGAGGGCAGGATCTCGATCATCCGCATGGCCCCGAACTCCGGCAACAGGTACCTGTTTATCACCGAGGTATGCCCCTGGCGGGTGTTGGCCTCCATCCGGTGATCGACCAGCCAGACCTGCGCCACATACCGGGCGAAGGACTGACGCCCACTCCGCAGGTCGATGAACCGACCCTCGCCCGTCCGGGCCTCCGCACGCCGCCACGCACGCACGGCGTCCTTCTTCAACGCGAACGTCCCGGCCGATCGTTCCCGGCCCCGCACATCCCAGTAATACGCGGTGTGCCGCGGACACCCGTCCCGGCGATACCGCGTCCGCACATACCCCACGACCGTCCCCCCCTTGATCGCTTGACCGTCACCCGACCGTCATCGCGGCCGACACGATCGGCTCGGCTTCCAGTTAACGCAGGTCAGCGGTATGAATCACGTTATCGAGAATGCTGGGGACAGCCAGTCGTGTTCAACTCCTGTTACAGGACACACCGGCTGACGGGGTTCGTGCCCGCAGACGGCGGCGATCTTCACTGAAGCCCGCGGCCGGGCCGTGCCCTCACGCTTTCACCCGGGCTGCGGGGCTGCCGCAACACTTCTTGTATTTGCGTCCCGCCCGGCACCAACACACATGGGCCGAGTCGGTGCCCCCCAACATGTCGTGCGGGGATGCGAATGAACTGACCATTCTTGGTGGGCACCCAGGGACGGAGCGGAAGCCGCGCGAGACCGGTGGCCTCCTCACCTCCGTCGACGAGCCGGGCCCGCCCGGTAATCGTGACAGACCATCCGGTCGTGGTGTCCGAGTCGAAGTCATCCACCTGGAAGGCCACCACGGCATTACGGATGGCCGCAGCAAGGGTCGAGCCTGATCCGGTGTGAATCACGACCTCATCGCCGTCGAGGACGAAATTCATCGGTACGACCGCCGGCAGGGCCTGATCCGTGTACACGACCCGGCCGATCGATACGGATGCCACGAGGGCCAGGCACTGCTCACGGCTGAAGGACTGGGGATCGTCCCTGTCGGCTTTCATGTGTCCAGCCTGCCGCTTAACTTCCACTTGGTTAACGGACGAAGGTCCCGATGTTCAGACTTCAGATCTGCGGTTGATCTGACGGAATGCCCGCGTCGCCCGCAAAAAAGAACGCGGGCTTTTCGCCCGCGCTCTTCTCGCTCGGTGTCACTTCAGGATGGGGAAGCGCTGAACCAGTCTGGAGTTGTCCCACCAGCGGCCGAGGCCGAGGGTGTTTCCGGCACCGATCAGCGCGAGGCCGATGATCAGCAGCGCGTAGATGAGGTGGTCGTCCATGAAGATGTGATTGTCCGGGGGCAGGACGACGCTCCACATCATGACCATCATGGCCGTGCCCGCGATGGCCGCGAGGCGGATGCCGATGCCCAGCAGCAGCGCCGTGCCGATGGCGGCCAGGCCGAGCATGAACAGCCAGTCGGCCCAGGCGGCACCGGCGATGGAGTGGTAGAAGCCCTTGAACGGACCGGCCGCGGAGAACTTCAGGAACCCCATCGTCGGGTGCCCGCCGTGGATCCAGGCCTGCTTGGTCGTGGTGTCGTGGCCGAGCCCGAACAGCTTGTCCACGAACGCCCAGAAGAACACGAAGCCGAGGGACAGCCGGGCGAGCGCCCACACATAGCGGACAGCGGGCGACCCGGCCCGAGGCTCTACCTGCTCCATGTCGTGAGAACGGCGACGGATTCCGGGCTTGTGGTCGGCGACTGCCATTTCATCCACCTCTTATTGGGGCACCGGAGCGTTTCCGGCTGCCTTTACTCAACGCCATACGGCGAGGGCGTCGCAGAGGCGAAAGCAGGGACGCGCGCGGGACCTTGGTCCTGTCCGGACCGAGTGGCCGGCGCTAAGCGAGCGAATGAGGCGTTGTCGAGCCGTTACTTCCCATCCGAGCGGAGCGGCACTCGCCATTCGATGACCGTCCCGCCGGTCTCACCAGGACGCACGTCGAACTCGCCGCCCAGAGTCTTAGCCCGGGAGGCCATGTTGGCCAGGCCGCTGCGTCGGCCCGTCTCGGAGATGCCGACCCCGTCATCGGCGACGCGCAGCAGCAGGTCCACGCCGGCGACGACACTCACATCGACACGTGTGGCGTGCGCATGGCGTGCGGCGTTGGACAGCGCCTCCCGTAGGACGGCGATCAGATTCTCGCCGGTGGCCTCGTCGACGACCGTGTCCAGCAGTCCGTCCAGCCTCATCGCGGGCGCGAAACCCAGGCTCTCCGTGGCACCGTCGATGACGCCGAACAGCCGCGACCGCAGCGTCGGCTCATCTTCCCCTGTCGCCTGCAGTGCGAAGACGGTCGAGCGGACCTGCCGGATCGTGTCGTCCAGGTCATCGACCGCGCGCTGGACCCGGACCGCGACGTCACGCTTCTGAGTGATCTTCATGGCGCTCATCAGTGTCATGGCGATCGCGAACAGCCGCTGGATGACGGTGTCGTGCAGGTCCTTGGCGATCCGGTCCCGGTCCTCCAGGACGACCAGTCGCTCGGCGTCCCGGCGGCGTTCGGCCAGCTCCAGCGCGACCGCCGCCTGCGCGGCGAACGTCTCCAGCAGCCGTTGTACATGTTCACCGAACGCCGCATGGCCCGATACGTTCGCGACCGTCAGAACGCCACGGGCGGACGCGCCCACACCGAGCGGCACCATCAGAGTCGGTCCCAGCGGAACACGCGAGGGTATCCCGGACTTACGTGCCTCGTCCTCGGCGTCCACCAGCGCCCGCGATGCTCCCGTGCGGTAGACCTGTCCGGCGAGCGCCTCATCGAACGGCACTCGAACGTGTTGGAGCTCCTCGGCGTATCGGCCGTCGGCGACCCGAACGTCCAGTTCCTCAGACGCGTCATCCGCCAGCGCGACAGTCGCGAGATCGGCGTCGCACATCTCCCGGGCCCGGCGTACCACGAGGTCGAGAACCTCCCCCGGCGCGGTGCCGGACAGGAGTGCCGTCGAGATCTCCGCGGTGGCCTGCAGCCAGCGCTCGCGGCGCCGAGCGTCCTGGTAGAGGCGCGCGTTCTCGATCGCGACACCTGCGGCGGTGGCGAGCGCGCTCACGACGTTCTGATCGTCGTCATCGAACTCCTCACCGCCCGCCTTCTCGGTCAGGTAGAGGTTGCCGAACACCTCCTCCCGCACCCGGATCGGCACACCGAGGAACCTCCGCATCGGCGGATGGTTCGCCGGGAACCCGTACGACTCCGGGCGTTCGGACAGGTCGGCCAGCCGGATCGGCCGCGGGTCCTTGATCAGCAGGCCGAGGATGCCCAGGCCGTGCGGCCAGTGCTCCAGCGCGTCGATCTGCTCCTGGGTCACCCCGGCCGTGATGAACTGCG
>JAOPYG010000262.1 GCA_025964685.1 Actinoallomurus sp. | reverse complement strand
CTTCTTCATGCTGGCCGGGCTCAACCTGGGCTTCACCAGGCTCATCACGCACAACGTCGCCACGCCCTCGATCGAGGACATGGACGGCTTCTCCCAGGCGCGCGCGGTGTTCGCGCGCAACTTCACGGTCGGCGGCGTGCAGGTCAACATCAGCGTGCTGTGGTGGATCGTGTTCGTGGCCATCGCCACGTGGCTGCTGCTGCGCACCAGGTCCGGCAACTGGATCTTCGCGGTGGGCGGGTCGGCCTCCATCGCCCGCGCGGTGGGCGTGCCGGTCACGCGTACGAAGATCGCGCTGTTCATGGGTGTGTCCTTCACCGCGTGGTTCTACGGCATGCACATCCTCTTCAACTTCAAGTCCGTGCAGTCCGGTGAGGGCGTCGGCAACGAGTTCTTCTACATCATCTGCGCGGTCGTCGGCGGCTGCCTGCTCACCGGCGGGTACGGTTCGGCGATCGGCGCGGCCATCGGCGCGTTCATCTGGGGCATGACCAGCAACGGCATCATCTACGCCCAGTGGAACCCCGACTGGTTCAAGTTCTTCCTGGGGGCGATGCTGCTCGCCGCCACGGTCGTGAACCTCGTCGTACGACGCCGGGCGGAGGCGGGAAAATGAGCGCGTTGGTCGAGCTGTCCGAGGTCGGCAAGCGGTACGGCAACGTGATCGCGCTGCGCGACATCACGCTGGAGGTCCACGAGGGCGAGATCACCTGCGTCCTCGGCGACAACGGCGCGGGCAAGTCCACCCTCATCAAGATCGTTGCTGGTCTGCACCGGCACGACGAGGGCGTCTTCCGGGTCGAGGGGAAGGAGGTGTCGTTCGGGTCGCCGCGCGAGGCGCTCGAACACGGCATCGCGACCGTCTACCAGGACCTGGCCGTCGTCCCGCTGATGCCGGTCTGGCGCAACTTCTTCCTCGGCTCGGAGAAGCGCGTCGGGCGAGGCCCCCTGAAGCGCCTGGACATCGGCTTCATGCGGGCGACCGCCAAGAAAGAGCTGCTCGACATGGGGATCGACCTGCGCGACGTCGACCAGCCCATCGGCACGCTCTCCGGCGGAGAGCGTCAGTGCGTGGCGATCTCCCGGGCGGTGTACTTCGGCGCGAAGGTGCTGATCCTGGACGAGCCCACCGCCGCGCTCGGCGTCAAGCAGGCGGGCGTCGTGCTGCGCTACATCGCGCAGGCGCGCGAGCGTGGGCTCGGCGTCATCTTCATCTCCCACAACCCGCACCACGCCTACCCGGTGGGGGACCGCTTCCTGCTGCTCAAGCGGGGGCGCAGCATCGGCTACTACACCAAGGACGAGATCACCCTGGCCGAGCTCACCGCGCAGATGGCGGGCGGCGCCGAGCTGGACGAGCTCGCGCACGAGCTGGAGAGCGCGGGCGTCAAGGGCGCGCCGGAACTCCGCGATGAAGCGCGCGACCTGGGCGTCTCGGACTGAGCCGGCAACGGCGCCGCCCGCCGTACGGGCGGCGCCGTTCACCGGTCGAGCAGCAGGGCCGCGGCCGTCGCGGCCAGCTGGTCCTCGGCCTCGTCCCAGGTCCAGCCGCAGTCGTCGACCAGCGGGCGCCACGCCTGCGGGCCGAAGCAGAACCAGAGCAGGTCGGCGCACCGATCGACGGTCATCCCGGCGCGGAGGGCGCCGAGGCCGTGGAGGTGCTCGGCGATGTCGCGCAGCGCGCCGCGGTAGAGCGTTGTGGCCTGCTCCCACAGCGTCTCGGCGCTCTCGTGCACGGGAATCGCGCTGAAAAGGATGGCGATGGTCTCGCGCTGTCCTTCGTTGCCCATGCGGGTGCCGTGCGCGAGCACGGCGACGCACGCGGCCGCGTCGGCGGTGGCGCGTACGCGGGCGACGGTCTCCTCGGCGCCCGACCGCCGGACGGCTCCTTCGACGATCTCCCGCAGGATCTCCGCCTTGCCGCCGACGCTGGCGTACACGGTCTTGACCGCGGTCCCCGCCTCCCCCGCGATGTCGGCCACGGTGACCTTGGCATAGCCGCTCCGCGCGAAGAGGCGTTGAGCCGCCGCCATCAGGTCACGCCGGGTCTCTGCCGCGCCGTGCTCGCGGCGTGGCGAGTGATAGGGACGTACGTCGGTCATGATCACAGCATAAGTCCGGCATTCGATGCACTATCGTGAGTTTCATTGCACACTGGCTTACATCAATTCGGGGACGATCATGACGGTTTCATCGGTGCGGACCGAGGGTTCGCGCATGTACGACGAGCTCATCGCGGTCCACACGATCATGCGGCGCGGGACGGAGCTCACGGCGGACGCCTTCACCCGCCTCGCCGCCGGCGGCCCGGTGGACACCAAGACCCTGGCGAGCACGGCGCGCTGGCTCACCACCTTCGTCCATCATCACCACGCGAGCGAGGACGACCTGTTCTGGCCGCTGCTGCGAGGGCTGTTCCCCGAGGCGGTCGCCAAGCTCGACGAGCTCACCGCCGAGCACGAGGCGCTGGACGCCGAGCTGGGCGGCCTGACGGGCGCGGTCGACGCGCTGACCGCCGGGCAGGCGCCCGCCGAGGCCGCGCGGCGCGGCACGTCCGCCGCCGAGAAGGTGCGCGACATACTGGCCGCCCATCTCGACACCGAGGAGCCGGCCCTCGCCGACCTCATGCCGCGGGTCCCGGACGCGGACATCGCCCGGCTGCGCAAGGCCATCGTCGACGGTGCGCCCCGGTCGGGCCCGGACCTGGTGTTCGGCCTGCTGGAGGACCCGGACCGTGCGGTGGGCCACGACGACCTCGCGAGCAACTTCCCCACCCCCGTCCGCTGGCTGCGCCCCCTCCTGCTCCGCCGTTACCGGACACGCCTGAAGGCCCTCGGTCAGGTCTCCTAGCCGCGGACTGACTGGTCGTGCGGAAGCCGATGGATCAGTCGTCGGTCGCGTATTCGACGTACAGGGGAGTGGCGAGGACGGCACGCCCCCAGATGTCGTCCTCCGGCGCTGCCAGCACCCGCGCGTGTCCTCTGAGCCTCACCGGCCCCGCCGCCCAACCGGAATGTGGTCGGACCGATCTGGCGGTGGGAGTCAGATAGGTGAGCGCTCGCACGAGGCGGTGGCCCATGGAGCGCGGAGGGGTGAACTCGCTCTCCGGCGCCTCGTCCGGTAGCTCGTCGAGACGCGCCGCGTACGCGCGCACGGCGTCCATGTAGTACACGCCCACCGTCTTGATGTGCGAGTCCGGCGGCTGCCAGCGGTCCAGGACGTTCACGGAGGAGCCCACCAGGACGAACGGCGTTCCTCCCGGGTACCGCCGGGCGGCGAAGTACACCAGGCCGGAGACCACCACCTCGCCGGATTCCATCCCGGCGGGTGCCGCGTCACCGTAGAAGAACTCGTCCTCGAACTGGACCCAGTCACCCACCTGCAGGACTTCGTCCGTGAACCACTTGACCTTCCGCTCCTGCTCGATCATCTCGATGACCGGGTCGAGCATGGCGACCGACGGCTGGGGGGCGTCACCAGGAAGCGTGGTCTTGAAGGAGGCGAGCCCGACGTTGACGCCTGCCTCGAAGCCGGCCTTCTTCCACAGCTGCCGCGGGACCTGCGGACTCAAGACCCGCATCTTGTTCTCGGACAGGTACAGGAGATCGCGCATCGGGTTCGCTCCTACGGGATTGCCAGGTGGCGGCGCACGGAGGTCTTCGCAATGCCTGTCTTGGCCGCGATGGTAGTGGACACACGCTCGGGGCGGCCGACGGCGGGCGCTTCGGGTGGGGCCGGCTACGAGGTCATGGCGGCGTGGATCTTGACGTAGCGCTCGTTTATGCGCAGTATCCCCCAGTAGTGCGCACAAATGAGCAGTCCGGTCGAGGTATGCGCCGGACGGCTCCCTAACCCGCGAGGTGATCGCGCTGAGATCCCGCCGACTGTTCTTCCCCCTCGCCGTCTTGTTGCTCGTCGCCACGTCGTTCGGCGGGAGTATCAGGCCGGCGGTCGCCGCGCCCGCCGTCAAGTACAAGAGCGACGCGAGCACCATCACGCTGACCACACCGGCGTACCAGGTCGTCGTCGCCAAGCGGCGCCTGCAGATCAGTGCCCGGCGCGCCGGCCGTACGGTGCTGGCCACCACCAACACGAACGCCATCGACTTCAACGGGCCCAAGGGCTGGACCACTGCCACCGACGTGCGTCAGGTCACGTGGTCGCGCGGCGTGCTCAGCCTGCGCGTCGGCACGACGGACCCCGCCGCGACGCTGAACGTGAAGCTGACCCCGGCCGCCGACCGCTACAAGGTGGAGAGCACGGTCGAGGGCGCGACGCCGACATCGACCGGCATGCACTTCGCCATGGCCTCGGCCGGGCACTGGTACGGGCACGGCGAGGCGTCCACCGACGAGGGCGGCCCGTACACGAACCAGCCGTGGCCGCTGGACACCGGCAAGGTCGCCGACGACGCGTTCGGCCCGGCCTCGTACCAGATGGTGGACCCGTTCTGGTTCACCCAGTCGGCCGCCGGCATCTGGTTCGACACCCAGGACCTGATGAACGTCTCGCTCGGCAAGGACACGCCCGGCGTCGCCGGCATGGAGGTCACCGACTCACCGACCTTCGCCGCGACGGTCTTCGTCGAGAGGACCCCGAAGGCGGTCTACGACGACTACATCGGCATCACCGGCAAGCCCACCAAGAGCGACGCCGAGCCGTACCAGTACGAGACCCCGCTGTGGAACTCCTGGGCGCAGTTCTACACGAACGTGGACCAGCAGGGCTTCCTCGACTACGTCCGCCGCCTGCATGCCGCCGGCGAGCCCGGCCACACGATGTCGCTCGACGACGGCTGGGCGAGCCACTACGGCGACTTCACGTTCAACTCCAAGTTCCCCGACCCCAAGGCCATGTCGGACGAGGTGCACCAGCTCGGCTACAAGTTCGGCCTCTGGGTGACGCTCTGGATCAACCTCGACGCCGACAACTACAAGGTCGCCGCAGACAAGGGGTATCTGCTCAAGTCCAAGACCGATCCCTCCCAGCCGTGCACGGTGAGCTGGTGGAACGGCAAGGCGGGCATCGTCGACCTGGGCAACCCGGACGCCCGCGCCTGGTACGCCGGCCAGCTCCACGCGCTGGAGAAGACGTACGGCGTGGACGGCTTCAAGTTCGACACACGCTTCTTCGACGAGACCTGCGCTCCGGCGCAGGGCTACACGGCCAACGACTACGTCAAGCTCGGCGCCCAGCTCACGGATGAGTTCGACCAGCAGGGCGTCGGCGTGCGGATCCACTGGACCGGCTCACAGAAGTACGGCTTCGTGACCCGCGAGATCGACAAGGGCACGGACTGGACCTCCCTGCAGGCCGCCGTCCATCAGGACCTGGCCGTCTCCACCATCGGCTACCCGTTCGTGGAGACCGACATGGTCGGTGGCTCGGAAGGCGAGCCGCCGCCGTCGAAGGAGGTCCTCATCCGCTGGGCGCAGGCGGCCGCCGCCATGCCCCTCGTCTACTCCTCGACGTCGCCGGTCCGCGTCTATGACTACGTCAACAAGAAGTGGATCGACTACGACGCCGACACCGCGAAGCTGTACGCCAAGGCGCTGGACGTCCACAAGCGCCTGGCGCCGTACATCGAGAAGCAGGTGAACAAGACGCTGAAGACCGGTGATCCGATCATGCAGCCACTGTTCTTCGACTTCCCGTCGGATCAGGCGTCGTACACGATCGACGACGAATGGCTGCTCGGCGACTCGGTGCTGGCCGCGCCGCTGCTGTCCGCGGGGACGAGCCGCGACGTCCACCTGCCGCCGGGGGAGTGGTACGACGTCGCGCGCGGCAAGGTCGTCCGTGGCGACCTGCGCGCCTACCCGGCGGACCTGGGCACGCTGCCGCTCTTCATCCGGATGGGGACGCAGGACACCAAGTCCCTGATCGCCGCCCTGCGCCACTGATGAACCGGGCCGGATGGTGCCTTGCGGTGCCATCCGGTCAGGCGAGCAGGGCCTTGACGGCGTCGATGACGACCTGCCGGCACGGCGACCGGGCCTGCCAGGTGCCTTTGGACGTCACCGACCCGGCGGCGGCCGAAGCGGCGGTGCGCACGGCGGTGGAGGCCTTGGGCCGGCTCGACGTGGTCGTCAACAACGCCGGCTACGCCAACCTGGTCGCGATCGAGGACATCACCGCGGACTTCCGCGCCCAGATCGACACGAACCTTCTCGGCGTCGTCAAGGTGACGAAGGCCGCCCTGCCGGTGCTGCGCCCCGCTCGGCTGATCGGCCTCCGCCTGCCGCGTCTCCTGAGACGCCCTCCGCCGGGCCAAGGGAGCAGGTCATGGCGTTATCGCGCGCATCTCCGGGGAATGATCGGCAGGCAAGGTTGGGCAGCAGGCCGTTTCCCCCCGGGGCCCACGTCGTCGGTAGCGGGGGGTAGGCAGTGTTGATCGGGACTGGACGCCGCGGCATGGCGGCGATCGCGTTCGGCGGGCTGGCCGTCGGACTGGCCGCCGGGTGCGCGGGGCACGAGCACAAGGCCCCCACGGTCTCCAAGGCGACGGCGCTGGCACCCGTCTCCGGTGAGGTCCACACATACGTCGCGAAGGTCTGGCCGCAGGCGGGGCGCATCTGGCCCGGTATGGTCCTGAAGGACCGGCGGATCATCCTCGGTGACGGCAAGAACGCGCGGCTGATCACCGTTGAGGGGGTCAAGAACCTGGCCCCGAACGACCTGGCGCAACGGAAGGTCGCGATCCCGGCTTCCGGCTCGCTCTACACCGCCTGGGACGGTCATCCCGCCGTCGTCATCAACAGCGCCGATCCGGTGTACGCCGAAGACGCCAAGGAGGAGCGGGCGAGCCTGTCGCAGATCCTCTTCGGTGCCGCGACCGATGAGCTGTTCCATTCGTGGCAGCAGCGGGGCAAGCCCGCCGACCAGCGCGCACTACGCGGCACCGAGTACCCGCTGGCGGTCACGCCTCGCCTGTACCGCGCGATGATCTACGACGACGTGCTCGCCGCGTACCACGACCCGCAGGTGAAGCGGCAGCGGCTCGGGAACGCCGC
This sequence comes from Actinoallomurus sp., assembly GCA_025964685.1. Classification (GTDB taxonomy): domain Bacteria; phylum Actinomycetota; class Actinomycetes; order Streptosporangiales; family Streptosporangiaceae; genus Actinoallomurus. The sequence goes on along the minus strand of JAOPYG010000262.1, from coordinate 18,140 downwards.
GTACTGGTACGCGCGGTGGCAGAAGGAGTACGCCGACGAGGCGCGGCGTGCCGCTCCGGCCGACGCGGCCGAGGGGGCGGCCGGCTACTTCGACGCCGTCGCCGCGGCCATGTCCGAGGGCGCCGACCGCAAGGACGCCAAGGACGTGCGGGAACACGTGTCGTACGCGCCGCTCGACCAGGGCCTCGACCCGCGTCATCTGACCGTCGACGGTGAGGCCGCGCCGCTGGGCGCCCTCTCCGGTCTCCTCCTCGACGAGACGAAGAAGCCGTGGCAGCAGCAGGTCTCGCGGGGCCAGCCCCCGGTGGGCCTGCTCCTGCAGGGCGTCGCCCCGGTGCCCGAACAGCCGTCGGACGACCTGCGTCAGGGCATCCAGGATGTGCTCGCGAAGCAGAACAGCGATCTGATCCCGCGCTTCAACCCGTTGCTCCGGGCCTACAACGACAAGGGCGACGCGCTGCTGCTCGTGCCGTTGCAGACCGCCACCGGAGATCTGGACACGGGCGGCTACTACACGACGAAGGACGTGCCGTACGCGATGCTCGCGCGGCTGACCGGGACGTTCCAGTTCCCGACGGGAACTCTGCGGGCCAACGAGGCGTCCGTGCTCACCGGCGCGATCGATGGCCGCCAGTACGTGATCGTGCCGCTGGACCCGGAGCACAAGAGGACCCGGCTGTCGGACGGTCGCCTGAAGCTGGACACCGGACCGCTGACCGGCACGTTCAAGGTCAAGGCGCAGAAGATGAAGGGACGGGAGGGGCTCCTCGCCCAGTGATGGCTACTCCGGCCGCCATCCCGCCGGTGATTCGGAGGGCGCGATGCTGCGGGCCCGTACGTGGCCGATGCCCGTCCGAGTGGCCAGCACGATGAGCCGGTCGCCGCGGACCAGGAGGTAGCCGTCCTGCGGCTGCCAGTCGAAGTGCTGGCCGCCGCGGCGCCCGACCGCGAGCACCCGTGACTCACCAGGCTGGTTGGCGTCGCTCAGCGGGCGGCCCTCCAGTGCGGAGCCCTGGACGATCGGTACGTCGGCGATGAGCATCACCTTGCGGCCGACGGGGATGGTCCCGATGACCTGGCGTTCCATCATGGCGGCCGCGAACGCCGGGGCGGCGAGGAACGACACGCTGCGCGAGACGGGGATACGGAAGTTACGGTGCACCCGGCCCGCGAGGTCGTCGTCGAAGAGCCGGAGCACGACGCGGACGTTGTCCTTCAGGTCGCGCGAGCTGAGCCCGGCCTCCAGGTTGGTGATGTCGTCGCTGGTGACGGTGACGACCGAGCGGCAGGTGTTGACCCAGGCGCTGCGCAGGGTCTCCTTGCGGGTGGCGTCGCCGAACACGATGGGCAGGCCCTCGCGGCGGGCGAGGGGTACGCCGACCGCGTCCTCGTTCATCTCGACGCACACGACGGGCACGCCGAGGTCGTTGAGCTGCGCGACGACGCGTACGCCGACGCCGCCGAGGCCGACGACCACGACGTGACCGCTGATCGGCTGGCGCAGGCGTTCGAGTGGACCGGCGAGCCGGGCGCGGACCAGGGCGTCCACGACCGCGGCGGTGACCGCCGGCACCAGCGCGAGGCTCGCGAGCGTGACCACGACCTGGGCGACCTTGGCGCCGCCCCGGAGCCCCGGGTCGGGGTTCGCCGCGCCGGCGAGGTCGAGGAGGATGAGGTAGATCGACTGGCTGAAGCCGTACCCGGCGGCGATGCTCAGCGACGCCGTGCCGGCGGCGATCACCGCCAGCAGTACGAGCGCGACCTGCATCAGGCGCCGGTTGAGGATCAGCGGGAGGCTGCGCGACAGGGCCGCGACCGGGCTGCGGCGCGGCCGGTGCTGGTTGAGCGGGTCGCGCGGCGTCTTGTCGGCGACCGCGAGGACCAGGTTGGCGCTGTCGGGCGGGTCCGGCAGCAGGCGCGGGTTGCCCTCCGACCGCCGGGTGTCGGCCAGCCCGCAGATGATGGACTTCGGCCGGTCGCTGCGGCGGGCGACGTAGAGCGTGCGGCCGGCCACGCGCAGGTGGCTGGGCGCCGGATCGCCGAGCGCGGCGGCCACGAACGACGGCGCCGCCATCGCGCCGTCCGACAGCACCGCGCAGTCGTTGAACAGCGTGCGGATCCGCGCGCCCAGCGAGGTGTTCGACATCCGGATGACGAGCCGCGCGCCCGGGTTGAGCTCCTGGACGCGCAGGGCGGCGTGGATGTTGCCGACCTCGCTGTTGCCGACGAGCGCGACGGCGCGCGCGGCGTCGGCGTTCACGTCGCGGAACGCCTCGTCGTTCAGCTCCAGGGCCTCGTGCACCTTCACCCGGGGCAGCTGGGCGATCTGCGGTCCGTGGTTGCGTTTCTTGGACGGGACGATGACGGTGACGTCCTGGACATACCGGGTGGCGAGCTCGTCGGCGAGCCGGAACGCGAGCGGCGTGTCGCCGCAGACGACGAGATGGCCGCGCATGGCGTTACGACGTCGGGGGACTGTCGGCACGCCGCGATCATAATGCTCTCGGCCTGTCCGTTACGTGTCCGGCTGCACGTATCTGGATGTCAGATCTGGGCGGACAGCCGCCCGGCGATCGTGTCCAGGGCACCGATGATCCCGACGCTCTCCTCCAGCGGCATCGCCGGGGATTCGGTCAGGCCGGCGTCGAGACAGCGGGCGACCTCTTCGGCCTGGTAGGTGTAGCCGTGACCGGTGACCTCCAGGCGGTACGTCTCCGGCTCCGCGCCGTCGCGGTGCAGGGTCATCGCATCCGGGTGCCAGAACGGCCCGGCCATCTCGATCCGCCCCGTCGTGCCGCTGATCGTGGCGGTCTGCGGCGTCTTGGCCATGAACCCGCAGTGCAGGAGCGCTACCGCCCCCGAGCCGTACCCGAACAGGATGCCGGTGTTGGCGTCCACGCCCGTCGGAGCCGGCGTGGTCACCGCCTGGACCGTGTCCGGCTCGCCCAGGAGCATCCAGGCGAAGGAGACGGGGTAGACGCCCAGGTCGAGCAGGGCCCCGCCGGCCAGGTCCGGCGCCCACAGCCGGTGGGACGCGTCGAAGGGGAAGTTCTCCGAGAAGTCGGCGTACACCGCCTTCACGTCGCCGATCGCGCCGTCGGCGACGAGGTCGCGCAGGCGCGTGACGAGCGGGTTGAACCGCGTCCACATCGCCTCCATCGCGAACAGCTGCCGCTCGCGGGCGAGGTTGGCGAGGTCCTTGGCATCGGCGGCCGTCGTGGTGAAGGGCTTCTCGACGAGTACGCCGCGGCCGCTCTCGAGGCAGAGGCGGGCGGCGGCGTGGTGGGTGTTGTGCGTCGTCGCGACGTAGACGACGTCGATGCCGTCGTCGGCGGCGAGCTCGGCGTAGGACCCGTACGCGCGGTCGATGCCGTACCGGTCGGCGAACGCCTCGGCGGTCCCCGCGGCCCGCGAGCCGACGCCCGCGACCTCGTGGCCCAGGAGGAGAAGGTCCTCGGTGAACGTGCGTGCGATCCCGCCGGTACCCAGGATCCCCCATCGAATTGTCACGATCGCACATCGTACGGGGCTTCTGTCCCTCTCGGCGAGAGGCGTTCCATTGTTATAGTTGCTGTACATCAACCGAGAGAAGGCGCCGGATGATCCTGGTCGTCGAGCCGGACGGCGAAGTGCCGCTGTACCAGCAGCTGCGCGACCGCGTCGTCGAGGCGATCGCCGGAGGCACGCTGCGAAGCGGCGACTCGCTGCCCGCGACCCGGCAGCTCGCCGCCGACCTCGGCATCAACATGCACACGGTCAACAAGGCGTACGACCTGCTGCGCCGCGAGGGACTCATCCGGCTCGGCCGGCGTACGGGGGCGGTCGTCATCCGGGACGTCGGCAGCGGTCCGCCCGGCGGCGAGGTGACCGGGGAGTGGGAGGCGCGGACGCGCACCCTCCTCGCCGAGGCCGTGGCCAAGGGCCTGCCGGACGCCGACATCCAGCGGCGCTGTACGGCGATCCTGGACGGTTTCCGTTCCGGCGCTTCCACGGGAGGCCGCTCATGACGTCGTTCGCCATCGCGTCGCCGGTCGTGCTCATCGGCCTGCTGCAGTGGCTGATGCCGGCGCTCAGTGGACACTCAACATGGCCCGTCCGGCCACGGGGCTGATCCTCGCGGCGATCGTCGCGGTGGCCGCCGTCGGCGCACGGTGACCCGAATCTGTGACCGGAATGACACGGGCGGTTACGCTTTGCTGCGACCCCCGGAGGCCTGCCATGGTGGCGCAACGTGACCCGTACGAATTCCCCGCGATCCGGGCCTTCGCCGCCGAGTTAGCGGCCTGGCGGGGCGTGCTGTCCAAGGTGGAGCTCGCCGAGACGCTCGGATACACCCCGCAGCTGATCGGTCAGCTCGAAGCGGGTAAGAACATCCCGTCGAGGAAGTTCGCCGAAGACGTGGACACCTACTTCACGACCAACGGCCTTTTCGTACGCCTGTGGAAGCTCATCACCGAGACCCGCCACCTCGCCGCATTGCGCACCAGCCGAGCAATGGCGTAAGAGCAGCCGCAGCACCGACACGGGCGGTAATTGCGTCGAGGTCGCCACCTGGCAAAAGAGCAGCCGTAGTGGTGACACGGGCGGTCAGTGTGTCGAGGTCGCGGTACTTCAGCCCAGGCGCGCGATCGACTTGTACTCCAGGTAGGCGGCCAGGCCCTCCGGTCCGAGTTCGCGGCCGACGCCGCTGGACTTGTAGCCACCGAACGGTGACGACGACTCGATCATGTACGTGTTGACGCCGTACGTGCCCGCGCGTACCCGGCGGGCGATGTCGAGGCCCCGGTCCGCGTCGGCGGTCCACACCGTGCCGGCCAGGCCGTAGTCGCTGTCGTTGGCGATGCGCACGGCATCGGCCTCGTCCTCGTACGGGATGACCGAGAGGACCGGGCCGAAGATCTCCTCGCGGGCGATCCGCATGTCGTTGGTGACGCCCGCGAACACGGTCGGCGTGACGTACCAGCCCCGGTCGTACGGCCGCCCGGACCCGCCGAGCGCGATCTTGGCGCCCTCGTCCTGGCCGATGCGGATGTAGTTCTCGACGCGTTCGCGCTGGCGCTCGGCCACGAGCGGGCCGATCTCGGTCGCCGGGTCGGACGGGTCACCGACCTGCATGCTCCGCACGGTCTCGGTGAGCGCGCCGAGCACCTCGTCGTAGCGACCGCGTGAGGCGAGGATCCGCGTCTGGGCGACGCACGCCTGGCCGTTGTTCATCAGCGAGGCCATCTTCAGCCAGCCCATCGTGGCGTCGAGGTCGGCGTCGTCACAGATGATCGCCGCCGACTTGCCGCCGAGCTCCAGCGTGCAGCGTTTGAGCTGTTCGCCGCAGATGGCGCCGATCCTGCGGCCCGCCGCCGTGGAGCCGGTGAAGGCGACCTTGTCCACGCCGGGGTGGCGTACGAGGTGCTCGCCGGTCTCGCGGCCGGCGGCGACGATGCTGACGACGCCCTTCGGCACGCCGGCCTCGGTCAGCATGTCGGCCAGCGGGTACGCGTCCAGGGGCGTCTCGGGCGCGGGCTTGATCACGATGGTGCAGCCGGCGATGAGTGCGGGGGCGAGCTTGAGCGCGATGATGAACTGCGGGACGTTCCACGGCACGATCGCGGCGACGACGCCGACCGGCTCGCGGCGTACGGTGACCGGCCCCAGCATCCCCGCGCGTTCTTCCTCCCAGTCGATGGCGAGCTCGCTGAAGTAGCCGTACACCGCCTGTGCCTGCCCGACCTGGCCGAGCTGGGAGAACGTGATGGGGGAGCCCATCTCCTCGGTGATCAGCTCCGACAGCTCGGGCAGCCGCTCGCCGAACAGCGCGGTCAGCCGGCCGACGACCGCCCGGCGCTCGGCCGGCTCCATGCGCGGCCACGGCCCGTTGTCGAACGCCTCGCGGGCGGCCGCGACCGCCCGGTCCATGTCCGCGGGCGTCGCCTCGGGGACCCGTCCGATCACTTCCTCGGTGTGCGGCGAGACGACGTCGATGATGCCGGTGCCGGCGGGGGTGACCCACTCGCCGCCGATGTAGAGCCGATCGTGCTGCCGCATGCCGTGCCTCCGGAGGCGGGAGGATGTAACCGAGTGCTTGCTTGCTTGGCATCTTCGCCGTACGCGCCCGGCTTGTCCACCGGCCCCAGACGTAGTGCGGCACATGCTGCGAAGGACGCGCGAGACGACGCGGGCATACGGCAAGATGCCGTCATGCCCCCGACCAGCCGCAGCACGGTAAACCCTGATACGGCACCGGCCCGCACGGTCCACACGATCGAGGTCACGCTGGCCGGCTCGCGACCGCCGATCTGGCGCCGTCTGCAGGTCTCCTCGGCTATCACCCTGCGCGCTCTGCACGATGTCCTCCAGGCGGCCTTCGGCTGGCAGAACTACCACGTGTGGCTCTTCGAGAACCCGCTGGGCCGCTGGGGCGTCGCCGACCGTGAGCTGCGGATCAAAAGCGCCGCGGCCAAGCGTCTCGACGAGGTCGCGCCGCACAAGGGAGACCAACTCGGCTACACCTACGACCTCGGTGACGAGTGGGAGCACACCATCGTCGTCGAAGCCGTCACCGACCCCGAGCCGGACATCGCCTACCCCCGCTGTCTCGCGGGCCGCCGCGCCTGCCCACCTGAGGACTGCGGCGGCATCTGGGGATACGACGACCTCATCGAGGTCCTCGCCGACCCTGAGCACGAAGAGCACCAGGACCGGCTGGAATGGCTCGGCCTCGACTCGGCCGGCCAGTTCGACCCCGCGGCGTTCGACCTGGCCCGGACCAACGACGCGCTGTCCGGGCTCGCGACCGTGCTGATCGAGCCGCCCTCCCGCTAGAGCATGACCAGCACGTCACCGGCGGGATGACCGCCACGCCGTAGTCGGTGGCCGAGGCATCGCGCGAATCGCGGTCGTGCTCCGTGGTCGCGCAAAAGATGTCAAAGCGGTATCGCGCGGCGTGTGGGAGAGATGTTGTCGGTGGGGACTGTTAGCTTCCGGCCTCATGCGGTTGCTGCACACCTCCGACTGGCACCTGGGCCGGTCCTTCCACCGGGAGGACATGCTCGGTGCCCAGGCGCGGTTCGTCGACCACCTGGTCGAGACCGTGCGCGCGGAGAGCGTCGACGCCGTGCTGGTCTCCGGTGACCTGTACGACCGCGCGCTCCCGCCGGTCGACGCGGTCGCCCTGTGCGACGAGGCGCTGCGCCGCCTGGCGGCCGAAAAGGTCCAGGTCATCGTCATCAGCGGCAACCACGACTCCGCCCAGCGGCTCGGCTTCGGGTCCGGCCTGATGGACGCCGCGGGCGTGCACGTCCGTGCCGACCCGGCGAGCGTGGGCACGCCCGTCGTCCTGGGCGACGGCACCGCGGTCTACGGCATCCCCTACCTCGAGCCCGAGGTCGTACGCAGCGGGTGGGAGCTGCCCGAGCGCGGGCACACGGCCGCGCTGACCGAGGCGATGCGGCGCGTCCGCGCCGACCTGGCCACCCGCGACGGCCGTTCCGTGGTGCTCGCGCACGCGTTCGTCACCGGGGGAGAGGCCAGCGACAGCGAGCGCGACATCTCCGTCGGCGGCGTCGCGAGCGTGCCGATGAGCGTGTTCGGCGGCGTCGACTATGTCGCCCTCGGCCACCTGCACGGCCGGCAGCGCATGTCCGAGACCGTGCGTTATTCCGGCTCCCCGCTGGCCTACTCCTTCTCCGAGGAGCACCAGGTCAAGGGCGCCTGGCTGGTCGACCTCGGTTCGACGGTCCGCACGGAGTTCGTCGAGGCTCCCGTGCCGCGCCGGGCGGCGCGCGTCAGCGGGCGGCTGGACGACCTGCTGACCGGGGAGAAGTGGGCCCGCTATGAGGATCACTGGCTCCAGGTCACCCTGACCGACCCCTCCCGGCCCGCCGGTGCGATGGAGCGGCTGCGGGGCAGGTTCCCGCACACGCTCGCGCTCGCCTTCGAGCCCGAGGGCGGGCCCGCCGGTGACGACCGCGGCTGGGCCGAGCGGATCCGCGACCGGTCCGAGCTGGAGATCGCCTACGACTTCGTCCGCGAGGTGCGCGGCGCGCCCGCCGACCAGGCCGAGTCTGAGCTGCTCCACGAGGCCTTCGAGGCGTGCCGGCGTGCGGAGGCGGCCCGGTGAGGCTCCACGATCTGACGATCACCGCCTTCGGCCCGTACGCGGGCACCGAACAGGTCGACTTCGAGGCGCTGTCCGGCGCGGGTCTGTTCCTCATCAACGGGCCGACGGGGGCCGGCAAGACGAGCGTGCTCGACGCCGTCTGCTTCGCCCTCTACGGCCGGGTGCCGAGCGTCCGCAACGACGCCAAGGACCTGCGCAGCCAGCACGCCCCGCCCGACCGCGCACCTGAGGTCGTCCTCGACGTGACGATCCGCGGCCGCCGCTTCAAGGTCACCCGGTCGCCCAGGTGGGAGCGGCCCAAGCTCCGGGGCGAGGGCACCACCGAGCAGAAGGCCAAGGTGCTGCTGCAGGAGTGGCGCGACGGCTCGTGGTCGACCTGGTCGACCCGGTTCGACGAGGCCGGCCAGCTGATCACCGACCTGCTGGGCATGTCGGCGGAGCAGTTCTGCCAGGTGGTGCTGCTGCCACAGGGCGACTTCGCGGCGTTCCTCCGCGCCGGTGCCGAAGAACGCCGCGGCGTCCTTGAAAAGCTCTTCGCCACCGAGGTCTTCGCCCAGGTCGAAGCCTGGCTCTCCGAACACCGCCGCGAGACCTGGCGCGCGGCCGACGCCCTGCGCGTCACGGCCGAGTCGGTCGCCGACCGCGCCGCCGAGGCGGCCGGAGCGACCCGTCCCGACCTGGAGCCCACCGCGCTGGCCGCCTGGGTGACCGAGCTGTCGGGCCACTTCGCCGGCATCGGTGAGGCGACCGCCGGCATCGGCGAGTCGGCCGCGACCGCGCGCGAGGCCGCCCAGGCCGCCGCCGCGAATGCCCGCACCGTCGCCGCCCGGCAGGAGCGGCACGCGGACGCACGCCGGCGGTCGGCCGCGCTCGCCTCCCGGGCCGGTGAGCGAGCGGAGCTCGCCGCGTCGCTGCGCGCGGCCGAGCGGGCGGGCCGCGTCCTGCCCCTACTCCAGATCGCCGCCGCCCGCGCCAGCCGCCGCGAGGAGATCGAGACGGCGCTCGCGCGGCGCCGATCCACCCTCGCCGGGCTGCTCCCCGATGACGCCGACGCCGACCTGATGCGCAAGGAAGAACGCGCCCGCCGCGACGAGCTGGTCGAGCTGGGCCAGCGACGCGAGGACGCGATCCGGCTCACGGCTCTTCACGACCAGATCCGCGCGGCCGCCGACGAGGCCGACGCGCTGGAGACGAAAGAGGCGGAGCTGGCGCTGTTCCTGACCGAGTCACCGGCCTACCGCGCGATCCTGCGCACTTCGCTGGACGAGGCGCGTGCACGGGCCGCCGCACTGCCGATGGCGGGGGCCGCCGTGGAGTCGGCCGCCGCCAGACTGGAGGCCGCGCGGCGCCGCGAGGATGTCGCGGCGGCGCTCGCCGAGGCCGATGCCGCGCATCGCGAGGCCGTCGACGCGGCCCAGGCCGCCCGCGACGTGGCACAGGAGATGCGCCAGGCCCGGCTGGAGGGCATGGCGGCGTCGCTCGCCGTTGATCTGTCACCGGGTGAGCCGTGCCGGGTCTGCGGATCCGCCGAGCATCCCTCACCGGCCCATTCCGGCGGCGAGGGTCCAGGTGAGGAGGCCGTCGCAGCCGCCGAGACCGCGTACGAGGAGGTTCTGGAGCGGCGGGAGGAGACCGGCAGCCGCGTCAGCGGGCTCGCCGCCGAACTGGCGGCCGCCGCTTCGCAGGCCGGCGACGCGAGCGAGGCGGCCTTGGTGGCCGAGTTGGCCGCCGCCCAGGAGGAACTGACCGGGCTGGCCGGCGCCGACGCCGACATCGACCGCATGGAGGCGGAGCTGCTGCGCGTCGACGCGGAGTTCGAGGAGGCCCGCGACCGGCACGGTGAGATCCAGACCGCCCTGGCGGGCAACCTCAGTCACCGGAACGGACTCACCGACGAGGCCGAGCGGCTGCGGTCGGCCATCGACGAGGCCCGTGGCGACGACGCCACGCTCGAAGCGCGCGTCTCCCGGCTCGACCGCGAGGCCGACCTGCTCCGCGACACCGCCGCCGCGACCGACCAGCTCGGCGTCGCCACCGCCGACGCTCACACGGCGTGGGCCGAGGCCGCCGACGCCGCCTTGGCCGAGGGCTTCGCTTCGCCCGACGCCGCACGGACCGCCGCGTTGGACGAGACCGCCCGCCAGGAGCTACTGCGACAGGCGAAGGCCCTCGACGACGAGGAGGCCAGGGTCGCCGAGCTGCTCGACGATCCAGACCTGGCCGCCGCCGCTGGTCAGCCGCCGCCCGACCTCCCCGCCGTCGAAGCCGAGCTGGCCCGCGCCGACGAGCACCATCAGGCCGTCGGCTCGGCCTCGGACCGCTTCCGGCAGCGCCGCTCAAGGCTCGCCGCCCTAGCCACGGAGCTACGCGACCGCGCGGCGGAGTGGCTACCCGCCGCCGAACGCCACGTCCTCGCCGTACGCGTCGCGGCCCTGACCTCGGGCGACCCGTCGGCCAACCGCCGACGCATGAAACTGTCCGCGTACGTCCTGGCCGCCCGTCTGGAACAGGTCGTCGCCGCCGCGAACGAACGCCTGGCCCGGATGTCCGGCACCCGCTACTCCTTGGAGCACACCGTCGACAAGACGACCGGCTCACGAGGACACGGCACGGGAGGCCTGGGCCTGCGCGTCATCGACGGCTGGACCGGCCGCCACCGCGAGCCGAGCACCCTGTCGGGCGGCGAGACGTTCATCACGTCACTGGCACTGGCCCTGGGCCTGGCGGATGTCGTCACCACGGAGGCCGGCGGCACCGAGATCGGCACCCTCTTCGTGGACGAGGGCTTCGGCACCCTGGACGAGGACACCTTGGACGAGGTGATGGAGGTGCTGGACGGCCTCCGCGACGGCGGCCGCGCGGTCGGCATCGTGAGCCACGTCGCGGAGCTGCGCACCCGCATCCCGGCCCAGCTCCAGGTCCGCAAGACCCGCACCGGCTCAACCCTCAACGTAGTGACCGCCTGACGCCGGCGAAGCCCACGGTAGGACGGAGGTGCGCACCCGGGGGCTCGGGTCCGTGACACCGATCGGCCGGCGCCGTGGTCTGCGCGTCACGGCGAGCCTCTCCCGCGGGTGTTGGGACGTGGTCGCGGAGGTACGTGCCCGCATCAAGGTGGCGCCCGCGTCGCGGCCCGGCTACGGGGGCGGGCGCGGGTGTGGGCGGACGGCCTGGACAACAAGCAGGTCCCCACGCCCGGCCGGTATGAGTGCGTGAGCGGGCTGTTCGGCCACGGGGCCATGCCGAACGTGCCGGGCGACGACGAACAGTTCGCCGGCGTTGAGGGTCAAGCCCAACCAGAACCAACCACGCTGAGCGTATAGACGCCGCGTATACGCTCAGCGTACAGTCACCGGCATGAGCGTTCCTCTCACCCTGCTCGGCCTGCTCGAACGAGAGCCGAGCCACGGATATGACCTCAAACGCGACTACGACGCCTTCTTCGGCCGCGGCAAGCCGCTGTCGTTCGGCCAGGTCTACGGCACCCTCGGGCGGCTGGCCCGCGCCGGCAAGGTGGTCGTCGGCGAGTCGGAGGCGGGCGCCGGGCCCGACCGCAAGCGGTACGTCATCACCCAGCAGGGGGCGACCGAGTTCGAGGCCTGGCTCACCGAGCCGGTCGAGGCCGAGCCCCACCTGCAGACGGTGCTGTTCGCCAAGGTCGTGCTCGCGCTGATGCTGGGACGCGACGCCGAGCACTACCTCGACGCGCAGCGCGCCGCCCACCTGCAGCGGATGCGCGAGCTGACGGAGACCAAACGCGAAGGCAGCCTGGTCGACGCGCTCCTCGCCGACCACGGCCTGTTCCACCTGGAGTCCGATCTGCGGTGGATCGACCTGACGGCCGCCCGGCTCGACGCGCTCGCGGAGGAGGTGCGGGCATGAGCGCCACCGACGAAAACGAATGCCTCGTCGAGGCACGCGACGTCGTCCTGTCGTTCGGCCGGACACCCGCGCTGCAGGGCGCCAGCCTGGCGGTGGCCGCCGGAGAGATCATGGCCATCATGGGCCCCAGCGGCTCGGGCAAGACGACGCTGCTGCACTGCCTCGCCGGGATCCTGACCCCGCAGGCCGGGGAGATCCACTTCGACGGTCGCCGGGTCGACACCATGGGGGAGACCGAGCGCAGCACGCTGCGCCGGGACCGGTTCGGGTTCGTCTTCCAGTTCGGTCAGCTCGTCCCCGAGCTGACCGCCGAGGAGAACGTCGCGCTGCCGCTGCTGCTCGGCGGCGCCCGTCGTACGGCGGCACTGAAAGAAGCCGGCACGTGGTTCGAGCGGCTCGGCCTGGACGGGCTGGAGAAGCGCCGGTCGGGAGAGCTGTCCGGGGGACAGGCCCAGCGGGTCGCGCTCGCCCGTGGGCTGGTCTCGCGTCCGGAGATCCTGTTCGCGGACGAGCCGACCGGCTCGCTCGACTCCCTCACCGGCGAGCACGTCATGGACCTGCTGGTCACCGCGGCCCGCGAGCAGGGCACCACCGTCATCGTGGTCACCCACGAGCCTCGGGTGGCCGCGTACGCCGGTCGCGAGGTCATCGTCCGTGACGGAAAAGTGAGCTCGTTCTCGGCAATGCGGATGGACTCATGATCAGCTTCGGTCTTCGCCTCACCCTGCGCGGCGGCAGGGAGGCGGCCGTACGCCTCGTCGTCACCGCGGCCGCCGTGGCGCTGGGCGTCGGCCTGCTCCTGGTCACTCTGGCGGGCATCAACGGGGTCAACACGCAGAACGCCCGGTACGCGTGGCTCAACTCGGCGGTTCCCGAGGCCATGGCGGCCGGCGTCCAGCCGTCGCCGGATCCGCTCTGGGGCACGCTCGACACCGACCACTACCACGGGAAGAGCATCACCCGGGTCGACGTCGCCGCCACCGGACCCCGCTCACCCGTACCGCCCGGCATCCCGCGGCTGCCCGGGCCGGGGCAGTACTACGCCTCGCCGGCTCTCACCGCACTGCTCCGTACGGCCCCGGCCGCCGAACTCGGCGCCCGTTACCCCGGCAGCCAGGCCGGCACGATCGGCCGGTCCGCCCTCCCGGCCCCGAACTCCCTGGTCGTCATCGTCGGCCACACCGCCGCCGAGCTCTCGCACGCACCCGGCGCGGTACGGGTCACCGCCATCGCGGCCAAGACGCCCAGCAAGTGTTCCCAGTGCCAGGTCGGGACCAACGCGAACGGCATCGACCTCATCCTGTCCGTCACGTCGGCGGCGCTGCTCTTCCCCGTACTCATCTTCATCGGCACGGCGACCCGCCTCGCCGCCGCGCGCCGGGAGCAGCGTTTCGCCGCGATGCGCCTGGTCGGCGCGACGCCCCGACAGGTGTCGGTGGTCTCGGCCGTCGAGTCGACCGTGGCGGCCGTCGCGGGTACGGCCGTCGGCTTCGGCCTGTTCTTCCTGTTCCGGACACCGCTGGCGGCGCTTCCCTTCACCGGCGACCCGTTCTACCCCAGCGACCTGTCGCTCGGGCTGACCGATGTTCTGCTCGTCGCCCTCGGCGTACCCCTGGCGGCGGCGGTCGCGGCACGGATCGCGCTGCGGCGCGTACGGATCTCCCCGCTCGGCGTGAGCCGGCGCGCCACCCCGCGCGCGCCCCGCGCGTACCGGCTGATCCCGCTCGCCGCCGGCATCGGCGAGCTCACCTACTTCGTCGGCCGGCGCCCCGACAGCACCAACGGCCAGACGTGGGCGTACCTCACGGGGATCTTCCTGATGATGGGAGGCCTGGTCATCGCCGGACCATGGCTGACCATGACCGGCTCGCGGGTCCTGGCCCGGCGCGCCAACCGGCCCGCGACGCTCATCGCGGCCCGGCGCCTTTCGGACGACCCGCGGACCGCCTTCCGCGCCATCAGCGGGCTCGTCCTCGCCCTCTTCGTCACCAGCACGGCCGTCGGCGTGATCACGACGTTCGTCGCCGAACGCAGCGTGCCGAGCGGCGATACGACCGCCAAGAACACACTGGTGACCGACTTCACCGATGGCTGGACCGAGGTGCCCGGGATGCCGAGGGCGACCGCCGCCCCGGTCCCGGACTCGGTCCTGAACACTCTGCGCTCGATGCGCGGGGTTCAGGGCGTGACCTTGATCCACACCAATCCGCTCCGTACGACGGTCTGGCTCGGCGGCCCCCGGCCCGTCGTGGCCGGGCTGGTGTCGTGCCGTCAGCTGGCCGAGGTGCCGGGATTCGGCCACTGCCCCGCCGGGGCGGACGCGGCGTCGGTCTCACCGCTCCTCGGCTACGAACGGGACTTCGGCACGTCCCTGGACACCAAGGGCTGGCCCGCCGCCGCCATCTCCTCCGAACGACTCAGAGGCCTCCCGATCCAGATGATCATGGTCGCCACGAACGGGTCGACGTCGGTGATCGAGCAGGTGAGGACCGCCCTCGTGGCCGCCTTCCCCAACCAGGGGTCACCCGGCACTCTCTCGGAGCACCGCGCGGACGCGGAGGGCGCGAAGCTGCTCAACGGCTACAAGCAACTGGCCAACGTCGTGATCCTCGTCAGCCTGTGCATCGCCGGCTGCAGCCTGGCGGTGAGCGTGGTCGCCGGTCTGAACGACCGCAAACGACCGTTCAGCCTGCTACGGCTCACGGGCGTCCAGCTGGGCACGCTACGCCGCGTGGTCGTCCTGGAGACGGCCGTCCCGCTCCTGGTGATCGCGGTGGTGGCGATCGGAAGCGGATTCCTGGCCGCGCAGCTGTTTCTGAAGTCCCAGCTGGAGTATTCGCTCCGACCGCCCGGAACGGCGTACTACGTCACGGTCGTCGCCGGCCTCGCGGTGTCTCTCGGTGTCATCGCCTCCACCCTGCCCCTGCTGAAGCGGATCACCGGACCGGAGACCGCCAGGAACGAGTGACCACCAACGTCAAGGCGTGCCGACTTCGCCGGACGGTACGAGTGCGGTGACGGCATCGCGGATTGGCGCGAGGTCGATATCGGCAGCGAGTGACGCTTCGTCTGACTCCTCGTCCAGGGGTGCCTCGACGCCGAGGAGGGCGCGGAAGAGTCGCGGGTACACCGTACGGCCGAGGAGTTCGTGGGCGGCGTCGTTGCCGGCCGGCCGTCCTCGCCTGAACACCCGACCGTTGAAGGGCACATCAGATGACTGAGGTACGTGGAGCTCCCGCGCCGACCGAGGAACAGATCGATCAGATGTTGCAGCGGTTAGCCGATGCGTTCAGCCGGCAACGGCGGTCCCCGATCCTGCATTCACCGTCCGAGCAGGGCCTCGATTATGAGGATGTCACGTTCCCCTCCGGAGACGGGGTGCCCTTGGAGGGCTGGTTCATTCCAGCGGCCGGGTCGAACAAACTGATCATCGCGAATCACCCGTTGGGCTTCAACCGGTCCGGCATGCCCACTCACCTGGAGCCGTGGAGGTCGGAGTGGGCGCCGAGCGGCAACGGATTCGAGGTCGACTTCGTCCCGGACTACAAGATCCTCCATGACGCCGGCTACAACGTTCTGGCTTATGACCTGCGGAATCACGGTCACAGTGGCGATGCCAACGGAGGTATCACGTCGAGCGGCATCTTCGAGGCTCGTGACGTCGCCGGCTCACTGAGCCATGCGCGCGGTCGCCAGAACGTCCACGTTCCCACGTTCCTTTACCAGGTGCGTGACGACGTGCTGACGCATCCGAGCGACGTGCAGACGATGTTCGGCAACATCCCCGTCGCTGAGAAGAAGCTTCAGTGGATCGAGGGCACGACGGCCCGATGGAATGGCTACCTGGAGTTCCAGCGCCGCCCCGAGCCCATGCTCGAGTGGTTCGCGAAGTACATGTCCTGACGAAGTCCCCTTGGGGCCCGGCGCTTGTTCCTGTACGCGCTCCACGGTGTCGTAAGACTGCTCTCGTGGCCGACTTTCCCCTTCAGGGGTCACCCGCCGTCCTCGCGGAGCACCGTGCGGACGGCGGGTGAGCGCGAAGCTGCTCGACGGAGCGTCGTACTACGTCACGGTCGTCGCCGGCCTCGCCGTATCCCTCGGCGTCATCGCGTCCACTCTGCCGCTGCTGAAGCGGATCACCGGCCCCGGCACCGCGAGGAACGAATGACGCCGTGCCCGAAAACCATTCGACACGCGCCGCCGGGACCCCGTTAGGTCGCCTCATGACGTTGAGGATTCAGTGCCTGGATATCGACTGCCAGAACCCGGACATCGTGGCCGGCTTCTGGGAGGCGGTGCTGGGCTGGCGACGCACCCACGACACCCCCGACCAGGTCGTCCTGGAACCACCGGCAGGCAGCGCCGAGGACGGCGTCGTCCCCGACCTGCTGTTCTTGCGAGTGCCCGATCCCACCCCCGGCAAGAACCGGCTCCACCTGGACCTACGCCCGCAGGACCAGGAGCACGAGGTGCAGCGCCTGATCACGCTCGGCGCCCGGCGAGCATCGGTCGGACAACC
This sequence comes from Actinoallomurus sp., assembly GCA_025964685.1. Lineage (GTDB taxonomy): Bacteria > Actinomycetota > Actinomycetes > Streptosporangiales > Streptosporangiaceae > Actinoallomurus. Next base: position 1,626 of record JAOPYG010000262.1, on the reverse strand, counting down.
CTCCGGCGTGTCCTGGGTCGTCCTGGCCGACCCGGAGGGCAACGAGTTGTGCGTCCTACGCCCCCTCAAAGAGACGTAGGTCAGTGCCTGATGACCCCGCGTAGCACCGCGCCTTCCGTCGACAGGTAGTTGTCCCTGTAGTCGAAGCGTGGGCAGTCGACGAACATCAGGTACCAGTACTTCATCTGCTCGGAGTTTGTCTAGACGCATACCGAGGCGACGAAAACCCCGCCAGGGGCGCGCGCGTCAGCGCGTTGAGAAGCGAGCGGGCGACGAGTCCGCGCCGCCTGTGGTTGGCCTCGTGAGCCGCGACACGGTGAGTACTACCGCAGTACCTGCGGCGCTCTGTGGAGTTGCCGGGGAGCGGTTCATTGCACCATTCGCACCGGTCCATGCGGGCGTCCTTTCGGGTGTGCGTGGGGGAACGGAAAGATTCCAAAATGAAGAAAGACGCCGCCGGGCCGCGACATTACCCGGCGACGCCTTCCAAGCTTTGGGTTTGGGCGGTCAGCGCCCTCTTAACCGATCGGGAGCAGCGCCCGCGACGTCCCTCAACGCCGCGGGCGCCGCTCGACCGACTCGAAAGGCAGGCTGACCGCCTGCTACTTATAGGGGACGCGCGTTCCGCCGGTTTTCAGTACGCGGCCGGCAGGTCACCCGCGGAATTGTCCCTGACCCAACGCCGGGCGGCGTCGCGCCGCAGCGGCAGGGCCGACCGGTCGACATACCCGCGCGCCTTGCTCGGGTCGATGGGGAGAAATCCGCGGTCCATCGGATCCGCGTTCTCATCCTCAGTGAACGCGGCGCGCCATTCATCTTCGGAGACGGTGCCGTCGGTGGTACCGGGCAGGCGTGCGCACCGCTCCCGCGCCTCGTCGGTCAGGTGCCCGCGGAATCCTGGCAGCCGTGCGCGCCTCCGCTGCGTGCGCCGAGCACGCATCCGCGCGACCCAGTCCAGCAACGTCATCGGGGTTTCCTCGGCCGCCGGCGCGCGCTTGCGGGCGGCGTCTCGGGCGCGCCGGTGCGCGTCGCATCGGTGCGGGAGAGGACCTCTCGCGCCGGGCGGCCGGACGATCGGGGTATCGCAGTCCAGACAAGTCGTGGTTGTGCTCATGAGGGAAGGCCATTCTGTGAGGGATGACAGCGAGGGAACTGTCTCTCAGAGAATCCGCCTACGGCGGCGGATCTGCTCACCCCGGCGACGCCCGCGCCGTCAAGTAGCGACGCCGTACTCGCCGCGGCCCCGGCTCCTCCCGCGAGGAGTCCGGGGCCGTGGCGTGGCGGGCCGCCGGGTGAACGCGGCAGGGGCGACGCGCTCACCCGGCGCCCGTGGGCGCGGCAGGCCATGGCCGCCACCATTTCCGGCCCGTCGCGCGATCCTGTTGGGCTCCGCTGCCCTCTTCAGCGGCGAGGCGCTTGCGTGCGTCACACGGCCTGGCGAGTAGCCGTGCTCAGCGCGCCCCGCTCGGCGGCCAAGGCGCCCGCGCTTGTCGCCTGGTTGATCTGCGAGGCGCTTTGCACCATCACGACCACGATGAGCGCGAGCAGGATCGCCAGCAGCAGGCCGACGACGACACCGAGGCGGGTCGACGGCATCACGAGCGCGGCGGCGCGCTGATGTCCTGC
>JAOPYG010000253.1 GCA_025964685.1 Actinoallomurus sp. | reverse complement strand
GGTGGCCACGTTCGCCAACACCGCCCCGGCGGCGTTCGGCTCGGTCGGCAATCCGATCCAGGCGCTCGCCAAGGCCACCGGATTCTCCGAGCACGACCTGGGATCGATGGTCGGCCGACAGTCGGCGATCATTGCGGCGCTGGTGCCATTCGCCCTGTTGCTGATGCTGGACGGCCGCCGCGGCCTGCGGGAGGCATGGCCCGCGGCACTGACCGCCGGGGTGGGCTTCGGCATCGGTCAGTTCCTGTGCTCGAACTACTTCACCTACCAGCTCACCGACCTCTCGGCAGGCGTCGTCGCGATCGGAGCAGTGATCGTTCTGCTGCGGTTCTGGTCGCCGGGACGCGGCGTGACCATCGGCCTGCCGGCCACGGCCCTGGCCACCGCCGGAGGAGCGCCGCTCACCATGGCGGCGGGCACCTCACTGACGGACTCCGCGCTTGCCTCGACCAGCGCGGACGCCGCCGACAGCGCCTACCAGGCGTCCCCAGCCGACGCCACGACCGGATCACGAACGGACGGCGGCGACGCCCCTGCCGGTCCGGGGAACGGGCATCGTGATTCCCGGCTCGACGTCCTGAAGGCGTTCTCTCCCTACATCCTGCTGACCGTGCTGTTCGGGCTCACGTCCATCCACAGCCCGATCCAGCAATTCGTAGCCGACCAGGACATCTCCTTTACCTGGCCAGGGCTGCATGTCCTGAGCGCCGCGGGCAAGCCGGTGAAGGTCGCCACGTACGATCTCGGATGGCTCGGGGCGGCAGGCACGATGCTGCTGTTCACCGGCGCCCTGACAGCGCTCATCCTCCGGGTCCGGCTCATCCCCGCCCTGCGCTGCTACGGGGAGGCGCTGCGCCAGATCCGCTGGGCCGTCCTCACCATCTGCTGCGTGCTCGCCCTGTCCTACGTCATGAACCTCGCAGGCATGGCCATCTCCCTCGGCACCTGGCTCGCCGGCCTCGGCGGAGCCTTCGCCCTGCTGTCCGGATTCCTGGGCTGGTTCGGGGTCGCCCTCACCGGCTCGGACACCTCCTCCAACGCCCTGTTCGGAGCGATGCAGGTCGCCGCCGCCCACCGCATCGGCATCTCCCCGCTGCTGATGGCGTCGACCAACAGCACCGGTGGCGTGCAGGGCAAGGCGGAGGCCATGCAGGACCTTGCGATCGCGGCCAGCGCTACCGGGCTCGTGGGCAAGGAGGGCGACATCCTCCGAAAGGTGATCGGCTGGAGCCTCGGCCTGCTCGCCCTGTTCTGCGTATTCGCCTGGCTCCAATCCACGGTGTTGTCGTGGATGGTGGTCGGGAACTGACACGTCTCACGGGTCAGCGCCCTGCACCCGTCCACCGCGGCCTTCGCTTCTCCACGAACGCGCGTACGCCCTCTGCGAAGTCCGCGCTGCCGTAGCACGTGGCAACGAGGTCGTCGGCGTCGGGGAGGTTCGCCGCGCGCAGACGGCGCACGGCCTCCTTGGTGACCTGCATGGTGAGCGGGGCGTGATCTCAGAGCTGCTCGGTGAGCTCGCGCACTCGGTCATCCAGCGCCCCCGGCGCGACCATCTCGGAGGCGAACCCGGCTCCGAGCGCCTGCTCCGCGGTAAGGAACGACGCCGTGTAGATGAGGTGAAGAGTCCGCGCGGGGCCGATGAGGGCTACGAGCCGCGCGTACGCCGACATGGACAGGCAGTTGCCGAGCGTACGGGCGATCGGCACCCCGAACTTCGACTCCGTCGTGCAGATCCGCAGGTCACAGGCTGCCGCGATGGACAGCCCGCCGCCAACGGCGTAGCCGTCGATGGCGGCCACGGTGGGCACCCGAACGGACTCGAGGCGGCCGACGATGCGGTCCAGCCGCTCCTCGTACGCGAGCCCGTCCTCTGCCCCGCGGAACTCCTGAAACTGTGTGATGTCCGTGCCCGCGACGAACGCCTTCCCGCCGGCGCCACGCAGCACGAGCACACGTACGTCTTCGTCGGCGTCGACCTTCTCGCAGGTTTCGTACAGCCCCTGGTACATCCCCCACGTCATGGCGTTGCGGGCGTGGGGGCGGTTGAAGGTGATGGTCGCGATCGCTCCGTCGCGGGCGAAGAGCAGCTCGTCGGTGCCGGTCGTCTCACTCATCCCACGACCTCCTTTTCCCGAAAGGCGGCGATCTCGTCCGCGGAATATCCGGCACGGGCGAGGACCTCGTCGGTGTGCTGGCCGAGCAGGGGGGCGGCGCTGCGCACCTGTCCCGGCGTCCCGCTCATCTTGATCGGTATGCCGAGGCCCTTGATCATGCCCTCCACCGGATGGTGCATCTCGATGGACATCTCCCGTGCCTGGGTGTGCGGGTCATCGAACACCTCCTTGTAGTCGCGGATCGGCCCGCAAGGCACACCGCCGTCCGTGAGCACGGTGACCCACTCGTCCGTGGTCCTGATCGTGAGCACGGACTCCAGTTCGGCGACCAAGGGCTCCCGGTTGCGCATCCGGTCGGTGTTGTCGGTGAACCGCTCGTCGGAGAGCAGATCATCGCGACCGATCGCACGGCAGAGGCGCTCCCACAGCCGCTGGTTGTTCGCGCCGACGGTGATGTGGCCGTCGCTGGTGCGCAGCGCCTGGTAGGGCGCATTGAGCCGGTGCGCCGAGCCGAATCGCTGCGGGGTTCGCCCGGTGGACCACAGCTCGGTGGTCTCCCAGACCGACAGGGCGAGCGCCGACTCGAACAGGGAGCAGTCGATGTGCTGGCCGGTGCCGGTCTCCTCGCGCGCGACGTGCGCGGCGAGGATGCCGACCGTCGCGAAGAGCCCGGCACCGAGGTCGCCGATCGGGATGCCGCATTTCACCGGATCGCCGTCGGGTTCACCGGTCACGCTCATCACGCCGGACATCGCCTGGGCGATGAGGTCGTAGCCCGCCCGGGAGGCGTACGGGCCGGTCTGGCCGAACCCGGAGATCGAGGCGTAGATGAGCCGCGGGTTGAGCTCGCGCAGGGTCTCGTAGTCGACTCCGAGCCGTTTGGTGACGCCCGGACGGAAGTTCTCCACCACCACGTCGGCGTCACGGGCGAGCCGGTGAAGGATCTCCCGGCCCTGCGCCGACTTGAGGTCGACGGCGATGCTCTCCTTGCCCCGGTTGACGGCGAGGAAGGAGGCGTTGTCCTCGCCCTTCATCCGGAATCCCATGGCGTGGCGGGAGGCGTCCCCCTTGCCGACCGGCTCGACCTTGGTGACGTGCGCGCCGAGGTCGGCGAGCAGCTGGCAGCAGAACGGCCCGGCCATGACCTGGGTGAGGTCGAGGACCTTCAGCTTCTCCAGTGCACGCGTCATGTGTGTTCCTGGTACGGCAGGGTCATCGTTTCTCCTTCAGTGAGGGTGGAGCGTGACTCCTCGTGCGGCCGGCCGCCGCGGTGCGCCTTGACCAGGCTGGCCATCATGGTCACGAGCATCGTCGCGGCGATCACTACCAGGGAGAGCCAGATCGGGATCGCGGGTACCTGGTGGAGCCCGGTCGAGTGCATCGCCTCGATGACCAGCTTGACCCCGATGAAGGCGAGGATGAACGCCAGCCCCTTGTTCAGGTAGACCAGCCTTTCCAGCAGCCCGCCCAGCAGGAAGAACAGCTGGCGCAGGCCCATCAGGGCGAGGGCGTTCGCGGTGAAGACGAGGTACGGCTCCTTGGTCAGCCCGAAGATGGCCGGGATGGAGTCGAGAGCGAACAGCAGATCGGTCGAGCCGATCGCGACCATGACGATGAACATGGGGGTCAGCAGGCGCCTGCCGTCCGTACGCACCGTCAGCCGCTGCTGGTGGTACTCACTCGTCGTGGGCATGACCCGCCGAGTCCAGCGCAGTAGCGCGTTCTCCTTGAACTCGTCACTCCCGCCGCCGCGCAGGAGTCCCGAGGCGGTCCAGATAAGGAACCCCGCGAAAAGGTAGAACAGCCACTCGAAACGGGCGAGGGCGGCGGCGCCGATGGCGATGAAACCGCCCCGCAGGATCAGCGCGATCATGATGCCGATGAGGAGCACCATGTGCTTGTTGGTCCGTGGCACGGCGAACCGCGCCATGATGACGTAGAAGACGAAGAGATTGTCGACACTGAGGCTGTACTCGGTGAGATAGCCCGCGAAGAACTGCGCGGAGTACTCACTGCCCGCGACGAGCAGCATCCCGATGCCGAACCCCACCGCGAGTAGCACGTAGAACGTCACCCATGCGCCGGCCTGACGCATCGAGAACTCCCGCGACCTGCCGCGATCGACGATCCAGAGGTCAACGAGCATGACGGCGAGAAGGCTGAGCAGCGTCAGGACCCAGGGCCAAAATGTCACGGTCACGACAAAGCGTCCTCTGCTTCGGGGCGGCGGGTCCCCTGATGCGGGACCAGCCGCCCCTTTCGGGCTCAGGTTGTGATGCGGACAGGCGTCGTGATCACAGCCAGCCGGGAACCACCAAGACGAGCCAGGTGGCGATCGGCGCGATCGCCACCATGCTGAAGCCCCATCGGATGAGGCCCTTGTAGACGCCGTCGCGCCTGTCGTCCGGAGAGTTGGCGACCACGAGCGCGCCGCTGGTCGAGAACGGGCTGGAGTCGACGACGGATGAGGAGATGGCCAGGGCGGTGATGACGCCGACCGCTCCAACGGCATGGTTCCCGGTGAGGAACGGCACGGCGAGCGGGATGAGCGCGCCGAGGATGCCGGTGGTGGAGGCGAAGGCGGACACCGCGCCGCCGATGAAGCAGATGATGAGCGCGGCGAGCAACGGAGCACCGATGGTGGCGACCTCGTTGCCCAGCCACTTGATGGTGCCGACGTTCTCCATGACGCTGACGTACATCACGATGCCGCACACCAGCAGCACCGTTGGCCAGGCGATCTGGTTGACGGCGTCCTTGGCCGAGGCGGGCGAGATGAGGGTGAGGATCGCCGCCACCGTGATGGCGACCAGCCCGACGTTGAGGTCGAAGAACAGCGCGCCGACGGCCAGAGCGACCAGGCCGATGAGGGTCAGGATCCGGTCACGGTCCAGGGCGATCTCCGTCCCGGCCATGCCGCTCGGCGCGGTCGTCGCGGTCGCGACGCCTCCGCCGGATGATCCGGAGCGCTGCGCCGAGGCGACGGTTTCGCCGTCCGGGTGGCCGGCACCGAGATCGGCCTCGGCCTCGTCGTCGGCTTCATCGGCACGGCGGCCGAACAGCTCGTGGCCGCCGAAGAGGAAGAAGGCGACCAGGCTGAGAGCGAGGTTGAACAGGAACGAGGAGAGGAACAGCATGGTGGGGTCGCCCGGCAGTCCGGCTTTCTTCACCACGCCGTTGGTGATGCCGCCGAAGATGCTCATCGGTGAGAAGCCGCCCGCGCTGGCTCCATTGATGATCAGGAGGCCCATCAACATCGGGTTGATCCTGTAGCGGACGGCGAAGCCCATTCCGATCGGGGAGATGATCGCCACTGAGGCCGGCACCACGGCGCCGATCGCGGTCAGGCAGGCCGTGACCGCGAACATGACCCATGGGATCAGGCCGATGCGGCCACCCACGGCCCGGATCGCGGCGCCGACAAGCCAGTCGACGGTTCCGTTGTTCTTGGCGATGGCGAACAGGAATGTGACGCCGGCGAGGATGACGAACAGGTCACCGGGGAAGCCGGCGAAGATCGCGTCGGTCTTCTCGCTGACGTCCGCTCCCTTGAGAGCGGTGATGCCCAGGATGAAGGCGGCGACGATGGCGAGGGCGCCCAGGTTCACCGGCCGCACGGTGGCTAGGAGGAAGATGCCGGCGAGGACGAGGATTGAGATGACTTCTACGGACAAGGAAGCCTCCCGTGTGGGGGATGAGCAGGCTGGGTCCTGGAGGGTCCTGCGCCAGATCGCCCCCGCCGTCCGGCGCCGTCGCCTCAGGGGCGTTGTTTCCGGGATGTGAAATAAGAGTTTCGTTTTGGCGACTATGAGCTATGTCACAGGCGCTGGTCAAGACCGCCGGCGGTATTGAGCTCTGACTTGCGGAGTGATCGTCCAGGAGTACGCGCAGGTCGCGTAGGGATGACACGGTCTTCGCTGAGTGCCGAAACGGGCGGCGAAGATGCGGCGTCCGCAGGCGCGGTCCGCATCCTCCCCGGGAGGCTGGGCTCGGCGGTGTGCCCACGCCTGTGCCCAGCCCCCGGTTACTTCTTCAAGCCTTGGTCGCTAGCCGGCTGCCTGGTCGCTGTCCCGCTGGCCGCCCCAGCCGTGCCAGCGATCGATTTCGATCCAGGCGCTGACCCGGTTGCGGTCCCGCTGCGCGTACGGCTGGCCGAGGTAGTGCTGGGACAGTCGGTCGATGTCGGTCAGATCCTCGTCGTCGCGCAGTTCGGCGACGTGTCCGATCAGGCTCACGTGGGTGTACCAGTCGTCGTTGTCGAGGACCGTCAGCGTGACCCGGGGGTCGTTGCGGATGTGGTCGAGCCGCTTGCGGCCCTCGTCCATGTTGACCAGCACCCGGCCGTCGTCCCAGAGGTACCAGGTGGCCGTGGACACCGGCTGTCCGTCGGACCTCATGGTGGTGATGACGGCCGGGTTGGGCTTGCTCAGCATGGCAACAGCGGTCTCGGGGAGAGGCGGCTTCGACATGGGTTCTCCTCCTTCGTGTGCTGCGCGATCCTCTGGCGACGGACCACGCCGGATGATGCACAAGATCGGTATCCACGCTGTCACCCCCTGGGACGGCGTCCCGCACCGCCCCTCTGGGGTGCACGTGGCGGGGCACCGTCGCTGATACCCGCCGCCGCGCGCGAGCCGACGACCTGGAGAGATCATCCAAACGTCCCGCGCACGTGGATCCGGCCGGTCCGGCGCACATCCGCCGCAGGCTCGCCGCGGGCGGGAACGATCACCAGGCCGCGTGCCGTTCCCGGGGCACCGAGCCTCTCTGGACGAGGCTCCTGGAACCAATACCCGAGCGGCTCCACGTCGGGTTGGCGAAAAGGGTTAATAACCTGCCCGATCGGCTGATACTCGCTGGTCCGGCATGCCCGATCATTGCGGCATTGCTCGGGCTTGGGGCGACCGTCGACGATGGGGAGTCGCGATCGCACCGGGCCGCGGTGGACCCGGCGGCCGGTCACCGTTGATCGCCTGATCCCTCCCCGCCTGGAAGGTGAGCGGATCCTGATGCGGGCCCATGAGAGCGTCGACGGCCGGGCCATGCCGTGAGAAGACCCGTGCCCGGCAGAGGGCGGAGTAACGCCCGACGCCGGGGCCTTGGCTTTCGGATCCTCCTCGCGAGCGGTGTCATGGCCGTCCTGTTGGCCGTCACGTCCGCCGTCCTGCTCGGAGCGATCATCGAGATGGGTGACGCCGGCACTGCCGCGCGCCATTCCAAGGCGGCGCTGATCTCGGCCGGCCGTCTCGAACGGCTCCTGTTCGATCTTGAAGCCGACTCCCACGCCCTGGTCCGTACCGGCGACCAGAGGTTCCAGCGGAGGTACGAGGCGGCCCGATCCGCCTTCGACGCCGAGGGGTCGGCGCTGGAACGGGCAGCGCTCAAGGGTCAGTCCACGGCGGCTCGGCGTCTCATCCAGGCCGACGACGCCTATGTGCACGACTATCTGATTCCGCTCATGACCGCGGCGCGAGACCATCCGTCCTCGGCGCGGGCCGCGGTGGCAAAGGGGACCGGGACGCAGCGCCTGGCGACCCTGCGCGACCAGGGCGCCGCGTTCGAGAGCACCCAGCGCTTGATCGTCGCCGCCGCCGAGCGACATTTCGCCGCCACCGTACGGAAGGCCGTCACCGCCGCGGTGACCACCGCGGTGATCGCGTTCCTGCTGATCGTCTCCTTTGCCACCTACGTCACCAGGGTGATCATCCGCCCCGTGCGTCGCGTCGCCCTCATGGCCGGTGACCGAGACGATGGCGACGCCAGGGCGGAGACGCCGGAGACAGCGGCGGGCGAGATCGGCATGCTTGAGAGCGGCTTCAACACGATGGTCGCGTCACTGGCGGTGAGCGAGGAAAAGCTCCGGCAGGTCGCGGACATGCAGGGCGCCCTCCGCCGTGTCGCCACGCTCGTCGCCTGTGGTGTCTCGGCCTCGGAGGTCTTCGCGGCCGTCGCCGCGGAGGTGGGTGTCGTGCTCGGCGCGGATCACACCGTGATCGTTCGTTTCGAGCACGACGAGACGGCCAAGGTCGTCGCGCACTGGAACGATCCCCGCGTGCCCCAGGTGATGCCGCCGCTGGACGGGCACTGGCCGATCGAGTGCGGCACCGTCACCGCGACAGTGCGGAGCACCGAACGGCCGGCCCGGATGACTGACTACGAGGGGAACACCAGCGCGATCGGCGGCTGGGCGCGCGCGACGGGCGTCCGCTGCGTGGTGGGCTGCCCGGTGAAGGTCGAAGGACGCGTCTGGGGGGCGATGATCATCCATTCACTCCAGGCTGAGCCGGCGCGCGGCGCCACCGAGAACCGCATGCAGGAGTTCGTGGATCTCCTCGGCACCGCGATCGCCAACGCCCAGAGCCGTAGCGATCTTCTCGCCTCCCGTGCCCGCGTCGTCGCGGCGGCCGACGAGAGCCGACGGCGCATCGAACGGGACCTGCACGACGGCGCGCAACAGCGGCTCGTCACCCTCGCCCTCAAACTGCGCACGTTCCAGTCGGCCGCGGACGGGCCCGTCCCGACACCGTTCAGGGAAGAACTGGGCGGCCTGGTGCACGATCTGTCGGACATCCTCGACGACCTGCAGGAGGTCGCCCGCGGCATCATCCCGCCGATCCTCAAGCGGTCCGGCCTGCCACCGGCCCTCCGTTCGCTCGCCCGACGCTCGCCCATCCCCGTGCGGCTCCACACGGACAGCCTCACGAGCCGCCTTCCCGAACGCGTCGAAGTCGCCGTCTACTACACCGTCGCTGAAGCACTGACGAATGTGGTCAAGCACGCGCATGCCTCCGAGGTGCGCGTCGACCTCACGCTGGGGAACCAGTCCGTACGCCTGTCGCTCGGCGACGACGGATGCGGGGGAGCCGATCTCTCGGACGGGACCGGGCTCGTCGGACTCAAGGACCGTGTCGAGGCGCTCAACGGCCGCATCAAGGTCCATAGCCCGCCCGGCGACGGAACCACCTTGTTCGTCGAAATCCCGATCGAACCGGCGCGGGATCCGGTCGCCGGCCTGCCACCGCCATGAGTAAAAGTCCACCGCTGACAGGCCAGGGCACTGCGGTCGCGCAGCACGGTGACAGACGGTCGGGCCCATAGAGCGGCCTCTCAGTAACGGCCGACGGACCCGCCACCGGTGCCCGGCTGGATTGACAGGCCGGGGGAGTCGTCGCCTGAGTAGGCTCGCCTCTCGGAGCCGCGCGGCGACGAACCCGTACCGCCAACCCCTCACCGGAGGTGGGCATGCGTGTGGTGGCCAGCGGCGAGCAGTCCCCGGCGTCCGGCCCCGGCGCGCTGGAATCCCTGCTGGAACGGGTCGCCCAGGGTGACCAGGAAGCGTTCGAGTCCGTCTACCACGCGGTCGCCGGCTCGGTCCTGGGTCTGGCCCGCAGGGTGCTGCGGGACTCTGCCCAGGCCGAGGAGGTGGCCCAGGAAGTGCTCATCGACATCTGGCGCACCGCCTCGCGCTTCGACCCGGCGAGGGGAAGCGCCATGACCTGGATGCTCACTCTGGCGCACCGCCGGGCGGTGGACCGGGTCCGCTCCGCGCAGGCCTCCGCCAACCGCGAGCATCGCACCGCGCTGCGCGAGAACACTCCGGCGTTCGATGAGGTCAGCGAGCAGGTCGAGCACCGCTTGGAGCGCGAGCAGGTACGCCGTTGTCTGGAGTCGCTGACCGAGATTCAGCGCGAGGCGGTGACCGTTGCCTACTACCGCGGCCGCACCTACCGGGAGACCGCCGATCTGCTCGGCGTAGCTCTGGGAACCATCAAGACCCGAATGCGTGACGGTTTGATCCGTCTGCGTGACTGCCTGGGGGTGGCCGCATGACCGACGCCGACCTGCATGCCCTGACCGGCGCCTACGCGCTCGACGCACTCGATGAGCGGGAGGCCGAGGACTTCGCTCGGCACCTGGCCCACTGCGAGGCCTGCACCAGTGAGGTCCGCGAGTTGCAGGCGACCGCCGCCCGTCTCGCGGGAGCGGTGGCCGAGGTCCCGCCGCCTGAGCTGCATCAGCGCGTCATGGCCGCCATCGGCGAGGTGCGCCAGCGGCCGCCGCGGACCACGGTGCTGCCGCTACGCCCGCGATGGCGGCCGCGCGGGCTCCCGTACCTGGCAGCGGCCGCATGCCTCGCACTGGCGGCCGTCGCGGGCGGCTTCGCCGTCCAGGCCCGGCACCAGGCCGACCAGCAGCGCTCCGCCGCCGCGCAGGCGCGACAGCAGGCGGTTCGGCTGACCGCGGTGATGTCCGCGCCCGACGCCACGCTGCACGCCGGTGCGGTCAAGGGCGGCGGGAATGCCACCGTCATCGCCTCGCGGCAGCTGAATCAGGCGGCCTTGGTCTACCACGGGCTTCCCGAGCCGGCCGGCGGCAAGGTCTACGAGCTGTGGTACAGCGTGAACGAGTCGATGGTCCCGGCCGGGTTGCTCACCCCCGGACGCTCCGACGGCACCACCCTGCTCAGCGGCGGCCCGCGGGGCGCCGCCGCAGTCGGCGTCACCATCGAGCCGGCCGGCGGCTCTCCGAAGCCCACCACCGATCCGATCCTGCTCCTCCCCGTGAGCGCCTGACCAGCACGTCAGACCGGCTGGGCGTTGCGGCACCACATCGTGTACGCGCCGGCGTACCCGGCGTCGTATCAGCGCGAGAACTCGCCGCCTCGTGTGATCGAGCAATCCGTGAGCGGCACCGCACCGAATCATTCTCATGCGCATCGATGTGGTCCCCACCCAGAACCCGGTTCGCCGCCGAAGTGGGAAAGCTGCTGTGACGACGCACCGGACGATCGACACCAGCAGCGGCCCGCAGCCGTTCGAGGCGGCGCTGAGCGGCCACGCCCGCCGCCTTGGACTGGCCGACGGACGCCTGATGTCGCTGGCGCGCCGCCCAGTCCCGCAGTCATGACGGACCGCTTACGGATCTCCCCGTGGAACCCACGGTGACGACAGGCGGACCTACGGTGAGTCGCATGACCGGATATCACCAGGTGACCGCGCCGACCGTGACCGCGCGGGCACACTGATCGGCGGCGACGATGCCCTCCACCGACACCCGAAAGTACGGCTTTCCCGCGAAGCTGTGGCGCGCCGTCGAGCGACGTCGCCCGCCCGGACTTGGCCGGACCCGGGCGTGGCGGAGCCCGCTGCGCGGACCGTGGCTCACCTCGGTGTTCGGTCTGGTCCTGCTGGTGCTGCTGCCCGTAATGATCATCACCGGGTTGCTGTCGTACGCCGCGTACGCGCCACGGTTCGGTCAGGCCTTCCCTGCTCATGTCGGCCGGCTGCGGCTGCCGTACTTCGACTGGCCGACTCGGCCGATCTGGCTGTACCGGCTCAACCAGGGCCTGCACGTCGCACTGGGGTTGATACTGGTGCCGGTCGTCCTGGCGAAGCTGTGGTCGGTGGTGCCGAAACTGTTCGCCTGGCCTCCGGCCCGTTCACTCGCCCAGGTCATCGAGCGGCTGTCGTTGCTGCTGCTGGTCGGCGGCGTCCTGTTCGAGATCGCCACCGGCGTCCTCAACATCCAGTACGACTACCTGTTCGGGTTCAGCTTCTACACCGCGCACTTCTACGGGGCATGGGTCTTCATCGGCGCGTTCGTCGTGCACGCGAGCATCAAGATGCCGCACCTGGTCCGGGCGTTGCGGTCCCGTTCGTTCCGCGAAGAGATGCGGACCTCCCGCGCCGACACCCGGCCCGAGCCGGTCGACGAGGGAGGGCTGGTCGCCGCCGACCCTGCCCCGGCGACGCTCAGCCGGCGCGGTGCCCTGACCCTCGTGGGCGGCGGCAGCCTCCTGGTCGCGGTCCTGACCGCGGGGGAGAGCATCGGCGGAGCCGCCCGGCGGGTGGCGTTGCTGGCGCCGCGCGGTGGCTACCGCGAGACGGCGGCCGAGTTCCCGGTCAACCGCACCGCCACCTCTGCGGCGATCAGACCTGCCGACGTAGGGGAGGACTGGCGGCTGGTGCTGGTCGCGGGCGCGCGCATGGTTCGGCTCGACCGGGACCGACTGCTGGCCATGCCCCAGCACACCGCCAAGCTGCCGATCGCCTGCGTCGAAGGCTGGTCGACCGTACAGACCTGGAGCGGCGTACGGCTGGGTGACCTCGCCGCACTCGCCGGCGTGCCACACCCGGCTTCGGCGCATGTGCGGTCGCTGGAGCGCGGGGGAGCGTTCAGCCAGGCCACCCTGCAGTCCAACCAGGTCACCGACCCGGACGCGCTGCTCGCATTGCGGGTGGGAGGCGCCGACCTGTCGCCCGACCACGGCTTTCCGGCGCGCGTCATCGTGCCCGCGCTGCCGGGCGTGCACAACACCAAATGGGTGCGTTCCATCGAGTTCCGGAGCGCCTGACATGCGAAACACACTGAAAGCCGTCAGGAACTTCTACGGGGCCAACCCGCTGCACCTGCTCGCCCTCATCGGCTGCTTCGCCCTGGCCGGCTACGCGGCGCTGCGGGCCGGCGACGACGGGCGGTGGCCGGTGATGCTCGCCTGGTTCGCCGCGGCCATCATCGGCCACGACCTCGTCGTGTTCCCCCTTTACGCCGTCGCGGACCGCTCACTCACCCGGGCGCTCCACGCGCTGCGGCCGCGCCGCGCCTCGACGCCGCCGCTCATACCGGCGGTGAACCACATTCGCCTTCCCGCTCTGGGTACGGGACTGCTGTTCCTTCTGTTCTTTCCCGCGATCATCCAACAGGGCCACCAGACCTACCTGGCCGCCACCGGCCGTACGCAGCAGCCCTACCTTGGCCGCTGGCTGCTGCTGGCCGCCGCGATGTTCGCCGTCAGCGCCATCATCTACGCCGCCCGACTCGGCCACGCCCTCCACCGTCGTCGTGGCCACGCGGTCACGGAAGCACCGGAAAACGCCCGTACGGGATGGGCCGTAGTCGTGATCTGGGCGCTGCTGATCGTGGGGGTGTTCGCCTGGGGATACGTTCTGCGTCGGACCGGACGTTCACCAGAGGACGCATTGCCGCCTCTGCATGCCACCGCGCGGCTGCTCACCTGGCAGGTCCTGCCTGCGGCCGCGATGGCCGCTCTCATCCTCGCCGCCGTCCCCGCACTCGCCCCCCGGCTGCGGTGGGCGCTACTGCTCATCCTGGGTTGGGCGGCCGCGGCCGCTTGGGCTTCGGCCCTGGCCATCTCCGACGGGGCAGCAGGGTTCACCGGTCCGGTCACCCAGGCCGGTGAATACTTCACCGGCCTGGCCTCGATCGGTGACCACCCGCTGCGCTGGCTCGCCACCTTCACCGAAAAGGCGCAGCAGTACCCGATCCACGTCAAGGGCCATCCGCCGGGCCCAACGCTGATCTTGTGGGGACTGGACACGGCCGGACTGCACGGGCCTGGCTGGGCGGCGGCCGCGATGATCGCTGCGGGCAGCTCGGCGGTGGTCGCGATCGCCATCACCGTCAAGGCCCTGGCCGGCGAGGAGCTTGCCAGGCGGGCGGTGCCCTTCCTGGTCCTGGCGCCGCTGGCCGTGTGGATCGCGACCACAATGGATGCACTGTTCCTGGGAGCAGGAGCCTGGGCGACCGCGCTGCTCGCGCTGGCCGCCACCTCACCGGACCGCGGGAGGAGAGTGACTGCTCACGCCGCCGCGGCCGGTCTCCTGCTCGGCGTCCTGCCCTATCTCAGCTACGGACTGCTGCCGCTGTTCGCGATGCCACTGGCCGTCCTCATCGCGACCCGCCCGCGATGGCCGGTGGTGACCACTCTGCTCGCCGCGATGGTGATCGCACCGGCGGCGTTCACCCTGGCCGGCTTCTGGTGGCCGGACGGAGTGGCCGCCACCCACCAGGCCTACCTGGCCACCGGAGGATCGAGCCGCCGGCCCTATCTCTTCTTCCTCATCGGCGACTTCGCCGTGCTCGGCCTGCTCGTCGGCCCGGCCGTGGCCTACACCGCCCCGGCAGTGGTCGCGGCCCTGCGCCACGGCATCGGCCGCTCTCTCCCGGAGCCCGACCGGGCCCGCGCCATCGTCGCCCTGGTCGTCACCGCCGCGCTGATCGGCACGATCGCCCTGGACCTGGCCGGACTCACCCGAGGCGAGGTGGAACGAATCTGGGTGCCCTACGCGGCCTGGCTCACGGCGGCGACGGCCCTGCGACCCGCACCCAGCCGACGATGGCTCATCGCCCAGGCCGCGACGGCCATCGTCGTACAAGGCCTTGTCCACTCGCCCTGGTAAGGCATTCTGCGACAGGCCCTAGCATCCCCCGTGCGCGCTGGTCCAGTCGTCGAGGAAGGTCTGGACGTGGTAGCTGTAGATGCCTCCGTCGGTCAGGTACCGATAGGCGTAGTCATAGCTGGTCCCACAGGTCGTACGCCCGGCGTCGATCGCCCAGTCGTCCGGCGCCGAAATGCCGTCCTGGGCGATGGCGGCCAGGAATTCTCCGTCAGCGCTCACATAGCGCGGGGGCAGGTGGACGATCCTGGGGACCGTTTCGTGCTTGGTGACGGTGACCACGGGCCGCGGCTTGATCGTCCTCGTGGCCGATGGTGCGACCGACTGGCTCGTCTGGGCGACCGGAGCGACCGTACGGTTGGCCCCGGCACCGATGGCCACGATCACTGCTAAGAATCCGATCACCACGGCCACCGTGGCGGCAGCACCTAACGCGACTACGGTCTTGTTCTGCATGTCGTCCTCCGTTGGACTACTGCGAGGGGACCAGAATCCGAGCGCCCATCCCTCGTGCTGGGCGGCCATGCTGACGCTCCAAAGTTGGATGAGCACCGAGCGTAAAACTCTGCGAGCCGTAGCCACCAGCCCCGAATTCGGGGATGACCGGACGCCGCGATTTCCACAGCAACCTGGAAACATAAAAAAATGCATCGCGCTTATCGTGTGTGGCGCACTTTTGACAGTTCTTACCCGCAAAGGAAGGGCAGAAGAGCCCGGCCGCCAAGATACGATATCCGAGCACCCATGGCCCGAAAACACGTGATAACTGGCGCTGGGCATTCTCGACGTCGTCGAGAATGCCCAGCTCAGCACGGATGCGCCGCGGTCGCGCGTCGATGGTCGATGACTGCTAACGGCGTGCGTCAGTCGCAGTACTCATCGAAGTACCTCCGTTGTCGAGTAGATCGAGCTATTCCCCTGCCCGATGTCATCCTCTGATCCGCGCGTGGCAAGGTCGCCGACGTAGTCGACTGCGGCTGATGGTCTACGAGGTGTGCTCGATGACCCGTGACTGAGCGCGAGGCCCGCGACGGGGATGGGTACGGCGAGGAACTCGCGCAGTGGTTCCCGGCCCTGACCGACCTCGAACCAGGAGCCGGTCTGGTCAGGTGTGCCACCATCGCTGTAGCCCCTGCCCATCCTCGCTCCCGCTCCAGCAACCACCGACACCCGATTAGGCGCTCCGGCTTGCCACGGCCGGATGCGCGACAACCGGAAACATGTCGCGTCCAATGCGCGTGCGCCATTGAGGAAACGAGTTCCTGTGACTGACGACTCGCCCATCCCCGCCGACCACAACCCCTTGCCCGAGATCGACTCCACCGTGCCCCACTCGGCCCGGATCTGGAACTACTGGCTGGGCGGCAAGGACAACTACGCCGTCGACCGCGAGGCCGGTGAGGAGTTCTGCGAGATCTTCCCTGGAATGGTGGACGTCGCGCGCGCCGTTCGGTACTTCCTCGGCCGTGCCGTCCGGTATCTCGCGGGTGAGGCCGGGATCCGCCAGTTTTTGGACATCGGCACTGGCCTGCCCACCGTCGACAACACTCACGAGATCGCCCAGCGGGTCGCCCCGGAGTCCCGGATCGTCTACGTGGACAACGATCCCCTCGTGCTGGCGCACGCTCGTGCCCTGCTCACCAGCACTCCGCCTGGCGCCACTGACTACGTCGACGCCGACCTCCGCGACCCCAACACGATCCTGGATGCCGCGGCCCGGACTCTGGACTTCAGCCGGCCCGTCGGGCTGATGCTGCTGGGCGTCATGGCTCATATCGGTGACGACGAGGCACGGCCGATCCTGGACCGGCTGCTGGACGCCCTGCCGTCCGGCAGCCACCTCGTGCTCAGTGACGGCACCAATACCGACAAGGCGCGTGAGGAGGCCCATCGGCGCTACAACGCGGGCGACGCGGTCCCGTACCTCCTCCGCAGCCCGGAGCGGATCGCCGGTTTCTTCGACGGCCTTGAACTCCTGGAGCCCGGCGTGGTGTCCGTTTCGCAATGGAGACCCGACCCCAGCCCCTTCGGGCCGCCCGCCGAGGTGTCCACGTTCGGTGGCGTGGCGCGAAAGGCCTGACGCGCCGCGGTCGCTCAGCTCAGTGTGAACTTCTGTGCCGCGGCGCCGTTGCAGTCCCAGATCTGGAGTCGCGTGCCGTTCGCGGTCGCTCCGTTCGGGGAGTCGAGGCAGCGTCCGGACTGCGGATTGCGAAGTGAACCGTCGGCCTGTTGTTGCCAGACTTGCCCGCCGGCTCCGTTGCAGTCGTACAGCTGGACCTGGGTGCCGTTCGCGGTGCCGTTGCCG
>JAOPYG010000223.1 GCA_025964685.1 Actinoallomurus sp. | reverse complement strand
TACGCCACACCGAAGGGCTCACCTCATCGCCTCCATGATCTTGCCGATCAGATCCCGCGACTGATCTTCGGGCAACGCCTTCTGCCCAATACGGTCATAGCGGAGTACGTATGATCGCACCTCCATCGCGGAGGGCACCAGCCTTCCTCCACCCGGTGATTCTGTGTACGCCACATCACCGGAGGCTCCGGACATGATCTTGAAGCTGCCGTCCAACCCGAAATGCGTACCAGCCGATCTCGGTATCACCCGAATCCCGATGTTCGGTCGCTCTGAGACCTCCAGCAAGTAGGCGAGTTGCTTGCGCATCAGCTCGGGTCCCCCCACGGGCCAATCGAGAACGCCTTCGGTCAGCAGCACTAATAGAACTGGCGGATCCTGCCGGGTCAGGATCTCCTGCCGTGCCAATCGTCTCGCTACCAGCTCATTGATGTCAGGACCCCCACCGACCGCGATCACCTCGTGAGCGTATTCCGGAAGTTGGAGCAATCCCGGCACCGCCAGGGCTTCGTAGACCTTGATTACCTGCGCCTCGGACTCGATGTCGATGTGCTGCTTGAACCAGTTCGGGTCGTGGCCGAGGCGGGCGTACCAGAGGAGTCTGCCGAAGTGGCCGCCGGTGTCCCAGCGTTCGTCCAGGACCGCCATCTGGTGTTCGGTCGGTCTGGCCTCGCCGTTCTCCAGACGGGAAATGCTCGATCTCGCGCAGGTGAGCAGCTTGGCGACCGCGTCGCCGGAGAGTCCGCGCCGTGCGCGGTAGAACCGCAGGTCATGGGCGAGCCAGGCCCACATCGAGGACTTCGGGTCCGGGGATGGCTTGGGGAGCACGGCCCACCTCTGTGTTGTCCATAATCTTCCGGGCCTTCGGGGGAACGGCGACAGATTAACGCTCCACTTGCATTCTTGTGCGCAGTTCTCGACGGAAAAGAGCGCCCCAGGGAGGGCAGAGGATTGCGCACGACGCCTGAAGTCCCCGCCGGCGAAGATACGGCGCTGCGGGCGGATATCACGGAGAACCGCACGTATCGGTTCCCTCTGCCTCCCCACCCGATAGCGGCCGAGCAGGCGCGCATTTTGGTGAAGATCGCACTGACCGCCTGGAAGATAAACGACATTGCCGACAACGCCGTGATCATTGTCGCCGAGCTCGTCACCAATGCGATGAAGTTCGGGGACGTCTTCCAGCTCGCCCTGTCCCGCCGGGGCGACGCCGTGCTGATCGAGGTTCAGGACAGCAGCGACGCCTGTCCTGACCGCCGCCGGCAGTCCGTCGACCGCGTGGACGGACGCGGATTACTGCTGGTGGAGGCGTGCGCCAAGGACTGGGGCTGGCACCCGGAAGAGCAGGGCGGCAAGACGGTGTGGGCGATCATCGACGCCCGTACGACCCCACCGCCCCCCGGCGCGCGGATGTGAACCACCGGTCCCCATGAACGTCCCGGCCCTGAGTGCGCGTGGTCCTCGCCGGAGCCCCCCGAATCCGGCGCACGACCACGGGGAAGCGGAGCTGCTCAGGGCCGGGGCCTCGATTGCGAATCGCCGCGCAACGAAAAGGACTTGAGTCTCAAGTGGCCTGAGACTTCATAGTCGGTCGCACCGAAACAACAAAGGAGCCGATGTGACCTTTTCCGAGCACGTCGTGTCCTCGAACGGCATCGACATCGCCGTTCGCGAGCACGGCGGAAATGGACGCCCGGTCGTCCTCCTCCACGGCGGCGGCCGGACCATGGACGACTGGCGGCAGGTCGTGCCGCCGCTGGCCGAGGCCGGCGTCCGGGTCGTCACCGCGGATCTGCGCGGGCACGGGCGTTCGGGCGCGGCCCTGTGGTCATGGCAGGCCGCGATCGACGATCTCGCCGCGGTCATCGCCGACCGGGGGCTGACCGCTCCGGCCATCGTGGGGCATTCGCTGGGCGGCCTGGTGGCGGCCGTGTGGGCGACCCGGCATCCGGAATGCCCGCTGGCGATCAACCTGGACGGCCACACCAACCCCACCGGCCCGTTCGAGGGGATCGACGCGGACGCCGCACGGCGAACGATGCGCGGCTTCCTCGACGCGTCGCTGGAGCAGGCCGCCGATCCCGCACTGACCCGGCTGATCGAGGAGTTCGACGCGCTGGACCTGTTCGCCACGTACGCCGCGACGCGGTGCCCGCTGGTGGTGGTCTCGTCGGCCGGGCTGGGCGAGGGACTTCTGCGGCCCGACGTGGCCGAGGCGTTCGCGGCGTACCAGCGAGGGTTCGCCCGCGCGCTGAACGCCGTCGCCACCGAAACCCCTCTCCTGCGCCTCGTCGACGTGCCGACCGGCCACGACGTGCACCTCGAGGCCCCCGACACGGTCGTACGGTTGATCCTGGGCCGGGATGAGCGAGGCTGGACGGCGTGACCGATGACCTCCTCCCGATCGGCCAGGTGGCCCGGCTGAGCGGCCTGCCCGTACCGACCGTGCGGTTCTACTCCGACGCGGGGCTGGTGCCGGTGGTCGGGCGGAGCCCCGGCGGCTACCGCCTGTATGACCGGGAGGCGCTCGGACGGCTCGAACTCATCCGTACGCTCCGCGACCTCGGCGTCGACCTGCCGACCATCACCCGGGTGCTCGCCGGCGCGCACACGCTGGCCGAGGTCGCCGGCCGTGAGGCGGCGGCGCTGGAGGCGCGGATCCAGACGCTGCGGGTACGCCAGGCCGTGCTCCGGTACGCCGCCACCAGCGAGGTGGACGCCCCCGGGCTCGCGCGGGTCAACCGGCTGGCCCGGCTGTCCGAGGAGCAGCGCCGCGCACTGGTCGGCGAACTCATCGAGGAGGCGGCGGGCGATCTCGGCCTCGAACCCGGCTTCGCCGCACGGCTGCGGTCGACGCTGCCCGACCTGCCCGACGACCCGGCGCCGGAGCAGCTCGAGGCGTGGGTCGAACTCGCGCACCTCGTCGTCGACCCGGACTTTCGCGCCCGCGTACGGCGTGCATTCGAACGGCACGCCGCCGACCGGGCCTCCGGCGCCGACGAGGGCGATCCGCGAAGCTGGCAGGAGGCCGAGGAGGCCGTCCTGGAGCTGGCCGGCGGTGCGCTCGCCCACGGCGTCCCGCCCGGGTCCGTACGCGGTCGCGCCATCGCGGACGAGCTGGTCGCGGTCTTCGCGCGGGGTCATCGGCGTCGCGACGACGCGGAGTTCCGTACGTGGCTGGCCAAGCGGATCCGCGTCGGCGCAGACGTTCGCGTCTCGCGCTACCGGCGGCTGCTGGCCGTGATCAACGGCGGCCCGGCCGCGCCCGACCCGGTGCCGGCGGCGCGATGGTTCCTCGCGGCGTTGACGGGAGGGCGCGATGCGCATCAGAGCGGCCCGTGAGGAGGAGCTCGCCGCCCTGCGGGACATCGAGCGGGCGGCCGGGGAGTGCTTCCGCGACATCGGCATGGCCGAGATCGCCGACGACGAGCCGTTCTCGCTGGAGACGCTCGCGGCCTACCGGCGGGCCGGCCGCGCCTGGGTGGCGGCCGACGACTCCGGACGGCCGGTCGCGTACCTGATCGCCGACCCGGTCGACGGCAACCTGCACGTCGAGCAGGTCTCAGTGCATCCCGCCTGCGCGCGGCGCGGCCTCGGCCGGGCACTGCTCGACCACCTCGCCGGACTGGCCACGGCCGACGGCCTTCCCGCGCTCACGCTGACGACGTTCCGCGATGTGCCGTGGAACGCGCCGTACTACGAGCGGTGCGGGTTCCGGCGCCTGGACGATGCCGCGCTGACCCCGGGGCTGCGGGAGATCCGCGGACGCGAGACGGCGCACGGCCTGGACCGGTGGCCGCGCGTCTGCATGCGCCGTGACGCGCGAGTTCTGTCGGAGGAATGAGGCAGACTCCGTCTCGATCCGTCACATAGGGGTGAGACCGATGCCGCAGATAGCGATCGAGCCGTGGACCGATGACGACCTGGGCCTGCTGCGGCGGCTCAACACCCCGGAGGTGTGGGCGCATCTGGGCGGCCCGGAGACCGAGGAAAAGGTCCTTGAGCGCCACGCGCGCTATGTCGAAAAGGGCCCGGACGGTTCCGGGCGCATGTTCACCGTCTTCCTGCTGCCCGAGCGGGTGCAGGTCGGCAGCATCGGCTACTGGGAGCGCGAGTGGCAGGGCGAGACCGTCTACGAGACGGGGTGGAACGTCCTGCCCGAGTTCCAGGGCCGCGGCATCGCGGGGGCGGCGGCCACGGCGATCGTCGACGAGGCGCGTGGCGAGAAAAAGCATCGGCAGCTGCACGCGTACCCCTCGGTCGACAACCCGGCGTCCAACGCGATCTGCCGCAAGGCCGGGTTCTCGCTGGTCGGTGAGTACGACTTCGAGTTCCCCAAGGGCAGCTTCATGCGCTGCAACGACTGGCGCCACGACCTCTGAGTGGCCGTGCTCGGCCGTCAATACGATGATTCCGTCGTGTACGGTCCGCGTACGGTTACGCTCGGAACGTGACGATGGGGAACGGCAGGCTCGTCGGCGGCAAATACCGGTTGATCGACATCCTCGGCGAAGGCGCCATCGGAATCGTCTGGCGGGCCCACGACGAGTCGCTGGGCCGCGACGTCGCCATCAAGGAGATCCGGTTCCCGGCCGGCATGGACGCCGAGCAGGTGGAGTCCCTGCGTGCGCGCACCCTGCGGGAGGCGCGCGCCGCGGCGCGGCTCAGCCATCCCGGCATCGTCACCGTGCACGAGGTCGTCCGCCAGGACGAGCACCCGTGGATCGTCATGGAGCTCATCCGGGGCCGCACCCTCGCGCGGATCATCAAGGAGGACGGCCCGATGTCACCGGCGCGGGTCGCCGAGATCGGCGCCCAGATCCTGGGCGGGTTACGGGCCGCACACGCGGCCGGGGTCGTCCACCGCGACGTCAAGCCGAGCAACGTGATGCTCGACGGCGACCGCACCGTGCTCACCGACTTCGGCATCGCCGCGCTCGACGGCGGCACGGTCCTCACCGAGACGGGCGCGATGCTCGGCACACCGTCCTTCATGGCCCCCGAGCAGGCCCTGGGCCGCTACGCCACCCCGGCGTCGGACCTGTGGTCGCTGGGCGCGACGATGTACGCCGCGGTCGAGGGGCAGCCGCCGTTCGACGGCGAGACGGTCGCCACCGTCCTCGTCACCCTGCTGACCGCCGATCCGCCACCGCCCAGCCGCGCGGGCCCGCTCGCTCCCGTGATCGCCCGGCTGCTGGCCAAGGAGCCGACCCTGCGGATGCCCGCCGGCGATCTCGCGGAGGACCTCGCCCGTGTCGCGGGCGGCGACGTCGTACCCGCGAGACCGGCCGAGGAGACCGCACCGCCGGCGCCCACGCCGCGCCGCCGACCGCGCTTCCGCACGCTCGCCGGGATCATCGTCGCCGTCGTGCTGGGCATCGCCGCGGCCCTCTGGCTGCCCCGGCACTTCGCGACACGGTCACGGGCGGCCGCGCCCGCCACGCCGGCCGTGCACATCGGCATTCACTTCCCCTCGACGCGGCTGAAGCTCGACACCAACATCTTCACGGTGGCGTTCAGCCCGGACGGAAAGCGGCTCGCCTCCGCGGGCTCGGACACCACCATCCGACTGTGGGACGTGGTGCGGCGCGTCCAGCTGGCGCAGTTACCCGGGCACGGGGCGCCCATCGAAGAGGTGCGGTTCAGCCCGGACGGCAGGATGCTGGCCACCGCCAGCGAGGATCACACCGTGCGCCTGTGGGACCTCACCTCCGACACCCAGGTCGCCACGCTCACCGGCCACCGCTCCGAGGTCTGGGCGGTCGACTTCAGCCCTGACGGCACGCTGGTGGCGAGCGGCTCGAAGGACCACACCGTACGCGTCTGGGACGTCCGGTCCCACCGGCTCATCCGCGTGCTGCGCGACAACCGCGACGCCGTGACGACGGTGCGGTTCAGCCCCGACGGCCGGCTTCTGGCGAGTGGCTCGTGGGACCGGACCGTACGGCTGTGGAACGTCGGCGCCTGGACACGCCGGGCCGTGCTGAACGGCCACGCCAAGGCGGTGCACTCGGTCGCCTTCAGCCGTGACGGCAGGAGCCTGGCGAGCGGCGGCGAGGACGAGAAGGTCCTGCTGTGGAACGTCCGTACCGGCCTCGGCACCGGCGTGTTCACCGGCCACAAGGGGCTCGTGGACTCCGTCGCCATCAGCCCGGACGGCAGGACTCTCGCCAGCGGCGGCAATGACCGGAAGATCATCATCTACAGCGTCGTCACCAACGCCCGGCTCGGCGTCCTGGAGGGCCACACCGCCCAGATCGACTCGGTGGAGTTCAGCCCGGACGGAAGGACGCTGGCCACGGGCGCCGAGGACAAGACCGTCCGCCTGTGGGACCTGACCCGGTGACCTTCGGCTGAGGCGGTCCGGCGGCCGCCTCAGCCGAACGCCGGTCACTTGCTGGGTTCAGGCGTCTTACAGGAGATCTTCGGGTTCACGCCCACGTAGTTCAGCGGACCGGCGACGATCGTGACGATGAGCGTGCCCGCCTGGGAACAATCCTTGGGGCCGCTGCTG
Organism: Actinoallomurus sp.; assembly: GCA_025964685.1. Taxonomy (GTDB): domain Bacteria; phylum Actinomycetota; class Actinomycetes; order Streptosporangiales; family Streptosporangiaceae; genus Actinoallomurus. Next base: position 16,792 of record JAOPYG010000223.1, on the reverse strand, counting down.
TAGTAGTGACGCTGCCCGGCCGCGATGGCGCCGATGATCAGCCACAGGAGCACCACGACAGTGGTGATTCTCATTGTTACCTCCAAGGACTATGTCCGCTGGTGAGGCGATCGACGCCGCAGTCGCGGTGCGTCGGATTTAACCAGTTGTCAACGGTCGTTTGGCGTGGACTGCGGCCTTATACCCAGAAATTTGCGAAGTAGGACACTTGTCCTTCCGGAACGTGCGGTGGGTGCTGCGCGGTGAGCCGGCGTACGTCAAGCGGGCCTGCGAGGCCTCACTGGCATGGGTGTCCGCGCAGGCCCCGCGGCTCGGCGTGCCGGTCGTACCGATCCCCGGCACCAAGCGCGTCCACCGGCTCGAGGAGAACGCCGCCGCACTCGACCTGGCACTGACGGACGAGGACGTCACCACCCTTGACGCCCTGGCCGACCAGGTCGTCGGCGGCCGCTACTGACCCACGCGCGGACGCAGGATGAGGCGATCGCTGAGGTTCCGTTCGACGGCATCCCGGCTGTAGAGCAGCGGGAACGCCTCGTCGGCGGCCCAGCTCTCGAACAGGTCGTGGTGATGGGGGCTCCCCGGCACGCCGGACTGGCCCGGGGAGTTCATCGCCACCGACTCGTCCCAGGCCCCCACGTCGATGACCAGCCTGAACGTCGCGCCGCCGTTCTGGCGGAAGTCCGGCGTGTACGGGGTGCTGCCGACCGTGTCCCCGCTGCCGCCGCGGGGCGCGGGTCCGGCCGACGTCCCCTCGTCACCGAGCAGCCGGGCGAGCGGATGCCGCGGCTCGGCCCGGTGCAGGTCGCCCCACACCCCGTCGGCGCCCAGCAGGCCTTCGAGGTCGGTCACCGCGTCGGCGAGCGTCGAGACGATGATCTCCGGGTCTGGCGGTGCCGACAGCAGCAGGTTCAGGTCCACACGTGCGTCGGCGAACACGTCCTCGTTGGGCAGGACACGGGCGAGCGCCGCGGCGCGCCGGCCCGGCGGCACCAGCCGGCTCAGCGCCGCGTCGAGCACGGCGGGGCGCAGGTGACGCCGGTACCAGACCTCGAACAGCGCCGCCGCCCTCGAGTCGGCCGACAGCGTCGCGTCCCACCGTCTCAGCGACTCCAGTGCCGCGGCGACCTTGGTGTCGTCGCTGCTCAGACCGGTCAGCAGCGGCTGGATGCGCCGTGCGGGCAGGCTGACGTAGTCGGTCTGCAGCCGCACACAGTCCGCGACCGTCCAGCCGGTGCGCGAGCCGAGCTCCTCGGCGATGCGCTCGTACCGGAACGGGGGGTACCAGTCGTGGGTCACCGTGTAGGGGTGGTCATCGGGCAGGTTCAACTGGTTCGCGGTCGCGAACCAGCCGGGCTCGGGGTCCCGTACGGACGGCAGCTCGTCGACGGCGTGGAAGCCGTCCCACTCGTACCGGCCGTCGCCGGGTACGGGCAGCGTGCCGTCCCAGTTGGGGCGCCTCGGCACGAGGCCGGCGGGGCGCCAGCCGATCGTGCCGTCCGGCGCGGCGTACACCTGGTTCTCCCCCGGCGCGCCCCAGCGGCTCATCGCGGCGACGAACTCATCCGGCCCGCTCGCGCCCATGTAGTCCATGCTGCCCAGGTACGGGGCCATGCCGGGCTCCAGCCACGCCGCGCGTACGGCGAAGGCGGCGTCGCCCGTGCCCTCATGAATCACCGGGCCGTGCCGGGTGAACCACAGCTCGACCTCCACCGGTTCGCCGCCGAGGACCTGCACGGTCTCGCGTACGCACCGCATCGGCTCCCAGCGGCCCTCGTAGAGGTACTCGTGGGCATCGTTGGTCCGGTAGACGCACAGATCCTCCTGGTCGATGGGGAAGATCGTCAGCCCGAACGCGATGCGGCCGTTGTGGCCGATGGAGATGCCGGGCAGCGCCGGCTCGCCCGCGCCGATGACGTCGATGCCGGGCGCGGACAGGTGGGCGATGTACCGCAGTGCCGGGAGCGTGACGCCACGGTGCGGGTCGTTGGCGAGCAGCGGCCGGCCGGTCGCCGTACGGGACGGGCCGATCACCCAGTTGTTGCTTCCGTCGAGACCGGCCCGCGGTCCCGTGTCCTCGGGACTGGGCGCGGTCGCGAGCCGGTAGACACGCAGGACGTCGTCGGGGATGACGGACAGGTCCAGCCCCTCCGGCACGCGCAGCTCGCGGGCCGGCTCGCGTACCCGCCGCAGGTCCTCCACCTCCGGGCCGTGGTCGCGCAGGGTGAGCGCTCGGGCGACCTCCTGTTCAAGGTTGTAGAACAATCCATGGCTGCGGATCCGTGTGACGTCCGACGCCTCCCAGTACGACGGCAGGTAGCCCAGCGCCTCGAACTCCGGTGGCAGGTGGGCGGGATCCTCGCGGGCCAGCGCGACGAATGCGTTGACGCCGCGCACGAAGGCGCTGGTCACCCGCTCGGTGTCCGGACCGTACGCGAGCCACTCCGCCCGCATGTCGCCGCGGTAGAGGAACAGCCGGGCGGCGCGATCCCGCTCGACGCAGGCCTCGCCGAAGACCTCCGAGAGCAACCCCAGCCCGCGCCGGCGCCACAGGTCGATCTGGAACAGCCGGTCGCGCGCGGCGTTGAAGCCCTGCGCGACGAACAGGTCCTCCTCCGACCCCGCGTACACGTGCGGCACGCCCCAGCGGTCAACGAGGACCTCCACCGGTGCCGACAGGCCGGGAACTTCGAAGGTGGTGGTCACCCGGCCTGACTATCCGACAAGCCGCATCCACCGCAATGGGCGACTTCGCTGTTTCGAGCCGGTAAACCGGGCGATCATGCGGGCGATATGTGCGTATCGTGCCCTCGATGGTAGAAATCCGAGACGAGAGGTGGGCTCGCGTCGTGACGTACCGCGATGGTCGGGTTACTGGAGGGCACGGACGGCCGGTCCGCGCGCTCGGCGACAGCACCGGCGAGCGCGCCGCCGTCTGCCTGATCGGCGTCGCCATGCTCGCACTGGCGCTCATCGGCATGTACGTCTCGTTCCAGACCGTGTACGCGTACGTCCGGCCGTGGTTCCACGACACCGCCTGGGCCGTGCCGGTCGCCATCGACGTCGCGATCCTGGTCTTCTCGGCGGCCGACCTGCTCCTGTCGTACTGGCGGATGGCCAAGCCGTCGATGCGGCTGATCCCGTGGGCCTTCACGGCGGCGACCATCTGGCTCAACTGGCAGGCCGGCGGCCCGGTACCGATCCGCATCGCCCACGCCGCGATGCCGGCGCTGTGGGTGCTGTTCTGCGAGTACGCGCGCCATGTCCTGGCGGCACGCGTCGGCCTGATCGACGGCGCCCGGATGGAAAAGGTCCGCCGCTCGCGCTGGCTGCTCGCCCCCATCTCCACCGCCCGCCTGCGCCGCCGCATGATCCTGTGGGAGATCACCTCCTACCGCCGGGCGCTGGAACTGGAGGCCGAGCGTCACGCCGAACTCGCGCGCCTGGAGATGACGTACGGCCGCGACTGGCGCCGCCACGCCCCACCGCACGAACGACTGGCCACGAAGCTCGCCGCGGTCGCTCCGGCCGAACTCCTGCCGACGCTTACGGAGAAGCTGTCCGCCGTGGCTGCGGCTCCGCCGGTGGAGCCGCAGGCCGCCCGCGTACCGACGGTTCCTCCAGTGGAACCGAAGTTCGACCGGGTGCCGGTGCCGGAGCCCACGCTGCTCACCCCGGACCCGGACCTCCAGTCCCCCGTCACCAGCGCCCGCCAGCGCGCCGCGGCACTCCTCGCCACCGAACCGGACATCCCGGGCACCGAACTCGCCCGCCGCCTGGGCGTGACCACGGGCTACGGCCGCCGCCTCCGCTCAGAACTTCTGAACACCGCGAACGGCTACCGCTGACCCGTTGCTAGCGCGAATCCCGCTGCGCCGCCTCAGCGACGCGCTTGATGTTCGCCAGCCGTCGATCCCAGTCGGCCGCGAGCGCGGTCATCCACCGCGCCGTCGCGTTCAGCGCGGCGGGCCGCACCGCGTACCGCACCTCGCGTCCGACCCGGCTGCCGGAGACCAGCCCGGCGGTGGCCAAGACGGCGAGGTGCTTGACCACCGCCTGCCGCGAGACGGGAAGTGGTTCGGCGAGCGTCGTCGCGGTGGCCTCGCCCTGCGCGGCCAGCAGATCAAGCAGCTGCCGTCGCGTCGGGTCGGCCAGCGCGACGAGGACACTGTCAACCGCCTCGGCGGCGCCGCGGGGTTCGTCCGTCACGCGGATGGCTGTTCGGCGCGCGTCTTGAGCGCGTCGAGCTCCTGCGGCCAGCCACCGGTGTTGTCCTTCACCGCCTGACCCCGCAGCTCCTCGGAGCCGGCCAGCGCCGCGAAGCCGCTCTCGACGACACGGAGCCGCGTCTTGTCGCCTTCCCTCGTCAAGGTGAACTCCACGAGGGTGCTGTTGTCCTCGCGCAGCTCTTCTCCGGGGAACGCGCTGGCCCAGCGGTACGCCAGGTACGTCGGCGGATCGACCTTCTCCACGCGCACCGGGAAGTCGCCGTACTCGGCGTTCTTCGCCACCATCGACTCGCCTTCCTTGGCCACGGTGCCGGGCAGACTCGCCTTGTCGGCCACCCAGAAGCCGGGTTCGGCCACCAGTGACCAGACCCGCTCCATGGGTGCGGCGATCAGGGTTTCGCGTTCGATCCGGTCCTCGCTCATGAGGGACTCCTTCACTGTCGGGTGCAACTTAAGAGTTGCACATAGAACCCCCCAGACGCAACCCGACAGTTGCACGACCTATCCGGTCACCTCTTGAACTGATTCCGGCGGTGTGCTTGGTTAGAGCCGTACCGAACAGTAAAGAAACCTTACCAAAGCTCCACTTCCTCCACCCGCCAGTGGAATCAGCACCGAGGAAAGGTCAGTTCGGCATGCAAGCACGCAATAAACCGAAGCCATTCGCGTTCGTCGTTTCACTGCTTCTAATGATCGCCGCGGCGGCATTCACCACGGCCGGGACCTCGGCCACAGCCGCAGCGGCCGCGCCGTTCAAGGTCCTCGCCTTCTACACCGGCCCCGCCGAGGGCGACGCCGCACACGTGAGTTTCGAGACCGAGGCCAGGACATGGTTCCCGCAGGTCGGCAGCCAGAACAACTTCACGTTCACGGCGACGACCAACTGGGACATGCTGAACAGCCTCACCGCGTCGCAATACCAAGTGGTGATGTTCCTCGACGACGCACCACACAGCGCCGCACAACGCACCGGTTTTCAGAGCTACATGACGAACGGCGGGGCCTTCTTCGGATTCCACGTCTCCGCGTTCACCACCAACGGATCGGAATGGGACTGGTACTACAACCAGTTCCTCGGCACCGGCGCGTTCGAGACGAACACCTGGGGCCCGTCGGCGGCCATCCTCGACAACAGTGATGCGAGCCATCCGGCGATGCGCCGGGTGCCGGCGAAGTACACCTCGGGGGTCAGCGAGTGGTACAGCTGGCAGCATGACCTGCGACAGAACCCCAGCATCGACGTTCTCGCCGCGGTCGATCCGGCCAGCTTCCCGTTGGGTACCGACTCGAGCCAGTCTTGGACGAACGGTTACTACCCGATCATGTGGAGCAACAAGAACTACAAGATGCTGTATGCGAACTTCGGCCACAACGACATGAACTACAGCGCCAACATCCCGACGTCGTCCACGTTCGCCAGTCCGGCTGAGGACGCGTCCATCATTGACGGGCTGCTGTGGCTCGGCGGTGGTGCCGCGAGCGACCGGTCGACCGACCAGGTATCGCAGAGCACCTGGTTCACCGTGGTCAACGCGGGCAACGGAAAATGTGTGGACGTCCGGGCGGCGGGGACCGCGAACGGCACCGCGATCCAGCAGTACACCTGCAACAACACCACCGCGCAGCAATTTCAGTTCCAGTACGTCGACGGCCCGTATTTGCGGGTCAACAACCGCAACAACGCCGCCGAATCCCTCGATGTCACCAACAGGTCCACGGCGGACAACGCACCGATTCAGCTGTGGTCCTACAGCGGCGGGAAGAACCAGCAATGGCAACTGGTGCCGGAAAGCAGCGGCGCCTACCATCTGGCCAATCGCAACAGCGCTCCAGGGCAAGGCCATTCGGAGTGCCTGACCGTACCCGGATCATCGACATCGGACGGCGTCCAGCTGCAGCAGTCGAAATGCTCTGGGACCGCCTCGCAGTCCTTCAAGCTCGTGGCGCAGCCTTGACGGCGTAGCGGGATCCCGAAGACGGCCCTTCCGCCACCGAGACCGACGGAAGGGCCGTCTTTGGAATGACCACGGAGGAGATGTCAAGCTCGGGGCCATCTGAAAGCCCGCCGTTCGTCGCCAGCTGTTCACTCCATGCTTCCGGCGCAGCTACGACCCGCGACACGCCGGGCGTCTAGGGTCTTTTGCCATCCCTTGACCTAGTATTTCCCGGAGAATGGTGGCGGATGGCATCCCGGCTGATCTTGCATATAGGTCTGCAGAAGTCCGGTACGACCTATCTTCAGGAGCTCATCGCGAGTGCTGCCGACGAGCTGGCCGAGGCCGGCATCGTCTATCCGGTCTCCCCGGCCGGCAAGAAGCGTCGCCGCACCGAGAACCACGAATGGGCCTCCTACGGTCTGCTCGGGCCGGAGTACCCCTGGGTGTCCGATGAGCGGGCCGCCACGGAGAAGAGCACCTGGAAGGCCCTGGACCGCCAGGTCACGCGCACGAAGGGAACAGTGTTGCTGTCGGCCGAGGCGCTTTCGGTGATACGCACGCCGGCGATCCGCATGCTGCTCGACCGGCTGGGCGTCGGTGACGTCGAGGTCGTGGTGACCGCCCGCAGCCTGAGCCGGTCGCTGCCCTCCCTGTGGCAGCAGCATGTTCGCAACGGCCGGCGGTTGGGATTCGAGCGGTACCTCGACATGCTTGGAGAGCAGCGGCGCCTGCCGGCGGCGCGGATCGAGGAGGACGGCGACCTGCATCTCTGGCGAGCGTTCGCGATCGGGCGCCTCGCGCGGCGCTGGGCGCGTGAGGTGGGCGTGTCCCGCGTGCGCGTGATCACCAGCCCGGGCCGGCCGCCGCAGCTGCTGTGGGCGCGTTTCGCCGAGGCGATCGGCGTGCCCGGTTTCAACTTCCGCACCGACGACGCGAGCCGGCCCGTGCACACCGGGCTGACCGCGCCCGAGGCCGTGGTGCTGACGTCCCTGAACGCCGCGCTGGCCTCCGCCGGCTGCTCGCCGGACCAGGCGCGGCGACTGCGGGAGACCGTCTTGACCGACGGCTTCCAGCCGCGCGCCGACCGCGGGCCGCGGATCACGATTCCGTCGCGCTGGCGCTCCTGCGTCGCGGAGTGGAGCGCCGAGGACGTCACCGAGCTGCTGGACAGCGGGGTGACGCTGATCGGCGACGCCGCGGACCTGCGTCCGGAGCCGGCGCGGGAGGAAGTGCCACCACCGACGGTCGAGGAGGTCGGCGCCGCGGGTGCGGCGGCCGTACTCGCGGTGGGCGGCGGTAAGGCGATGGGCTCGTAGGTGCGTCCCATCCGTCTGCTCGCCGCCGTCGTCATCGCCCTGCTGGCGGTCACGGCCTGCGGCACGTCCAACGCCCGCACCCGACCGCCGCGTGCCACCGCGGCCAAGACCGCCGGCGCGCACCACGGGGCGGCCGCCAAGCCCAACTTCGTCTTCCTGCTCACCGACGACCTCGACGCGAGTGAGATCTCGGTGATGCCGCGGCTGAAGTCCCTGCTGACCGACCAGGGCACCACGCTGTCCAACTACAGCGTGAGCGTGTCGTGGTGCTGCCCGTCACGGTCGACGACCCTGCGCGGGCAGTACGCCCACAACACGCAGGTGTGGAGCAACACCGCGCCGAACGGCGGGTTCGGGCGCTTCTACGGCAAGAAGCTCGAGGACTCCACCATCGCCACCTGGCTGAAGGGGGCGGGCTACCGGACCGGCCTGTTCGGCAAGTACCTCAACGGTTATCCGGAGCAGGCGCCGGTCGCGAAGACCTATGTGCCTCCCGGATGGGGCACCTGGGTGGTCCCCGCCGCCGGCTCGCCGTACCACCAGTTCAACTACACGCTGAACGACAACGGCAAGCTCGAATCGCACGGCAGCAAACCGAACGACTACCTGACCGACGTGCTCAACCTCAAGGTGCGCAGCTTCATCAAGGCGCCCTCGGCGAAGCCGTTCTTCGCCTACGTCGGGGTCTACAACCCGCACGCTCCGGCCACCCCGGCGCCGCGGCACGCCAAGCTGTTCAAGGGCGTCAAGGCGCCGCGCACGCCGTCGTACGACGAGAAGGACCTCACCGGGAAACCCACCGAGGTGCGCCGGCTGCCGCCCGTGTCGAAGAAGGAGGCGGCGACCTGGGACGCGCTCTACCGCGACCGGCTGCGGTCTTTGCAGTCCGTCGACGACATGATCGGTGACCTCGTCACGGCCCTGCGCGACTCGGGCCGGCTGGACAACACCTACTTCATCTTCAGCTCCGACAACGGCTTCCACATCGGCCAGCACCGGATGCCGCCGGGCAAGAACACCGCCTACGTGGAGGACACGCGCGTCCCGTTCGTCGTACGCGGGCCGGGAGTGCCCGCCGGGCGCACCGTCGACCAGCTCGCCGGCAACGTCGACGTGGCCCCCACGCTCGCGGATCTGGCGGGCGTGAAGAGCCCGGGGTTCGTCGACGGGCGGTCGCTCGCCCCCCTGATGCGGCCGGGTACTCCGGCGTCGTGGCGGCAGGCGTTCCTTCTCGAACACGGGCACGGCCCGGGCACGCGACCACCGCTCAAGCCACCCAAGAGCGGAGTCCTCGAACCCCCCGAGCTCCTCTCCCCGTCGACGCGGGAGAGTTTCTACCTCGCGCCGTACGAGGGACTGCGCACGGGCCGGTACTTCTACGTGGAGTACTCCACGAAGGAACGCGAGCTGTACGACCTGGCGACCGATCCGAATGAGATGCACAACCTCGCCGGTGACCGTTCGCCGCCGGTCCAGGCGCTGATCGCGTCGTTCTCCGCCCGTCTGAAAGCGATGCGCACCTGCGCCGGCGCGACCTGCGCCGCCGCCGAGGACGCGCGCTGATCGTCGTCGGTCAGGATAGTCGGATCAAGACTTGACCAGGGTAAACTTGCGATCATTCGAACTTCTGTTCGAGAATGCCTGTCCATGCGCGATGCCCGTCAGCTTGATCACTATCCGTCCGGCTCTCACCGGGTCGAGGCTCAGAACCCCTGGGTCTGGATCCGCCACAGGGGCGCGTGGCGCAAGGGCGCGATCCACTGCTGGTACGTCCACGGCGACATGTGGATGGCGTGGATGCAGCATGAGGATCCGGCGCCGGACGTGCCGTGGGCGATGTGGGGGCTGTACCACTACGACGGGGCGACCATCCGCCGGCGCCACTCGCCGGCGGCACGGGCGCGGATCGAGCTGATGGACGTGAGCCGCCGGCGGTTCACCCCGGAGTTGCGGGAGGCGGGCTACAGCGTCGAGGCCTACGAGGACGGCACCGCGGTGACCTTCGTGCTGGGCTGACTCAGGCGCCGACGACAGGCGGCATTTGGCGCCGGGCCGCGACCTGGCGGAGGCGGTAGCGCTGGATCTTTCCGCTGTTGGTCTTGGGCAGGGCGTCGACGAACTCCACGAGCCGCGGGTACTTGTACGGCGCGATGGACCTCTTGGCGAACTCCTGCAGCTCGGCGACCTTGGCCGCGTCGCCGGTCACACCGTCGCGCAGCACGACGAACGCCTGGACGACCGAGCCCCGCTCGACGTCCGGTGCCGCCACCACGGCCACCTCCAGCACGCCGGGATGGCCGAGCAGCGCCTGTTCGACCTCCGGGCCGGCGATGTTGTAGCCGGCCGAGATGATCATGTCGTCGCTGCGGGCCTGGAACCAGTAGTAGCCGTCGGCGTCACGGACGTAGGTGTCGCCGGTGACGTTCCAGCCGCCCTCGACGTAGGTCTCCTGGCGGTCGCCGGCCAGGTAGCGGCAGCCGGTCGGACCGGTCACGGCCAGCCGCCCGGGCATCCCGTCCGGGACCGGCTCGCCGCGCTCGTCGAGTACGGCCGCGCGGTAACCCGGCACCGCCCGGCCGGTCGCGCCGGGCCGGATGTCGTCGTCGGCGGCGGAGATGAACACGTGCAGCATCTCGGTGCCGCCGATCCCGTCGATGATCCGGATGCCGGTGGCGCGGTGGAACTCCTCCCAGACCGTACGCGGCAGGTGTTCCCCGGCCGAGACGCACCGCCGCAGCCCTCTCAGCGCGGAGGCCTTGCCCGCCGCCAGCATCGCCCGGTACGCGGTCGGCGCGGTGAACAGCACCGTCACCCCGTGCTCGGCGATCGCGTCGGCCAGCTCCCCGGCCGGGGCCCGCTCCAGCAGCAGCGACGACGCGCCCGCCCGGAGCGGGAACACCACGAGGCCGCCGAGCCCGAAGGTGAACCCGATCGGCGGCGTGCCGGTGAAGACGTCGTCGCGGCGTGGCTTGACGATGTGCGCCGCGAAGGTGTCGGCGCTCGCCAGGACGTCACGGTGGAAGTGCATCGTGGCCTTCGGCCGGCCCGTCGTGCCGGAGGTCGGGGCGAGCAGCGCGACGTCGTCGGCGGCGGTACGGACCGCGGGGAAAGGCTCGGACCTGGTCGCGCAGCGGTCGGCCAGGTCGCCCTCGTCGCCGTACCTGAGGACGGGGAGCCGGGGCGCCGCCGCCGTGAGGTCCTCGACGTGGCGGTCGTCGCACACGGCGAGGTTCGGCGCGGTGATCTCGACGAGCGCGGTGATCTCCCCCGGCCGCAGCAGCGGCATGGTCGTCACCACGACCCCGCCGGCCTTGAGCACGGCCAGCCACGCCGCCACGAGCCAGGGGTCGTTCGGCCCGCGGAGCAGCACCCGGTTGCCCGGCACCAGGCCGAAGTCCTCGACGAGCACCCACGCGAGCTGGTCGACCCGCCGCTGCAGGTCGCCGTAGGTCCAGGTCTGGGCCGGCGTGCGCAGGCACGGGCGGTCGGCGCCGAACCGCCGTACGGTCGCGTCCAGCAGCTCCTCGGCGCAGTTCAGGCGCTCGGGATAGGCCAGCTCCGGCAGGTCGAAGTGCAGGTCCGGCCACCGGCCCAGGGGAGGAAGGTGATCACGGCAGAAGGTGTCGACGTGCGCCGAGGGTGAGAGCTGCATCGCGAGCACTTCCTTCCGGAATGTCCGGGCTGCGTACCAGTATTCACCTTTATTGACGGCAGTCAATGGTCCGCGATATGCATGGTAATCTGCGGCTCATGAGCCCTTTTCGTGGATCGGCTCCGCTGACGGAGGAATGGCGGCACTTCCGGTTCGCGTGCGCGGACGGTGTCGCGACGGTGACCCTCGACCGGCCGGACAGGCTCAACGCCCTGACCTTCGAGGCGTACGCCGACCTGCGCGACCTGCTCGCCGAGCTGCCGCGCCGCGGTGACACGCGCGTGCTGGTGCTGCGCGGCGAGGGGCGCGCGTTCTGCTCGGGCGGCGACGTCAACGAGATCATCGGCGAGACGCTGACGATGGGCTCGCGCGAGCTGCTGGAGTTCACCCGCATGACCGGTGAGGTCATCCGCGCGATGCGCGAGTGCCCGATCCCGATCATCGTGGCCCTGCACGGGATGGCGGCCGGCGCCGGCTCGGTCATCGCGCTGGCCGCCGACTTCCGCGTCGCGACCCCGGCCGCGCGCTTCGCGTTCCTGTTCACCAAGGTGGGGCTCTCCGGCGCGGACATGGGCGCGGCCTACCTCCTCCCGCGGCTGGTCGGGCTCGGCCACGCGACGCGGCTGCTGATGCTCGGCGACACGATCGGCGCCGAGGAGGCCGAGCGCATCGGGCTGATCAGCACTCTCGTCGGTGACGACGAGCTCGACGGCGCGGTCGGCGACCTGGCGGCACGGCTGGCGAACGGCCCCGTGCAGGCGTACGCGCAGACCAAGGCGCTGCTCACCCGCGAGCAGGACATGAGCCTGTCCGGTGCGCTCGAACTCGACGCGATGACCCAGGCGCTTCTGATGACCGGCGAGGACTACGCGGAGTTCCACGCCGCGTTCAACGCCGGGCGGAAGCCCCGCTGGTCGGGTCGCTGACCGGCCGCCACCGGGCGTGCGCGGTCGTCGGCGCGCCCCTGCGGATCAGCTCCAGACGCGGCCTCGGGCCGTCGGTGCGTCCGCTCTGCGGGGCGCGGCTGCCGGCGGCGTACGCCTTGGGCCACCGGACCCCCGCATACCCCTGCTCGGCCGCCGCGTGCAGGGTCCACTGCGGGTCGTACAGGTGGGGGCGGCCGAGCGCGCACAGGTCGGCGCGGCCCGCCAGGATCAGGGAGTTCACGTCGTCGTAGGAGGAGATCGCGCCGACCGCGATCACCGCGACGCCGTACTCCCGGCCGATCTCATTGCGGATCCGGTCGGCGTACGGGGTCTGGTAGCTGCGTCCGAACGCCGGTGCCTCCTCGCTGACGACCTGCCCGGTCGAGACGTCGATGCCCGCGGCGCCGTGCTCGGCGAACGCCCGCGCGATCTCCACGGCTTCCTCCGCGCCGATGCCGCCGTCGTACCAGTCGGTCGCCGAGATCCGCACGGTCATCGGCCGCTCGACCGGCCACACCTCGCGTACGGCGTCGAAGACCTCCAGCGGGAAGCGGAGCCGGGCGGCCGGTGAGCCGCCGTAGACGTCCGTGCGGTGGTTCGTCAGCGGCGACAGGAACGACGACAGCAGGTAGCCGTGCGCGCAGTGCAGTTCGAGCAGGTCGAAGCCCGCGCGCGTGCCGGCGCGCGCGGCCGCGACGAACTGCTCCCGTACGGCGGCCAGCTCCGCCACGGTGAGCTCCCGCGGCGTCTGGTTGACCGCGGAGTACGGGATGGCCGAGGGACCGCACACCTCCCAGTTGCCCCCGGGCAGAGGCTGGTCGATGCCCTCCCACATCAGCCGCGTCGAGCCCTTGCGCCCCGAGTGGCCGAGCTGCAGGCCGATCTTCGCGTCCGACTGGCCGTGCACGAAGTCGACCACCCGCCGCCAGGCATGCTCCTGGTCCTCGGTGTAGAGACCCGTGCAGCCCGGGGTGATCCGTCCCTCCGGGGAGACGCACACCATCTCGGTCATCACCAGGCCCGCGCCCCCGAGCGCCTTTCCCCCGAGGTGCACCAGATGGAAGTCGCCCGGTACGCCGTCGCGGGCGGAGTACATGTCCATCGGGGAGACCACCACGCGGTTGGCCAGCTCCAGCCCGCCCAGCCGGAACGGCTGGAACATCGGCGGCCGGACCTCGCCGCCCTCCTGCTCCGAGGCGAACCAGCGGTCCACGCCCGCGACGAACTCCGGGTCGCGCATCCGCAGGTTGTCGTAGGTGACGCGCCGGCTGCGGGTGACGATGTTGAACGCGAACTGGTGGGGGTCCTGCCCGGTGTACTGGCCGATGTTCTCGAACCACTCCAGGCTGGCCTGGGCCGCGCGCTGGGTGGAGGCGACCACCGGCCGGCGTTCCTGTTCGTACGCCGTCAGCGCGCCGCTCACCCCACGCTGCTCGTGCAGGCAGGCGGCCAGCGCCAGAGCGTCCTCCATGGCCAGCTTCGTGCCCGACCCGATGGAGAAGTGGGCGGTGTGCGCGGCGTCGCCGAGCAGGACGACGTTGCCGTGGTGCCATCGTGCGCAGCGGACGGTGGTGAAGCCGGTCCACCGGGAGTTGTTCGCGAACACCTTGTGCCCGTCCAGCACCTCGGCGCACAGCTCGCGGATGAGGTCGATGGACCGTTCGTCGCTCTCGCCCGGCGCCAGGTCCTCGGGCGCGCTGAAGCCGGCCCGGCGCCAGACGTCGTCGTGCAGCTCCAGGATGAACGTGCTCGCCTCGCGGCCGTAGGGGTAGCCGTGGATCTGCATGGCCCCGGCCGGAGTGTCGAGGACGAAGAACTTGAAGGCGTCGAAGACCAGATCGGTGCCCAGCCAGATGTACTTGCAGCGACGAGCCTCCAGGCTCGGCGCGAAGGTCTCGGCGAACCTCGCCCGCGTGGTGGAGTTGACCCCGTCGGCCGCGACCACCAGGTCGTACACGTCCGACAGCGATGCCACGTCGGGCGCCTCGGTGCGGAACTCCACGCGCACGCCCAGATCGGCGCACCGCTGTTGCAGGATGCCCAGCAGGCGCTTACGGCTCATCGCGGCGAACCCGTGACCGCCTGAGGTGAGCACCGTGCCCCGGTAGTGCACGTCGATGTCGTCCCAGCGGGCGAACTCCCGCCGCATCGCCTGGAAGATCTCCGTGTCGGCGTGCTCGATGCCGCCGAGCGTCTCGTCGGAGAAGACCACGCCGAAGCCGAACGTGTCATCGGGGGCGTTGCGCTCCCAGACCGTGACCTCGTGAGCCGGGTCGAGCTGCTTGGCCAGGGCGGCGAAGTACAGCCCGCCGGGACCGCCACCGAGCACCGCGATGCGCACGCCGCCCATCTCCTCCCACCGCAGGGACCAGATCGAGCGTATGTCGACATTTATACGGCCGTCAATTTTGCGGTATATCGAGATAGACTGTGATCATGATCGAAAGGATCAACCCGGCGGAGCTGGGGCGGCCCTCCGGCTTCTCGCACGCGGTCGTCACGGACGCGGATCGGCTGGTGTTCCTGGCCGGGCAGACCGCGCTGGACGCCGGCGGCCGCGTCGCCGGCGACGGTGTGGTCGAGCAGTTCGAGCAGGCGCTGGGCAACCTGCTCACCGCGCTGTCCGCGGCCGGCGGCCGCCCCGAGGACCTGGTGAGCCTCACCGTCCACATCGTCGACATGGACGACTACCGCGCGCACGCACGGGAGATCGGCGCGGTGTGGCGCAGGCTGGCCGGCACGGAGTATCCCGCGATGGCCGGCATCGGCGTGCACCGGCTCTGGGACGCCGAGGCGCTCGTCGAGGTGCAGGGCGTCGCCGCGCTCGTCACCCGCTGATCGTGGCCATGACGTACGCCCGTGCCGCTTCTTCGAGCCGCGCCTTGAGGCTGAAGAACAGGTCGGCCGCGCGGATCCCGATCCAGTCCTCGGGCAGCAGCTCCTCGGGCAGGCCCGGGTCCAGGTAGGGCAGGCGGCGCCAGTCGGTGAGCACGCGGACGTAGCCGGCGAACGCCTCACGGTCGCCCGGCGTACCGCCCCGCCGCCCGACCGGGGTGTGCGCGTCCAGGAACGCCCGGTACTGGCGTTCGAGCTCCTCCAGGTCCCACCAGCCGCGCACCTTGGCGGCCAGGTCCCCGAAGGCGAGATGGTCGCCACGGAACAGGTCGGCGTAGGAGTCCAGCTCGAGCCGCCGCAGCATGTCGGCGGTCGCGTCGTGCAGGTGGGCGGGCGCGATCCACACGCCGGGCGCGGCGGTGCCGAACCCGAGCCGGGTCAGCTGGGAGCGCAGGACATGGCGCTTGTGCCGCTCGACCTCGGGCACCGAGAAGACGGCCAGCATCCAGCCGTCGGCGAGCGTCGCCCGCCCGCGCCGGAAGATGCGCTCGTCGCCCTCGCGGAGGATGGCCAGCGCCTCGCCCGACAGCTCGTAGCCGGCGGCGCCGCCGTGCCGGCGCGCGACGAGGATGCCGCGCCGCTTGAGCCGTGAGATCGACGAGCGCACGGCCGGCTCGTCGACCCCGAGCGCGGCGAGCAGCTCGATCAGGGAGGCGACCGACAGCCAGCCTCCGTCGGAGCGGGAGTACAGCCCGTAGACCGTCACGATCAGATGCCGGGGCTGGGCCGTACGCGCCGTCGCACCGGCGTCTTCTGTGTCCGACACCGTCGTCACCGGCCCACGGTACCAATGACGGCCCGCGCCGGGACGCCTTCCCGTCAGGTCAGGTAGGCGAGCTCCAGGTGCGCGGAGACCACCCAGTTCGGGACGTCGACCACCTCGGAGATCTTCAGGTCGGCGGCGACGCTCGCGAGCAGGTACGCGTCGGCGGCGGCCAGGCCGGTGCGGTTCACGATCTCGGTGATGAGCGCGCGCGTCGCCTCGGCGGCGGCGACCATCAGGTCCGGGCCGACCCCGGTCGTCGCCAGTGCCGCGCCCGTACGGTGAGTGCGCGGGTCGGTCTCGACGACCGGCGTCTTCGGTGCCGCGTCGCGCTGCAGGCCGATGCGGAGCCGTACCGTGGCGTCGGTCTCCACGCCGGTGCCGCAGACCTCTCCGTCGCCCATCGCGGCGTGCGCGTCGCCGAGGGAGAGCAGCGCGCCGTCCACGCCGACCGGGAGCACGAGCCGCGCGCCGGGGCCGATGTGGCGGATGTCGAGGTTCCCGCCCCAGCGGCGGGGCGGCACGATCGAGTGCGGTCCGGGCTCCGGGGGTGCCACGCCAATGGTGCCGATCATCGGCACGACCGGCACGGAGAGGCCGGGCAGCAGCTCGGCGCGGTCGTCCGCGATGGTGGACACGCGCAGGTGCGGGTCGGGGAACTCCTCGGTGAGCAGGCCGAAGCCGGGAATGCAGGCCGTCCAGCCCCACGAGCCGACCGACATGTCGAGGATGTCGATGACCAGTGCGTCGCCCGGCCGCGCGCCCTCGATCTCGAACGGCCCGGTGACCGGGTTGATCCGGGAGAAGTCCAGGCCGGGCACGTCGGCGGCGGTCGAGCCGGGGGTCAGCTGACCGTCGCCGGCGTCGGTGGTCTCGACGGTGATCTCGTCGCCGGGCGCGATGACCGCGATGGGAGCGAGGTCTCGGTCCCAGGCGTTGTGCGTCTCGGTCCGCTTGATATGCATCAGTCCTCCAGGGAGAGTTCGGTGCCCCGGCCGGACAGCCGGTAGAAGACCAGCAGTGCGGCCCACGCCACCGCGACCGTGGTCCTGAGCCAGGCGCCGCTCGCGATCC
>JAOPYG010000200.1 GCA_025964685.1 Actinoallomurus sp. | reverse complement strand
CGAGCCGAGGTCGACCTGGACCCACTGCGGGAACGCGTTGTTGGCGCTCTCCCAGTAGGTGTTCTGATCGTTGTCGGTGACGTTGCCCGACGGATAGACGTCGTTGTGGCTGGACTCGGCGGTGGGCCTGCCCGCCGCCAGATTGACGGACGTACCGCCCGCGCCGGTGCCCGTGAGCGCCACCGTCGTCGGGCTGTTGGTCGCGTTGCTGGTGACCGTGAGCGCCCCCGTACGAGTGCCGGACGCCGTCGGCCGGAAGCTGACGTTGGCGGTGCAGGAGGCGCCGGCGGCGATCGAGCTGCCGCAGGTGCTGGTCATCGTGTAGTCACCGGAGGCCACCATGGAGGTCAGCGAGGCCGCGGCAGAACCGGTGTTGGTGATCGTCACGGCCTTCGCCGCACTGGTGGTGTTGAGTGCCTGGCTCGCGAAGGAGAGCGAGCCGGGGTTGGAAGACAGCGTCGCGGACGGCGTCGACGTCCCACCGCTCGGGTAGACCTCGAACTCGGACACCTGTCCCGCCGGCCAGCCGGAGTTGGCGGTGACGTTGACGCGGACATAGCGGGCGCTCGTGGCCGGAACGGGGATGTTCACCACGTTGGTCGGCGAGGTGAAGGTGTACGTCGCCGAGTTGACGGCCGTGCCGAAGCTGGTGCCGTTCGTGCTGGTCTGGACCGAAAGGGTCTGCGTGCGCGTGCCCCACGAGGACGACGGCGGGAGCTTCAGCGTCACCTTTCCGACGCTGTAGTTCGCGCCCAGGTCGACCTGCAGCCACTGCGGGAAGGCGCCGTTGGCGCTCTCCCAGTACGTGTTGGCATCCCCATCCGTCGCGGTCGACGCGACCTGGGTGCCGTTCGCCTCACTGCTCGCCGAGGCCGTCTTGCCCCGGGCGATGTTCGTGTCGCTGCCGATCCCGCTGCCCGTGAGGGCGACCGTCGTCGGGCTGTTGTTGGCGTTGCTGGTGATCGTGACATTGCCCGTACGGGTGCCGGACGCGGTCGGGGTGAACTTGACGGTCACGGTGCAGGAGGCGCCGACCGCCAGGGTCGAGCAGTTGTTGGTCTGGCTGTAGTCGCCGCTCGCCGTGACGCCGGAGACCGTGGCCGACGTGGTCCCCGAGTTGGTGACGGTCACCGCCTGGGTCGGCGCCGAGGCGTCCACGATCGTGCCGGCGAAGGTCAGGCTGGATGGGTTGGGGGAGAGGATCGGCCCCGGTGCCACGCCCGTACCGGACAGCGGGACGGTGTTGGTGATGCCGGACGCACTGATCGTCAGGTCGCCGGTCCGCGAGCCCGTCGCGGTCGGGGTGAACTTGACGCTGACGGTGCAGGACGCGCCGGCCGCGATCGAACTGCCGCAGGTGTTGGTCTGGCTGAAGTCACCGGTCGTCGTGATCGAGCCGACCGGGGCGGCGGCGCTGCCGCTGTTGGTGACGGTCACGGCCTGCGCCGCGCTCGACGTACCGGTGGCCACGGTGCCGAAGCCGACCGCCGTCGGGCTGATCGAGATCTGCGAGCCGTTGTCCGGCAGGTACGGCGGGAACGCCGGGTCGGTGATGTTCGAGCAGGCCGGTGTACCGAAGACGCCGGAGTTGCCCCCGCCGTCGGTCAGCGTGAAGCCGACGCCGCAGTTGTAGATCGAGGACGGGGCCTGCGTTCCGGTGGCGGTGCTGTTGGTGATCTTGGCCGAGCCGCCGACCTGCTCCTGGACGACCCAGGTGCCGGTGTTCTGAATCGTCGCGTTGTTGATCGAGACATTCGTGATGCTGGACCCCGAGACGAACTGGATCGCCTCGTACGGGCTCTGCTGGATCAGGATGTTGTCGACGTTGACCTGACCGCTCATCGCGGCGTCCCGCGCGTCGAACCACAGCGCGCCGACGCCGAAGTTCCAGTTCGGGTCGAGGCTGCCGGAGCGGATGATCGTGTTGCGGAGCACGTCCGTACGGCCCAGGGTCGTCGAGGCGAAGCGCTGTGCGACGTGGATGCCGCCGCCCTGGGTGAGGCCCGAGTCGATGACCCGGTTGTCGGAGACGGTGTTGTCGTGGCCGCCGTAGATCGCGATGCCGTTGGCGAGGATCGGATACTGCACGGTGTCGTGGTCGAAGGAGTCGTTGGCGTCGGCGTTCTGGTCGGCCCAGGTCGCCAGGCCGTCGTCACCGAGGTTGCGCAGGTCGCTGTTGGTGACCTTCGAGTTGGTCACGCCGTCGTGGAAGTTGACGCCGTCCGCCGTGGTGTTGCGGATCCGCATGCCACTGAAGACGAGACCGGTCATCGGCCCGTCCATCCACGCCCCGACCTTCTCGTGCTCGATCCACAGGCGGTCGACGGTGGAGTTGTTGAGCGCACCGCCGATGCCGTTGACCTGGGCGCCGTCGTTGCGCTCCTGGACGTCACCGAAGATGGCGAAGTCGGCGAGGTGGACACCCGAGCTCGCGTTCGGCGCGTAGTTGCCGTAGAAGCCCGGGGCCGCGCCCACGACGGTCGAGCGCCACATGCCGGCGCCCTTGATCGTGACGTTGTTCAGAATGAGGTGGCCCGGGATCTTGAAGGTGCCCTCGGGGATCCAGACCGTGCCACCGGCACCGGCCGAGGAGATCGCCGAGTTGAACGCGGAGGTCGAGTCCGCGGCACCGGTCGGGTCGGCGCCCTTGCTGGTCACCGAGACCGAGCCGGACGGCTGGGAGAGAGCGCCCGCGACGTTCTCGAAGTCGGCGAAGTCGATCGTGTACGAAGCGGCGTTGTCGCCCGCGTCGACCTGCAGACGGAACTTCGTACCCGCGGGGTACGTCGTGGAGAAGAGACGGTGGGTCTCGTCGTAGAAGTGGTGCGGGTTGCCGCCCGGCGAGTTGGTGAACGGATAGCCGCCGTAGTACCAGCTGTACGCATTGGTCAGCGTGAAGTCGGACTGCTTGGTCCCGCCTACGTACAGCGACAGCGGCGCCGTGTACACCGAGCCGCCGGACGTGTCCGGGATGCTGTAGCGGAAGTCGATGGAGTTCGTGGCGACCGGGGTGGTGAACTCGACGTACTTGCCGCTGCCCTGCAGTGTCACCGCCTTGCGGTAGGAGGCTTCGGCGGGAAGCGTGTTGTAGGCGGCGCTCGGGCCGATGATCGAGCCGTTGGTGGCCGAGTTCTCGGCCTGAACCTCGACGTACGGCAGTGTCGCGCCGACGCCGCCGGTCGCGGCCGCGGCGGCCGGACTCGCCGACAGGACGACGACGCCGGCGATGACGAGCACGCTGCTGAGGATGGCGCCGAGACGGGATCTGAGTCCCGCGTACCAGATGGACATGCGCTGCTCACTCTCGGTGGGGCCCCAAAAGTTCACGGACAGCACGCCGAAGCGGGAGCCGGCGCCATGAGAGCGAGGGCCCCAGCAAGAGACGGGGTGGATCGTGCTTACCGCGGACGGTAACCCCGATGACACATCTACGCAATATCCCGACAACACATTGCATGTTCGTTAGAGAACACAGTAAGAGATCCATCGCAACTCGGAATTTCCCCACACCGGGGGTTGGCCGGTCGCTCGGGCTTCGAGCCCTTCCAGAACCGTGGCCACCGAGCTGTTCAGGGCCGGATGCGGCCATCGGAAGCGGACCGGCTGTGGATCGCCGTGCGATCTCCGAATGCCGGTTGCTAAATGGAGTGTCCTCCGCTTAGGGTGGTCTTCGCGGGAGTTCCTCCCGACTGCAGCCGGCGCCCGGCGTGGGCGTCCCTCTGCCGAGAACGGCATCACCAAGACCACTAAAGATCGCGTACCACTCTATACGCCCAGGTATGCGCCCCAAAGGCCGTAGCTCACGACGGAGATCTGGCGGCCGGGCCGCACCGCGTTCCTATCGCTGCCGGCAACGGGCTCAACGCGCGATGCCCTCAGGAGATGTCATGAATCCCACCAAGTCCAAAGCCATTTCGCTACGTGTCAACGGTGAGACGCATTCGCTCACGGTCGACAACCGCACCACTCTGCTCGACGCCCTGCGGGAACACCTCGATCTGACCGGGACGAAGAAGGGCTGCGACCAGGGGCAGTGCGGGGCCTGCACCGTACATCTCGACGGCCGGCGGGTGAACTCCTGTCTTCAGCTCGCGGTCGCCGCCGAGGGGCGCGAGGTGACCACCATCGAGGGCGTGGCCGACGGCGAGCAGCTGCACCCGGTGCAGCAGGCCTTCCTCGACTTCGACGGTTACCAGTGCGGCTACTGCACGTCCGGCCAGATCTGCTCGGCGGTCGCCATGATCGAGGAGCACGCCGCGGAATGGCCGAGCGCCGCCACGGCCGACGTACGGCCCGAGGCGGGGCCGCCTCCTCTCGACGACGCGGAGATCAGAGAGCGGATGAGCGGCAACCTGTGCCGCTGCGGCGCGTACGTCTCGATCGTGCGTGCGATCGCCGAAGCGGCAGCACAGCGCGACAACACGCGGGTGACGGCATGAGAGAGTTCGACTACCAGCGCGCGTCCGACGCGCCCGAGGCCGTCGCCCTGCTCGCCGCGAACCCCGACGCCCGCTTTCTCGGTGGCGGCACCAACCTCGTCGACCTGATGAAGACCGGGGTGGAGAACCCCGCGCTGCTGGTCGATGTCCGCGGACTGCCGCTCGACCGGATCGAGGTCGCAGGCGACGGATCCCTGAAGATCGGCGCGACCGTCACCAACAGCGATCTCGCCGCCGACCCCGAGGTACGGCGCCGCTACCCGGCGCTGGCCGAGGCCGTCCTCGCGGGCGCGTCCGGCCAGCTGCGCAACATGGCCACCGTCGGCGGGAACCTCCTGCAGCGCACCCGCTGCGGTTACTTCGGCGACACGACCAAGCCCTGCAACAAGCGCACTCCCGGCAGCGGTTGCTCGGCGCTCACAGGCGAGCATCACAACCACGCCATCCTCGACTGGTCCGAGCACTGCGTCGCGACCAACCCCTCGGACATGGCCGTGGCACTCGCCGCCTTCGACGCCGTCGTCTCCCTTCACACGGTGGACGGCGACACGGAGCTGCCGCTGTCGGAGTTCTACCTGCCCGTCGGCGACACGCCGGACCGCGAGACCGCACTGCCGCCCGGCGCGCTGATCACCGGCGTGACCCTTCCGGCCGCCCCGGTGGCGGCCCGGTCTCGCTACCGGAAGGTACGGGAACGCGCGTCGTACGCGTTCGCCAACGGCTCGATCGCGGCCGCCCTGGACGTCGAGGACGGCACCGTACGGGACGCGCGCCTGGCCTTCGGGGCGGTCGCGTCCCGGCCATGGCGTGCGCTCGAGGCCGAGCGGGTGCTGACCGGCGGCCCGGCGACGGCCGAGGCGTTCGCCGCCGCGGCCGACGCCGAACTGGCCGCGGCCAGGCCGCTGCCGCAGAACGGCTACAAGGTGCCCCTGATCCGGAATCTGGTCGTGGACGTGCTGACCGAGCTCACCCAGGAGACCACCCGATGACCGCCCCGTCCCTGCCCGTCGCCCGCACGACCACCGAGTCCGCGCCCACCCGTACCAGCGGGACCAACGCCGTTGGCACCCCGCACGCCCGTGTGGAGGGCCGCGCCAAGGTCACCGGCGAGGCCCGCTACGCCGGCGACATCCCGTTCGCCGAGCTCGCGCACGGCTGGCTGGTGCTCTCGACCGTGGCCCGCGGCCGGATCCGTTCCATCGACACCGGGCCCGTGCTGGCGATGTCCGGCGTGCTCTCCGTCCTGCACCACGAGAACGCGCCGCGCCTCACGCCGGGGGTCGGTCTGATGGGGCCCGACCCGAGCACCCTGCTCCTGCAGGACGATCGCGTGCCGTACCGGGGCTGGCCCGTGGCGCTGGTGGTCGCGGAGACCTCGGAGCAGGCCAGAGCCGCCGCCGAGGCGCTCGTCGTCACCTATGACGAGGAGCCGCACGACGTGGTGTTCGCCGCCGACCATCCCGGTGCCTACACGCCGGAGGCCAGCGGCCTCGTGCAGGAGGACGTGGAGCGGGGCGACGTCGAGGCGGAGCTGGCCGCGTCCGCGGCGGTCGTGGACGAGGAGTACACCACGCCCGAGGAGTACCACAACGCGATGGAGCCGCACGCCGCGATGGCGCGGTGGGAGAACGGCCGGCTCGAGGTGGTCGACTCGAACCAGGGCTCCAACGCCGTCGCGCAGCTCCTGGCCGCGCTGTTCTCCCTCGACGCGGCCTCGGTACGGGTCCGGTCGGAGCACGTCGGCGGCGCTTTCGGGTCCAAGGGCTTCGGTGCGCACCTGATCCTCGCGGTGATGGCCGCGACCGTGCTCGACCGGCCGGTGCGGGTCGTGCTCACGCGACGGCAGGTGTTCTCCTTCGTCGGTTTCCGGCCCGCCACCGCGCAGCGGGTCCGGCTGGGCGCGGACGCGGACGGTCGCCTGCGGGCGCTCGAGCACGAGGCGATCTCGCTCTCCTCGACCCTCCACCAGTTCGTGGAGTCGAGCACGCGGCACAGCCGAGCCCTGTACGGCGCCGACGCCCTGCGCATCCGCACCAAGGTGGTGCCCCTGGACGTACCCGCCCCGTCCTTCATGCGCGCTCCGGGCTGGGCACCCGGTTCGTTCGCCGTCGAGTCGGCGATGGACGAGCTCGCCGAGAAGACCGGTAAGGACCCGATCCGGCTGCGCGTCCGTAACGAGCCCGCCGTCGCACCGGCGTCCGGACTGCCGTTCAGCAGCCGCAACGTCATCGCCTGCTATGAGGAGGGAGCGCGCCGGTTCGGGTGGGCGGACCGCGACCCGCGGCCGGGCACGCGCCGCGACGGGCGATGGTCACTGGGTGTCGGGATGGCCGCGTCGGCGCACTCCGCGGGTGTCGCGCCGGCCACGGCGTCCATCACCGCCGAGGCCGACGGCACCTTCACCGTACGCATCGCCGCGGCCGACATCGGGACCGGCGCGCGTACAGCGCTCACCCAGATCGCGGCCGACGCGCTCGCGGTCTCCCAGGAAGCGGTCCGGATGAAGATCGCGGACAGCGACTTCGGGCCCGCGTTCCTCGCGGGCGGCTCCATGGGCACCACCTCCTGGGCCTGGGCGATCACCGAGGCCGCGGTCGCGCTGAGCAAGAAACTCGCGCTCGGCGACCCGATCCCGGCCGAGGGCGTCACGGCCAAGGCGGACACGACGGAGCTGGTCGGCGGCCGGGATCAACGCGAGAGCCTGGGCTTCGGCGCCCAGTTCGCCGAGGTCGCGGTGGACGTGACCACCGGCGAGGTGCGCGTACGCCGGATGCTCGGCATCTTCGCCGTCGGCAGGGTCGTCAACCCGGTGACCGCGCGCAGCCAGCTCATCGGCGGGATGACATGGGGGTTGTCGATGGCGCTGCACGAGGAGGGCATCAGGGATACCGCGTCCGGAGGGCTGGCCAACGGCGATCTCGCCGGCTACCACTTCGCGGCCAACGCGGACGTACCCGCCATCGAGGCCGACTGGGTCGACGACCCGGACACCTACAACCCCTCCGGGATCAAGGGGCTCGGCGAGATCGGCATCGTCGGCGGCGCGGCGGCGATCGCCAACGCCGTCTGGCACGCGACCGGCGTACGCCAGCGGCACCTGCCCATCCGCCTCGATCGGGTGCTGACGGCAGGCACCGCGACGCACTGATCGCTGGGCGCGCCCGCGGGATCCCCTTGGCGGGCGCGCCCGGTCAGCGCGAGTAGCGTGGCGTCGCGAAGATCGGCAAGAGGGGGGATGCGGTGTCGATGTCGTCGCGCGGATCCGGATCCGGTGACGTGCCGGAGCTGCTCAGCAACGATCCCGACGGTTTCGGCTGGGGCGTCCTGCACGACCGTACGCCGAAGCTCATCGCCCGGGTCCGTGACGCGCATCCGTACGGCCCCGATCAGCGGCGGGCGCTGGACGCGCTGCTGGAGGAGATCACCTCCGGCACGATGCGGCCGCTCCACGAGCGCGCGCACGATCACGCCACCTGGGAGACGTGGGGGGCCGCCTACTTCGGCAAGCCATGGGGTGACGTGCCGTTCCTCTGGTGGGAGTCCTACTTCTACCGGAGGCTGCTCGAGGCGATCGGGTTCTTCGCCTCCGGCCCCTGGCACTGGATCGACCCGTTCGAGTCCTGGAAGACCGCGGAGCTTTGCGGCGCGGGAGCCGAGGCCGACCTGGCCGCACTCGATGCCTCCGCGGAGTGGCAGGTCAAGCTGCCGGCCGCCCTCTGGGGCAACCAGGCCGACCTGGGATTCCGCATCGGAGCCGAAGGCCGGCCGGAAGAACCCGGTGGCATGGTGGCCGACGACGCCGTACGGCTCTGGGCCGCACTCGGCCGAGCGGGCAAGATCAGCATTGTCGCCGACAACGCGGGCCGCGAACTGCTGGCGGATCTGGTGCTGATCGACCACCTGCTCCAGACGGAGGCCGCCGCCACGGTGACGCTCCACCTGAAGCCCTGGCCGTACTACGTGTCGGACGCGACCACCGCCGACCTGATCGCGTGCCTGCGCCGCCTCACTACCGCCGGCGGGGAGGCGGAGAACGTCTCACGCCGCCTGACAGAGGCGATCGGGGAGGGGCGGCTCCGCCCGTACACCCACGACTTCCACTGCGCGCCGTGGTCCTTCCATCGCATGCCGGCGGACCTGGCGGAGGAGTTCCGGACGTCGTCGCTCACCCTGCTGAAGGGCGACCTGAACTACCGCCGCCTCGTCGGCGACCGCGCCTGGCCGCAGACCACACCCTTCACGGAGGTCACCGCGTACTTCCCGAGCCGGGTGGCGGCACTCCGCACCCTGAAGTCCGACGTGGTCACGGGGATCGATCCCGCGACACTCGCCCGCCTCGACGCCTCCGGCCGCGACTGGAGGACCGACGGCACCCACGGCCTGATCCAGGCGCGGCTCTGACGATCCACGCGGAGCTCGGCTGGCTCACGGATCGTGGGAACGATTCGTGTTGGGGCGGGCGACGGTGTTATATCGGACACGTGGCCTACGACATCGCGGCGCCGTACGGGCGTCTCATCGAGACCACGCTGCGTCTGATGACGTGGAACGTCTGGGCGCGCTTCGGGCCCTGGGAACGCCGTGAGACCGCGATCCGGGAGACCCTCGAACGGCACGACCCCGACATCGTCGCCCTCGTCGAGGCATGGGAGGGCCAGGGGGCGCGGCTCGATATGCCGCATCACGTGTTCGGCGGGGAGGACTCCGAGGACTCCGGACTGGCGATCATGTCGCGGTGGCCGATCACGCGGCACGAGTTCCGTCCCCTGCCCGGGCCCGAGGGTGCCACCGGCGTCGTTCTGTTCGCCGAGATCGACGGGCCGCGGGGCGTCGTGCAGGTGTTCGTCGTGGCGCTGGCGTGGCAGTTGGAGCACAGTGCGGTGCGTCAGGCGCAGGTACGCGAGGTAAGCGCGTTCATCGCGGACCGGCAGCGCCGGCGCTGTCCGACGATCCTGTGCGGCGACTTCAACGCCGATCCCGACAGTGACGAGATGCGCCTGCTGACCGGCAAATCCGCACCTGCCGTACCCGGCCTGGTGTTCTACGACGCGTGGGAGACCGCCGGCGATGGCGGTCCCGGGTACACCTGGGCGCGGACCAACCCCTGGGCGGTGCCGCTGCTGTGGCCCGATCGCCGGATCGACCATGTCATGCCCGCCTGGCCACGGCCCGGCGGCGCCGGCCATCCCGTCCGCTGTGAGCTCGTCGGCACCGAGGCGGTGGGCGGTGTCCTGCCGTCCGATCACTACGGCATCCTCGCCGACCTGCGGTACTGAGCGGGGGGATCTCGGTTCGTACAACGCCAGAACGTCCGCTAAGCTTGGCGTCGCCCGCAAGGAACCAAAGCGGGCAAGGTCCCGTCGTCTAGTGGCCTAGGACGCCGCCCTCTCAAGGCGGTAACGCCGGTTCAAATCCGGTCGGGACTACAGGTCAAAGAGCTGATCGTCAGTAATGACGGTCAGCTTTTTTGTCATTAAGGCCTCCCGATGAGGCGGAGTGCTTCCTCAGGCGACAACGCCGCGCCCCGGCCGTAGGCCGAGGCGTACGCGGTCTCCCCGATCAGTGTTCTCGCCCGGCCGGCGTCGCGCGAAACGTCGGGATCACCGGTCAGGGTCATCCCGCGCAGCGCCGTCCCGGCCCCCAGGAGCAGCGCGGCGCGTTCTCCGTCGTCGTCGAGCAGCGCGAGCCCGGCCAGGCCCTCGGCGACGTCGGCCGTACGGCGCACGTCACCGGAGCCGGTGCTGACCGCCAGTGCCCGGCCGTACGACGCCGTTGCCCCGGCGGCGTCGCCTTCGGCCTCCGCCACCCGGCCAAGGCCGACGAGGATCCGCCCCCGGATCTCGGCGACACCGAACGACTCGCTCGTGCACGCGTTCAGCGCGCTCTCGCCCATACGGCGGGCCTCGGCGAGGTCGCCGGTCAGCCGGGCCAGCTCGCTGAACCCGTGCCGCACCTGGGCCACCATCTCGGGCGCGCCCGAGATGCGAGCGAACTCACCGGCCCGCTCGTAGCAGGCACGCGCTCGCGCGACGTCGCCGGCGCGCGTCATGCTCTCGCCGCGCAGGCACAGCAGATCCGCCATGTCCTCGGCGGCACCGAGCTGGCTGGTCAGCTCGTACGCCTCGTCGGCCAGCGCGAGTGACCGGTCGTCCTCACCGCGCCAGGCGGCCAGCCGTGCCTGGGCGGCGAGCATTCCGGCCAGCCCCCAGCGGTCCCCGGTCGCGCGGAACTCCTCGATGCCCGCGGCGAACTCCGCCTCGGCCCCGGTCGCGTCGCCGCGTACGAGACGCACGTAGCCCCACCCGAGGTGGCGGAGCGCCCGCGACCACTGGTCCCGGCCCATCAGCCGTTCCTGCTGCTCGACGTCGGCGCTGCCCGGGCCGCCGGTCAGCGCCCAGAGGACCGTCGTGATCGGCCGCAACGGCGGATGGTCGCCCGGCAGGGCCGACATGATCGACGTGACGATCCGCTGGTGGTCGCGGAGGATCGGGGCCTGAGCGCCGCCGTTCACGGCCATCATCACGGCGACGACGTACTCCTCCTCCAGCCCGGCGGGCGGCCGGGGCCCGATGAGGGTGAGGAGTTCGAGGGCGACCGGTGTGCCTTCGCTGCGCAGGCCGCGCAGCCACCAGTACGAAGAGATGGAGGCGAACAGCCGCAGCGCCAGTGGCCGGTCGGCGTGCGCGGCCCAGCGCAGCGCGGCCATGAGGTTGCCGTGGTCGGCGCCCAGTCTGGCCAGCCACTCCACCTGCTCGGTGCGCCGCAGGTACGGCTCGGCGGTCTCGGCGAGGGCGAGGAAGTACGCCGCGTGTGCCGCGTGAGCGGTCTCCCGCTGCCCGGACTCGGCCAGCCGTTCGGCGCAGAACGCCCGGATCGTCTCCAGCATGCGGTAGCGGCCGCCGGTGCCCTCGATCAGCGACTTGTCCACAAGATCGGTGAGCAGCTCGTCGACCTCGTCGGCGGGCAGTCCGCACACGGCGGCCGCGGCCTCCAGGGTGGCGCCTCCGGCGAAGACCGTCAGCCGCCCGGCCAGCGCGCGTTCGTCCTCCCGCAGCAGGTCCCAGCTCCATTCGACCACCGCGCGCAGGGTCCGATGCCGCGGCGCCTTCGTACGGTCGCCGCGCGACAGCAGCCGGAATCGGTCGTCCAGCCGCGCGGCGACCTCCTCCACCGTGAGGGAGCGCAGCCGCGCGGCCGCCAGCTCGATGGCCAGCGGCAGCCCGTCCAGTGCGGCACAGATCCGCTGAATCGCCGTCAGCTCGGTCGCCGGGTCCAGGGCCGGGCGTACGACGGCGGCACGGTCGGCGAACAGGCGTACCGCCGGATACCCGAGCGCGTCGAGGCCCGTGCTCTCGGGCGGAGGCAGCGCGAGCGGCGGCACCGGGCACAGCGACTCGCCGGTGATGCCGAGCGCCTCTCGGCTGGTCGCGAGCACGCGCAGCCCGGGGCATGAGCCGAGCAGGCGGTGGACGAGGCGGGCGGCGTCGTCGACGACGTGCTCGCAGTTGTCGAGGACGAGCAGCACCCGGCGTTCGGACAGCGCGGCGACGAGCCGTCCGTCCGGATCGGGCCGTGACTCCGCCGCCTGCGCGAACAGGCTCGATTCACGGACGCCGAGAGACTCGATCACCGCCTGGGCGACCGGATGGTCCGGACCGGCGCCGACCGGGGCCAGGTCGACGAAACAGACCTCGTCCTTCTCCCGGCCGGCCGCCTCGATCGCCAGCCGGGTCTTGCCGGCTCCGCCGGGGCCGAGCAGCGTGACGAGGCGTCCGGTGTTCAGGAGTCCGCCGATCCGCTGGAGCTCCTCCGCACGCCCCACGAAGCTGGTCAGCTGGGCGGGGAGCCCGACGGACCTGGGTGCTCGGTACGGCGGCGCGGCCGGTTCGGCGCGCAGGACGGACAGGTGGGTGGCGGCGAGCTCGGGGGAGGGGTCGGCGCCGAGCTCCTCGGCGAGGGTACGCCGGGCGTCCTCATAGACAGCGAGCGCCTCGGCCTGCCGGCCGGTCGCCTGCAGGGCCCGCATCAGCTGCCCGCGCGGCCGCTCGCGCAGCGGGTGGGCGGACAGGAGCTCCCGGAGTTCGGGTACGAGGTCGCGCGAGCCGCCGAGCGTCAGCTCGGCCTCGGCACGGTCCTCCACCGCGGAAAGGCGCAGCTCCTCCAGCCGTGCCGTCTGCGCGGCGGCGAACGGGGCCTCGGATACGTCGGCCAGGGCGGGCCCGCGCCACAGGCCGAGCGCCTCGCGCAACAGGCTCGCCGCGCGCGACGTCTCGCCGGCGGCGAGCGCGTTCCGCCCGTCGGCGGCGAGGCGCTGGAACCGGTGGGCGTCGACGTCGTCGGGGTCGACGGCGAGGCGGTAGCCGACCGCGTGGAACTCCACCGGACCGGACCCGGGGAGCCCGCGGCGGAGCCGGGAGACCTGGGACTGCAGGGCGTTCGCGGCGCCGGCCGGAGGCGTGTCGCCGTACAGGCCGTCGATGAGCCGTTTGATGGTGACGAGCCGGCCGGCGTTCAGCAGCAGGAGGGCTAGGAGCGCGCGCACTCTCGGCCCGCCGACCGATACGGCGCTCCCGTCGACGGCCCGCACCTCCGTCGCACCCAGAATGCCGAACCGCATGGCGCCGATTGTCGCGCATGTGAGGTCGTGCAGCGCGAGCGCATTGATCTAAATCAATATTGACGACTATTGATCCCCGTTGCGACGATCCAAGCATGAGCACCGCCGCGCTCGCCGAGCTGTTCGCCGCCTCACCCCGCCACTTCGCCGGTTCGCCGCTGTACTCGCGGCTCGGCCTCATCGTCGCGGCAGACGAACGCCTGCTCGCCATCGCCGCACAGGCCCGTGCCGGCCAACTGCCGCCGAACCTCCTGCTGGCGTCCGTGCACTACCTCCTGCTGCGCGACCCGGGACACGAGCTCGCGGCCTGGTACCCCTCACTCGGCGGAGGTGTGGTGACCGGCGATCCGGGACCGGCCTTCACCGACTTCTGCCTCGGCCGGCGCGAGGAGATCGGCGGGCTGATGCGCCATCGTCTCGTCCAGTCGAACGTCGTGAAGCGCTCGGCCGCGCTCCGCGTCGGCATGGCCGCGGTCGCGGCCATGACCACGGAGCCGGTGACGCTGATAGAGGTGGGGTGCAGCGCCGGCGTGCACCTGCGCTTCGACGACTACCGGTACGAGCTCGCCGGACGTACGTGGGGGAGGGCGTCCTCACCCGTCGTCGTGTCGACGGCCTGGCGTGAGGGCGAGGCGCCGGCCGACCTGGACCGCCTGCCCGTCATCACGGACCGGCTGGGCATCGATCTCGATCCGATCGACGCCACCGACCCCGGTGAGCGGCTGTGGCTGCGCGCGCTGATCTGGCCGGAGAACACCGCACAGGCGGCCCTGCAGGACGAGGCCTTGCGGGTGGTCGCGGACGACCCGCCCCGTACGTTCGCGGGAGACGTGGTCGACGTGCTGCCGGAGGTGGTCGCCGGGGTTCCGCGGGGCACGCCGGTCGTCGTCTTCCACTCCGCGACGCGCCTGCACGTGCCGGCGGACCGGCGGGAGGCCTTCGACGCCGCCATCGCGAGCGTGGCGGCCGGGCATCAGCTGTTCCATCTGTCGTACGAGGCGCCGGAGGACCTCGAGGGGCTCGCGTTCGCGCTCGAGCTGCGTCGCGGCGACGGGTGGACGCATCGCCTGGCCGTCGGTGACGGGCACGGCGAGTGGATGTCAGGCACCGGGGCTTAGAGGATGGAAAAGGACGCCCAGACGGCCTTCCCACCGCCCAGCAGCGGAGTCCAGCCCCACGCGCGGCTCATCGCCTCGATGATGTGCAGGCCGCGGCCGGTCTCGGCGACCCAGTCGGGCTCCTGCATCCGGGGGGCTGTGTCGGCGGGGTCGGTCACCATGCAGACGAGATGGCGTTCGTAGCGCACGAGTACCAGCCGGAGGGCGCTGGAGGCGGATCCGGTGGAGAGCCCGTACCGAATGGCGTTGGTGACGAGTTCGGAGACGACCACTGCCGCGTCGTCGTAGAACTCGCCCAGACTCCATCGAACAAGTGTGGCTTTAGTCACATTTCGAGCTATACCTGGCGATTCGACCTCGGACGGCAGGTCTCTGGATGCCACCAGTGGCCTATCGCCGTGAAGCTGCGCACGACCGTCACAAGCGCTTAGCCAATCGTCCCATCCCTGGTCATTGAGGGGGATACCAGTAGTTTCGCTCGGTGGCGGGATGTTCATCGCGAACCCTGGGGGAAGTCGTAATCGTGGCAAAGGCGCCTGTTGCGCCGTTCCGCTATCTTGCTCCTCAAGTCGTGCATATGCAAGCACGCATGCACGCACGGATGCACGTGCAGATGCACGAGCGTAACGTCGTTCCGTGGTCGCGGTTCAACGGCCGCGGCGGCCCTTGACGGCTTGGAGGCGAGATGTATCAGGCCTACAACGGAATATCGGCCGCTCACTTGCGGGAGGCCAGCTGGCTCAAGAGTCGGGCCAGCAACCCGAGCGGCAACTGCGTGGAGCTGGCCGAACTCCCATGCGGGGAGATCGCGGTCCGCAACTCCCGGTTCCCGGACGGCCCGGCGCTGCTCTACACGCGAGCCGAGATCGACGCCTTCATCAAGGGCGCCAAGGACGGCGACTTCGATCACATGCTTGCTTGAGGCAAGCGCTTTGCAAGGACGGGCTCCAGTGGGACACTGGGCCGATTCCAGTGTCCCAGGGGAGCACATGATCGGGTCCCAGCCTGACGATGACGGCGTCGAGCGCGGTCTGTTCGGACATCACCGTGGTGGTCCGACGGTGCTCCGGATCGTCCTGGGCTCGCAGTTGCGGCGCCTCCGTGAGGAGCGCCAGATCACGTGCGAAGCGGCCGGCGCGGCGATCCGGGGTTCCCACTCCAAGATCAGCCGGCTCGAGCTGGGCCGCGTACGGTTCCGGCGTCGCGACCTGGTCGACCTGCTGACGCTCTACGGCATCAGCGATGAGACGGACCAGAAGGCGATGCTGTCGCTCGCCGACCGGGCGAACGAGCCGGGCTGGTGGCACAGCTACTCCGACATCCTGCCCAACTGGTTCGAGGTCTACATCGGTCTCGAAGAGGCCGCCTCACGCATCCGCTCGTACGAGGTGCAGTTCGTCCCCGGCCTGCTGCAGACCGAGGACTACGCGCGCGCCGTCACCCTGCTCGGCCATCCGACCGCCGCGGGCCATGAGGTGGAGCGGCGGGTCGGGCTGCGCATGCGGCGTCAGGCCCTGCTGACCTCCGATGAGCCCCCGCAACTGTGGGCGGTCGTGGACGAAGCGGTGCTGCGGCGCCCGCTCGGCGGGGTCCAGGCGATGCGCAGGCAGCTGCGGCACCTCCAGGAGCTCACCGAGCTGCCCAACGTCACGCTGCAGATGGTGCCGTTCAAGCTGGGCGGCCACGCGGCCGCGGGAGGGCCTTTCAGCATCCTGCGGTTCGCCGAGCGCGACCTGCCCGACGTCGTCTACCTCGAACAGCTGACCAGCGCGCTCTACCTCGACAAGCGCGACGAGGTCGACCACTACCACATGGTGATGGAACGGCTCTGTATCGACGCCGAGCCGGCGTCGCAGATCCGCGACACCCTGGGCCGTTACCTGCGCGACCTCTAGGGCGTGTCCGATTCATCGGACACGCCCTAGGGCTGCCTAGGGTTTGCGGCCGACGCCGCCGACCATCCAGATCTTCTCGGCCGCCCGCGCGCTCAGCGGGTTCTCCGGCCGCCACTGGCGCAGGTAGACCAGGCCGGGGTCCACCAGCTCGAAGCCGTCGAAGAAAGGCACCACCTCGTCGCGCCCGCGCGCGGCCGTCGTGCCGGGCCGGCTCAGGATCGCCCGGTAGATGTCCTCGATCGGGTCGACGGCTTCCGGCTTCGTGTCGAAGACGACGTGGGACAGGGCCAGGTAGCTGCCGGACGGGATCGCGTCGCGCAACCATGCCACCCGCTTGAACGGGTCGTCCTCGTGCGGGATGAAGTGCAGTGCGCCGAAGATCAGCACGGCCATCGGCTCGTCGAAGTTGATCACACGGCGCACGCCGGGGTCGGCGACGAGATCCTGGGGATGGAGGATGTCGCCCTTCACCACCGCCGTGCGGTCGTCGCCGGCGAGGATGGCCTCACCGTGGGAGATGACCACCGGATCGTTGTCGGCGTACACCACGTGCGCGCCGGGGCACACCGTCCGCGCCACCTCGTGGGTGTTCTGCCGGGTGGGCAGGCCTGAGCCGATGTCGAAGAACTGCCGGATGCCCTGCTCGGCGAGGAAGCGGACGGCCCGGCCGAGGAAACGGCGGTTCTCCTCCGCGATGGGCTTGATCTCGGGGGCGATCGCGAGGAGCTCCTCGGCGGCCTTCCGGTCGGCGGCGAAATTGTCCTTGCCGCCGAGAAAGTAATCGTTCATGCGGGCGATGTTGGGTTTGGTCGTGTCGAACTCCCCGGGGGCCCGCCGCGCCGCACCGGTCACATCTCACCCTTTCTGCTGCTTTGGCACGATCTTAGACCTACGGAACGACCGGCGCCTTCGATTCGTCACCGGGCCCGCCGAGCCCTATTGCGTTATGGCTGGGACGGCGATGTTCCAGGAATGGTCGGATACGACCATTGTGCGGGAATTCCGGCCCTCGTTTTCACGCGCCGCGGCGACCGGAGGACCGGTCCCGCGCGAGCTGCGCCACGTGGCGGCGGGCGTCCTTGGCGGCGCGCTCGGCCCGCTCGTGCTCACGCTTCGCCACCTGGGCCTTCCGGTCCAGATCCGTCCGCCGGGCCTCGGCGTCGCGTACTCGTTCGCGCAGCTCACTGAGCACGTCGTCGGCCTCGGCGAGCCCTTGCCGCGCCTCCTCATGGGCGGACTCCCACTCGGTGGCGGAGCGCTCGGCCTCCTCCGCCTTCTTCTCGGCCTCCCGCTCCGCGGCCCGTGCCTCCTCCTCGAGGCGTTCGCGCTCCCGCTCGTCGCGTTCCTTCTTGCCGGAGCGCTTCCCCGTCCGCCGCGTGGGGCGTGGCTCGGCGGCGCGCTTCGGGACGGACGGTGGCGCGGCGGCTCCGAACGGGCCGAATCCTGCGTGCCGCAGGGGATGGTCGAGCCGCCCCTCGCGTACGGCGTCGGCCGCCGACGGGTCCGCGATCGCGGCCCGCAGCGTCTCCTCGACCTCATCTGCGAACGCGTCGCTCAGCGGCCGTCCGGCCTCGTCGGCGAGTTCGCGGGCGCGGCGTACGAGCTCGGGCACGAGCGAGGACCGCTCGCTGTCCAGCGAGGCGAGGTCACCGCCGTCGGACCACGCCGCGCGCATGCGTTGGCCGAGGTCCAGGAGCGGACCGACGGCGTCGTCGCGGACGAGCTTGTTCACCGCCCAGGCGGGCACGGTCGGGCGGCGCAGCGCACTGAGCCGGCGACCCTCCTCACGCGGGAGCTCGCCGGCCAGCCGTTTCCGGGTGGCGGTGAACTCCGCAGGCGGGACGCCGTACAGCTCGTCGGCGGCGGTGGCGAATTCCACACCTTCATGATTACCCGGGACGGGTGCCGCGTGAAGCGTCGCCTTCGGAGGCCGGTGCCCGGTCTCGGCCGGCGTCGCCGAACCTGCGGGCCGAGGCGTCCTCCTGGGCCATGCGCCGCAGGGCGAGCAGCACCTTCTCGTAGAGCACGTTGGTCGCGACCGCCGTCTGCACGGCCCGGCCGCGTTCGCCTTCCGTGGGGACCGCCCGGATCTCGTGCTCGGCGATGATCGTGGCGGCCTCGATGTACGGGCGCAGATCGGACCAGACGATGGGCAGCCCGAGACGGCGCAGCGCGAGGAACGCCTGGGCGAGCAGGTCACGGGTCGGAGTGTCCGGCGTCACCCGCCAGCCGAGCTCGGCGACGATCGCGTCCACGTCCTCGCGCGCGGCCCGCCAGCCGGGATCGTCCGGCCGCGGCTCGGCCGGGGGGCTCAGCGCGTACGCCGCCGTGCCCAGCAGGTCGTGGAGCCCCACGGTCTCGTCGTCGACGGCGCCCACGATGCGTTTCACCGAGGCGATCGGAAGGTCGCCGACCTCGCGCAGCGCCCGGATCAGCCGCAGCCGGTCGAGGTGCTCATCGCCGTACTCCGCCCTGGTCGCGGCGGTCGCCGCGCCCTTCGGCAGCAGACCCTCGCGGATGTAGTACTTGATCGTCTGTACGGGCAGGCCGCTGCGATCGCTGAGCTCTGAGACCTTCATCCTGATCCCCCCAACTTGGATACTACCGCTATCCAATAATCGGAGAGTGTCACTATCTAATGGCGAGCAGGCTTCGGTGGGGATCAGGGGCGGCGCATGGACTCGGAGATCTTGTCCGCCGCGGCCAGGATCGGCGGGGCGTGCATGCGGCCGGGGGAGCGGCTGAGGCGCTCGATCGGGCCGGAGACCGAGATGGCGGCGATCACCCGCGCGCCCGATCCTCGGATCGGGGCCGACACGGACGCCACGCCCTGCTCGCGCTCGGCGACGCTCTGGGCCCAGCCACGGCGGCGTACGGAGGCCAGCGTGGTCGCGGTGAACTTCGCGCCGCGCAGCCCTCGGTGCAGGCGGTCCGGCTCCTCCCAGGCGAGCAGGATCTGGGCCGCCGACCCGGCGGTCATCGGCAGCGCGCTGCCCACCGGGACGGTGTCGCGCAGCCCGCTCATCCGCTCGGCGGCCGCGACGCAGACGCGCGCGTCACCCTGCCGGCGGTACAGCTGGGCGCTCTCGCCGGTCAGGTCGCGCAGCTGGGTGAGGATCGGCTGGGCCACGGCCAGCAGCCGGTCCTCACCGGCGGCCGCGGCGAGCTCGGCGAGCCGGGGACCGAGGATGAACCGCCCTTGCGTGTCACGGTGGACGAGCCGGTGATGCTCCAGCGCGACGGCGAGCCGGTGAGCGGTCGGCCTGGCCAGGCCGGTCGTCTGCACGAGCTGGGCGAGCGACGCGGGCCCCGCTTCGAGGGCGTTCAAGACGAGTACCGCTTTGTCAAGTACGCCGACTCCGCTATAGTTGTCCATGCCTCGATACTGACGTCTCGTTATCTGAGATGCAAGTCGTAGGCAACGGAGCCCGGAACCAAGAAGAGGTGAAGTGATGGGCCGGACACTTGCGGACAAGGTTTACGACGCGCACGTCGTGCGGAGTGCCGACGGCGAGCCGGACGTGCTCTATATCGATCTTCACCTCGTCCACGAGGTGACGAGCCCTCAGGCCTTCGACGGCCTGCGGATGGCGGACCGTACGGTCCGCCGTCCCGATCTGACGATTGCCACCGAGGACCACAACGTCCCCACTACCGACATCCTGGCGCCGATCGCCGACCCGGTGTCGCGCACCCAGGTCGAGACCCTGCGCAAGAACTGTGCGGAGTTCGGCGTGCGCCTGCACCCGATGGGCGACGCCGGGCAGGGCATCGTGCACGTCATCGGCCCACAGCTCGGCCTCACCCAGCCCGGCATGACGGTCGTGTGCGGTGACTCGCACACCTCCACGCACGGCGCTTTCGGCGCGCTGGCCTTCGGCATCGGCACGAGCGAGGTCGAGCACGTGCTGGCCACCCAGACGCTGCC
Organism: Actinoallomurus sp.; assembly: GCA_025964685.1. GTDB lineage: Bacteria > Actinomycetota > Actinomycetes > Streptosporangiales > Streptosporangiaceae > Actinoallomurus. The sequence continues at coordinate 2,521 of JAOPYG010000200.1, read as the reverse complement.
GCAGCGCCGGCCCAAGATGATGGCGGTCACCGTCGAGGGCGAGCTGCCGTACGGCGTCACGGCCAAGGACCTGATCCTGGCCATCATCGCCAAGATCGGCACCGGCGGGGGCCAGGGCCACATCATCGAGTACCGCGGCGAGGCGATCCGCGCGCTGTCGATGGAGGGCCGCATGACGGTCTGCAACATGTCCATCGAGGCCGGCGCCCGCGCCGGGATGATCGCGCCGGACGAGACGACCTTCGCCTACCTGGAAGGCCGCCCGCACGCCCCGTCGGGTGAGGACTGGGAGGCCGCGAAGGACTACTGGCGCTCTCTGCGCACCGACGACGACGCCACCTTCGACCGTGAGGTCGTGATCAACGCCGCCGAGCTCACGCCGTTCGTCACCTGGGGCACCAACCCGGGCCAGGGCGTGCCTCTCGACGCGAGCGTGCCCGATCCGTCGACGTACGACGACCCGAGCCGGCGCGGTGACGCCGAGCGGGCCCTGGAGTACATGGGCCTCACCGCGGGCACCCGCCTGCGCGACGTGGCCGTGGACATCGTCTTCGTCGGCTCCTGCACCAACGGCCGCATCGAGGACCTGCGCGCCGCGGCTGACGTGATCAAGGGACGCAAGGTCGCCGACGGCGTCCGCATGCTGGTCGTGCCCGGCTCGATGAAGGTCAAGGCACAGGCCGAGGAGGAAGGCCTGAACGCCGTCTTCACCGCCGCCGGCGCGGAGTGGCGTGAGGCCGGCTGCTCAATGTGCCTGGGCATGAACCCCGACCAGCTCAAGCCGGGTGAGCGCAGCGCCTCGACCTCCAACCGCAACTTCGAGGGCCGGCAGGGCAGGGGCGGCCGGACCCACCTGGTCTCACCGGCGGTCGCCGCCGCCACCGCCGTCACCGGCCGCCTGGCCGCTCCCGCCGACCTGTAAGAGGAGACATGGACGCGTTCACCACTCACACCGGGCGTGCCGTACCCCTGCGGCGCAGCAACGTCGACACCGACCAGATCATCCCCGCCGTCTGGCTCAAGCAGGTCAGCCGCACGGGCTTCGACAAGGGCCTCTTCGCCGCCTGGCGGGAGAACCCCGACTTCGTGCTGAACCGGCCGGAGTACGCGGGGGCCTCCGTCCTGGTCGCCGGTCCGGACTTCGGCACCGGGTCCTCGCGCGAGCACGCCGTATGGGCACTCCAGCAGTACGGCTTCCGCGCCGTCGTCTCCGCCCGCTTCGGCGACATCTTCCGCAACAACTCCACGAAGATGGGCCTGCTGCCGATCGAGCTGCCCGAGGCCGACGTCGAGCGCCTGCAGGACGAGATCGAGGCCGACCCGGCCGGGGAGTTCACGATCGACCTGTCCGCCCGTGAGCTGCGCGCTCCGAGTGGCGTGCGGAGCTTCGAGATCGACGACTACACCCGCTGGCGGCTGCTGGAGGGGCTCGACGACATTGGCCTCACCCTGCGTCACGCCGACGCGATCACCGAGTACGAGGAGAGCCGCCGGCCCTGGCTCCCGGCGACCGCCTGAGGCCTCCGCCGCACCGCCGTCCGGGCGCGAAATCCGCCCCGGACGGTGCGCCGACGCACCGGCGCGCCACGAAAGTCGGGTGTGATGATGACCGCATCGGCGGGTCCCGGGTGGAACGATCCACAGCTCGACGCCCTGGCGGACGGGCTGCGGGTGGCCCACGCCCGTGTGGCGGCCCTTCCTGCCCTGGTCAGACCCCAGATGACCAGGCATTTGCTGGTCATCACCGACCTCGCCAAGCGGGATGCCGCGCTCGCCCTGAGACGCCTCGAATCGTTCTTGGAAGCTCTCGACCGCGATGGAAACGTCCTCTGAAGGGCGCTTCCGCATGCGACACAGCCGAGAACGTCGGCCATGGGTGATTGTGTAGATGCTGCGAGTCCCCTAGTTTCGAGCGAGCAAGGGGGAAGAGGAGCAACCCATGAACAAGCGTGAGCTCGTCGACGCTGTCGCCGAACGAGTGGGCAGTAAGAAGGTCGCCACGGAGGCCGTCGACGCGATTCTGGACACCATCCAGGGCACCGTCGCCAAGGGGGAGAAGGTAGCCATCACTGGCTTCGGATCCTTCGAGAAGGCCGATCGGCCGGCCCGAGAGGCCCGCAATCCGGCGACAGGCGCCACCATCAAGGTTCCAGCGACGTCGGTGCCGAAGTTCAAGGCCGGTGCCGATTTCAAGGGCCAGGTGGCCGGTCCGAAGAAGAAATAAACGCTACAAGTAACTGCACTATCACATGCGGCTGCGGCGCCCGCGGAGACGATCGTCTCCCGGGCGCCGTCGTCGTTTCCGCGGCGGTCCCGCTCAGGGCAGGGGGAACGTGGACAGTGTGATGGCGGTGATCCACTCGTCCTCGACGGCGATGTTGACCCGCTGCCCGAGGCGCAGCAGCCGCAGGCCGCCGGCGTCGAACGCCAGCGCGCCGAACGCCATCTCGCTCCCGTCGTCGAGCAGCACGCTTCCGCTGCGCGTCTCACGGTCGTACGCCTTCACCGTCGCCTGCATGCG
>JAOPYG010000153.1 GCA_025964685.1 Actinoallomurus sp. | reverse complement strand
CGTATGCCGCCGTTGCCGACCAACGCAGAGCAGCTTCAGGAGGGCATCGAACCACGCTCGCCGGAGAGCGTCGCCGCCCGCGCGGTGTTCGCGGACCACTGGATGACGGCGCTGTACGTCACGGTGGGTCTGACCTGCGTCGGCTGCCTGACCGCACTGACCCACCACGACGACCTCCCGCAGCTCCTGACGGCGGCCGCACTCTCGCTGCTGCTCCTGCTGCACAGCTATGGACTGGGCAATCTCTGGCAGCGACTCACAATGGCCCTGCCCGGCGTATGGGGAGTGGCCACGATGATCGCCGTCGTGGCGGCGGTGACCGGACCGGCCGGTCGCCTCCTCCTGGCGGTCGGACTACTGGCGGTCACCACGGTCCTCCTCGTCACCGGGTGGACGGTGCCCGGCCGCCGGCTCGTGCCGTACTGGGGGCGAGGCGCCGAGGTCCTGCACAGCCTGGTCGCGGTCAGCCTGCTGCCCCTGGCCCTGTGGGTACTCGGGGTCTACGGCGAGTTGCGAGCCATCGGCTGATCCGGGCCACGAGAGGACGAGAGGACGACGATGCAGTCCCGCCGCGACCAGGTCCAGGCCCATCTGTTCGTGATGGGCCGCATCACCTCCGGCATGCTGCGGGCCGACCCGGATGCGCCGGAGAGCCCGCAGGGCCGAACCAACCGGGGAGCGGTCATCGGCCTCGTGATCGCCGTACTGCTCTGCGCCGCCGCGTTCGCCTGGGGATTGATCTCCCCGGGGAAGTCCGACACCTGGCGTGACTCCCAGAGCCTGGTCGTCGAGAAGGACACCGGCACCGCCTACCTCTATCTGGACGGGCGGCTGCGTCCAGTCCGCAATTACGTGTCGGCGCGGCTGATCGCCGGCGCCAAGCTCACCACGAAGATGGTCCGGACCAAGTCTCTGAACGGTGCCCCGCACGGGCAGCCGGTGGGGATCGCCGAGGCGCCCGACTCGCTGCCGTCGGCCGACAGCCTGACCCAAGGCGCCTGGGCGGTCTGCTCCGGCGCCGGGTCGCCAGACTCCGTGGCGCCCGTCACGACCCTCGCCGTAGGCGTGAGCGGTCAGGACGACGGAGCGTTGACGGCAGGGGAGGCGATGCTGGTCTCCGCACCCGACGCCGGCATGTACCTGGTGTGGCAGGGCAGCAGACTACGGCTCGACCAGCAGGGCGGCGCGGTGACGGCTCTCGGCTACGGAGGCCGGACTCCCACGCCGGTCTCGGCGGCGTTCCTCGACGCGCTTCCGGCCGGACCGGATCTGGCGGCCCCGGCCGTGCCCGGCATGGGCCACGCCGGGCCGTCGCTCGACGGACACAGGACGCGGATCGGACAGGTCTTCCGGGTGGGCGTGCTCGGCGCGGCGCCGCGCTACTACCAGTTGCGCCAGAACGGTCTGGCGGAGGTCAGTGTCACCGTCGCCGACCTGCTTCTGGGCGACCCGGCCGTCCGCCGTTACGCGTACGCGGGCAGGAACGCCACCGCGGCCACCCTCCCGCCCGACGTCCTGAACGGCCACCTCGCTCCGGGTGCGGACAACGCGGCCTCTGCCGCACGGCCGGACTCGCCGCCCGGCCTTGTGGGCCGGCAGCCCGGTCTCACCCCCTGTGTACGCGTCCAGCCGACCGCAGCGGGCCCACGGGTGAGCGTGGCTCTGGACGACCAAGCCGCGCTCGGCACCGTCGCCCAGGCCGCGACCGGCGCCGCATGCACCGCCGTCGACCGGATCACCGTGCCGCCCGGCGGCGGTGCCCTGGTGCGGGCCCTGGCCGCGGACGGCGGCACCGCCGGAGCCACGACCTACCTCGTGACGGACACCGGCACGAAGTACCGCGTGTCCTCTGACTCCGACCTCGCGGCACTCGGCTACTCCGCCTCCCAGGCGGAGGCCCTGCCGTCACCGATGCTCTCCATGCTCCCGACCGGTCCGGACCTGAGCGCGCAGGCCGCGAGCTCAGGCATTTCCTCGACGACCATGCCGCCGTGCGCCGGTACGCGCAAGGCGGCGACAAGTTGACGACAAGTCCAACGCAATATGTAGGGAGGACATTCGACTCACCTCTCGATTCCCGTGAGCACGAAGCAGGCAGACAACAGAGAAAGGCGCACCCGTGGCCAGCGGAAACCAGCAGTCACAAGTAGGCGCGACCAAGAACGGAATCCAGGCGCTGGAGATGGCATTCAGCGGGATCACGAGCATCCGGAAGGACGTTGAATCGACCCGCTTCAACCTCGCTGCCGGTTACAAGGGCTCGGACGGCGGAAAGTTCCAGGACCTCGTCAACGCCTGGGAGCAGCAGGCGGACGTCATCCTCGGAAATCTGCGCGACATGGTCGACAAGCTCAACCAGACCCTGGCAGCTCAGCATCAGCAGCAGGGTTCCAGCAACGACCAGATCAACCAGGGGTACAACCAGTCGATGTCGGTGTTCAACGCCCTTCATGGCTGACCAGCGGCCGGCCGAAGGGCCGGGCGCACGCACCATCTTCTTTCCTGCCGACGAGAGACGAGGACACCGATGAGCGAGGACTTCACCGACGGCTACATCTACGTCGACTACTCACATATGGGCAACGCGGCCGAGGACCTGGTCTCCCAGACCCAGGCCATCGCGAACACGATCTCCAGCATGGAGCAGGAGCTGGGCCAGCTCAAGCAGATGTGGCAGGGCGACGACGCCGACACGTACAACCAGAAGCAGCTCGCCTGGGACAACGCTGTCAAGGCCATGGAGGACATGCTCACGAGTCACTCGCAGTTGCTGGACGAGATCGCCGGCAGCTACAAGTGGAACGAGAACAGCCTGAGCCAGATGTGGTCCGAGGTGCGGATCGGCGGTTGACCGCGCGCCCCCGGCCGTCCGCTGTCACGGAGGCCGGGGCCACGCGTCCGACCTCGGCAGGAGCCGTTGGGGACAGGCCGGCCGACCGGCCTCAGGACACGCAGGATTCCGGAGGGCAAGAGCAATGGCGGAGACCCCGAAACTGGCACTGGACCAAGCCGGTTTGCAGAATTTCATCGATACTCAGATCCTCCCCTTCAGGGACTCGCTGACGAAGATCAAGACGGTCGACAACGATCAAGGGCAGACGATGAGATCCCTTGTCGGGAATGGCAAGATCGACGACACGAATAAGGATCTCTACGGTCTGCAAAAGCCGCTGACGATCGGCCAGATGACAAAAGTGGTGGACGGTGGCGATCCCGTAAAGGGTGGCGCGCTCGCCAACGCTCTCACTGACGCGGCAAATTCCATAGACAAGGTCTACGAACAGCAGGTGAAGCTTTTTAATGACCTTCACGAAAACCTGCAGAAGACGATCACAAAGCTGATGCAAGGGCAGACCAACTCGCTGACGCTGATCGACGGAAAGGCCTTCCTGGACAATCTCGGCACCGTGCCCAGTGACTTCCAGGCCACCGGAAACGGCAACAGCGCTTCCTGAGCCCCGCGTGGGAATCTGACTCCCGCCTGAATTTTTCGATGGAGACTGGATCATGGCAGACGGGGACAAGCCTCCGGCGAGTTCGGACAATGATAAATGGTTCGACGCCATACATCTGCTCACCGGCTTCAAACCTCCCGCGCGTGGCACCGTCTTCAACGATCTTTATGGTAACGATGACATCCCGCTGATGAAGGTCGAGATCCACAACTCGACAGCCACGCCGTCGAACGCCGAGCTGGACGCCATCAACGACCTCAGCTGGCGTACGCAGAACTCCGGCTGGCGCATCGAGAACACGGACTTCGTGGTGCCCTTCTACTCCGGCATGAACGGCGCGGTCGGAGCGCTGCCGATCGGCTCGGAAGTGCAGATGCGGAAGGCGCGCATCACGCTCCTCGGCACCAACGCCGGTTCGTCTGCCCCCCCTGCCGGCGGTGTGGACATGGGGGGTCAATTCGGGGATCATTCGGGATCGGGCCTGATGCCAAGCGGCTTCAAGGGGTGGGACTCCACGCCGCTCGCCAATTACAGCTACGGCGGTGGCCTGGCGCTCGAGCAGCTGCTGAATGCGCCGTACACCACTCACGGGTGGGGCATGAACGGCCAGAACGTGGCCGACGCGGACGTGGTCGATGTGAACACCTTCGAGCGGGCCGCGGAGGCGTTCGACCGAGCGTCTCTGTTCTTCTTCAACAGCCGGCAGACGATCCAGAACTGGGAGAATCAACTCGGGCAGGAGGACGCGGCGTGGAGAGGCAAGGCCGCCGGTGTCTTCTGGGACATGATCCATCAGCTCGGCATCAATTATCAGAACTACTCGGATGCCGTTCCGCTTACGTTCTTCCAGTCCCAGGTTGGTTTTGGCCTCCGGATGGCGAAGGATGGATTCGTCAACGCGATCAGGAATCTGCACTCAACGTGGAGCACCTGGGCTCTCTATACGGGTAATCCCCTGCGCTGGCTTCATGACATCCTGCTCGAGGTCACCGACGACATCTGGTACAACAACATCACCAAGGTCCGGTACAAGTACGACTACTACTCGGAGTACGACGCCGGACATCAAGAGGTGGAGTACGACGGCTTTCGTGCGAATGTCCCAGCCTATGGAAATCTTGACGACCTGAGCACCTGGAAGGCGATCGGGGAGGAGGCGATCAAGCGCTGGCAAAAGTCCGTTCAGGACGTCTTGGAAGTGGCCGGAAAGCAGGCGATGATCGACGTCAACAACGCCTTCGTCGATATCCCCGAGAGCCTGCACGTTCTGACTACGACGCAGGTCAACCTCCTCTCCGACTATCAGGGCGACAAGGCCGCCGCAGATCAGGACGCCGCGAAGGCCGCGCAAGATAAGGCTGATGCGCACCAGAAGGAGATGGAGGACAAGCAGGCTAAGGATTACGCGGATAGTCTGGCGCACCAGAAGGAGCAAGAGGACAAGCAGGCTAAGGATTACGCGGATGGCCTGGCGCACCAGAAGGAGCAAGAGGACAAGCAGGATAAGCAGTACGCGGATAGTCTGGCGCACCAGAAGGAGCAAGAGGACAAGCAGGCTAAGGATTACGCGGATAGTCTGACACACCAAAAGGAGCAAGAGGACAAGCAGCAGGCCGACCAGAAACAGCAGCAGGATCTGCAGCAGAAGCAGTACGAGCAGCAGCAGGCCGACCAGAAACAGCAGCAGGATGAGCAGAAGGCCGAACAGAAACAGCAGCAGGATGAGCAGAAGAAGCAGTACGACGACCAGATGGCGGCCCAGGCCGCCTTGCAGCTGAAGCAGGAAAAAAAGCAGGACGAACAGCAGGCCAAGCAAGACCAGCAGCAGCAACACCAGGAGGATCTGCAAAAGCAGCAGGAGGCAGAGCAGAAGCAGCAGTACGAGGAGCAGAGGCGGGACCAGCAAAAGCAGCAGGACGAACAGCAGGCCAAGCAGGACCAGCAGCAGAAACACCAGGAGGACCTGCAAAAGCAGCAGGAGGCAGAGCAGAAGAAGCAATACGACCAGCAGCGGCAGGACCAGCAGCAACAGCAGGAGGAACAGAAGAAGCAACAGCAGGAGCAAGAGGCGCTCGCCAAACAGCAGTACGCGCAGCAGCAGCAGACCCAGAGCGACTATCAGAAAAAGCAGGAGGATGCCCAGCAGAAGCAGCAGGATCTGCAGCAGAAGCAGTACGAGCAGCAGCTGGGGCAGTACCCCTCGCAGCAGGGCAATGGGCAGCTGCAGTCCCTCCAGCAGCAGCAGGATCAGCTTCAGCAGCAACTGGGGAACGGCGCCCACGGCCAGGTCGGCAGCCAGACGCATCTCAACCCCGATGGCACCGTCACCACCGACTATTCGGACGGCAGCTCCACGACCATCGACCCGCACACGGGTCTGGAGACGACGACCCACGCGGACGGTTCGGTCACCACCGACCACCTCACCGGCGGGCACGAGCTGACGAATCCGGACGGCAGCCAGACCACGGTCAACAAGGACGGCACCGTCACCACCCACTACCCCGACGGCAGCGTCACCACCGTCAACCCCCAGACGGGCACCGCGACCACGCACGAGCCGGACGGCCAGACCGTCACCACTCCGCTCGGCGGCGGGGCCACGCTCCCGCACTCCTCGTACGCGAATCTCGGCAGCGGTCCCCAGAACTACCAACACGAGCTGTACGACTCCACGCCGTACGCCGGCTCTCTGGGGTCTCCCGGGTACTCCGGTGCGGCGGCGGGCGCGCCCGGCCCCGGGATCAGCCAGTCGGGTGGGGTACTCCCGCTGGGCACGCGCATCGACGGGACAACCACCGGCGGCGGTCTCCCGGCGGGTGGCGCCCCGATGGGCGGCGGGGGCATGCCGATGATGGGCGGCATGGGTGGCATGGGCGGCGGCGGGGCGAGCAGTGGCACCGGTGAGCGGGTGCGCGAGGTCTATGACGACGAGGACGTCGTCACGAACGGCGGCTCGCTCGGCCGCAGGGGCGGTACTGGCCGGCGCGGCTACGCCGAAGAGGAGGCTGCCGCGTCGGGGCGGCGTAACTCAACCAGCTCGGCCTACGACCCTTTCACGGGAGGCGAGGACCACGAGCGGACGCAGAGCGGCGACCGGGAGCGCGACGCGTTGGTGCCCGAAGAAGAGGACGTCTGGGGCACCGACGAAGGCGGCGCACCGGCCGTGATCGGCGGATGAGGCCGTTGAACAGGTCCGGCGGTCCGCAGCCACCTACGCAGGGGAGGAGTACGAGATGACTGAGTCGATGGACGAGCGCATCGCCCAGGCCAGGGCCAAGCTCGAGGAGACCAGGGCCGCGGTGGCCCGCGCCCGAGCCGAGCTCGGCGGCGCGTCGACGACCGCGCGGTCCAAGGACCGATCGGTGGAGGTGACCGTCGGTCCGCAAGGCGAGCTGACGCGGCTGAAGTTCTTGGACGGCAAGTACCAGACGATGGAGGCGGCGCAGCTGGCCGCTTCCGTCCTCGAGGCGGCCAACAAGGGGCGTGCGGCGATGGCCCGCCGGGTGATAGACACCTTTTCGGCGGTGAGCCCGCCCGACGAGAACGCCGCGAACATTTCGAATTACAACCCCGACTGGGAGCAGATCTTCGGGTCGGCGCTCTCCGCCGGGCGACGCGGAAAGAATGGCGGCACGGCGAGGCCGAGCCGCCGCGGCGGGCGGCCGTCCGGCGCGGGACTTCGAGATGAGATCGTCGAGGACGGTAACGATGGCTGAGAGCGGAAAGTTCACGTCCGACACGGGGCGCGTCGGCGCGGCCCAGGACAGCATGGAGGGCTTGTCGACGCTGGTGTTCGACTGGTTCAACCGATTTGTTGGCGACCTCTCGGAGGCGCCGGAGGTCCTCAAATGGGACGAGTTCGGACGGAGCGCCGGACAGCAGCTACAGCAGATGACTTCTCAGCTCAGTGACGCAGGTATGAGTTTGTCGAAGGTGCTGGGCGCGATCCCGCTGGCGTTCCAGGCACAGCAGGCGTACCTGCAGAAGACGCAGCAAGGTGTGGTCGACACTCTTGGCCAGGCCGGTTCGAAGCAGTCGCAGGCATTGCCGGAGACCGGTGGCAAGCCTGGGAAGTACTGAGCGGTAGTTGTGGCTGATTCGCCGTCGGGGGTCCCGTACAACGAGGACGAGATCACGTTGTGCTGGGTTTTGACGGGGGTGAGGCCTCCGGAGGCTGATCCGTCGGCGGTCGCTGATCTGCGTAATCCGTTTTGGGATTTGGATGATCGGTTGAGTCATCTGCCGGCGATGATCGCGGATACGGCGGGTGAGATCGATGGTGCGTTGCCGGATGAGGTGGTGGCGCAGTACAAGCAGATGCTTGAGGTTTTGACCGGCAGTAATGGTGGTGCTGATCATATCGGGGAGATCAGGGATGGGCTGGGGAACGGGAGTGAGCAGCTAGGGGATTGGGCGCGGAATCTGGGTGAGGCGCAGGTCCAGATCCTGGCGATGATCATCGCGTTGGAGATCCAGCTGGACATTCTGGCTGCGATGGCGTTCTTCACCGGTGGTCTGTCGATGGGTGAGGAGGCGTTGGCCAAGGCCGAGACGGCGCTGTCGCTGATGTTGGTGATGCAGCGGCTGTTGGCGATGTTGCAGAATCTGGTGCCGACGTTTTTGCAGGCGGCGATCGGCGCGTTGATCATGTTGGCCGCGAGTCTGATCTCTAATGCGATGGGGAACGCCGACCCGCACAAGCCGGGGATCAATTGGACGTGGGTGGCCGAGGGTGCGCTGGGTGGTGCGCTGGCGGATCTGGGGATCCGGGGGATCGGCGGGGTCTTCGACAAGGCGATCGGTGATGGTCTGAAGGGTCTGGACAACACGTTCGTCACCGCGTTGACGGACGTCGGTGGTGACTTCATCAAGATGGGGGGTGGTGCGGCGTTCTCCTCGACGATCACCGCGGGGGCGATCACGGGGCATTGGCAGTTCTCCCCGATGATGATGGTCGGCGCGGGCGTCGGTGGCGCGTTGATCGGCGGGATGGTGCGGGGTGTCGGGCTGGGCGGCGCCAAGTACAAGATGATGAAGCTCGACCCGGAGACCCTCGCGGCGCTGAAGGAACAAAACCTCACCAAGCTGCCCCCACCCTCGCCCGGCCGAGGCGGTAACCTGCCCGGCCGTGGCCGCGGCCCCGCGCAGACCAGGAATCTGCCGGCTCCCACGTCCCGGCCCATCACGCGTGGCCCTGGCCTCCGGAATACGCCGGTCAACCGGGTGGCCTCGCCACAGAACATCGTGCGCGTCTCCGACCCGCACACCGTGGTCGGGAACGAGAACCTGACCCGCCGGACCGGCTTGGAACCACAGCCACGTGTCAACAACACCAGCCGCCTGAACGAGGTCGAGGACCCGCCCCTAACGCGCGACCCTCCGGTCCTCGCCGAGCCCTTGCCGCCCGAGGCTCCGCCGATCACCGAGCGCACGCCGCCGCAGATGCCGCCGGTGAACCAGGTCCGGGTTCAGCCCGGCCTGCAGCCGGCGCCGCGGGGCGCGGCGTTCCAGCCGGAGGGCCCCCACGGGGGTCCGCTCCAGGAGGGCTTGGCGCAGGGCGAGGAGGTCCGCTTCGGCCCGGAGGAGAACCTGGGCCTCAATCTCGCCGACCGGTCCGGGCTTGGCCTCGAGCCGTTGGGGCCTTCGGCGGGTTCGGGTTCGCTGTTGCAGCGGTTCACGACGCCTCAGCCGGAGGGCCCCCACGGGGGGCCGCCCCAGGAGGGCTTGGCGCAGGGCGAGGAGGTCCGCTTCGGCCCGGAGGAGAACCCGGGCCTCAATCTCGCCGACCGGTCCGGGCTTGGCCTCGAGCCGTTGGGGCCTCCGGCGGGTTCGGGTTCGCCGTTGCAGCGGTTCACGACGCCTCAGCCGCTACCGGAGACCTCCCGGACACTAGAACCCCCGAACGTGCGGCCCGGCGCCGGTCGCCAACTCGGCGACATGGAGACGCCTGCGACGCCCATGCGGACCGAGACCGGATCGGGGCCGGGTGGCCACGACGAGCAGGGCTCGCACCCGCGGCCGGAGAACCGGCAGCCGTACGTGGAGGACGCGCCGGAGGAAACCGTCGAGACGACGGTCCCGGCGCCGCCCCCCCCGAACCACTCGACGGCGGCCGAGGCCAGGGCCGCCGAAGCGCTGGCCGGGCTGCGTGCGACGGTCGAGCGTCGCGACCAGGCGTACCTGGAGTTCGAACGGCGCCTGGCCGACTACCCGGACAAGAGTCTTCGCCTCGCGGCGCGCGAGCAGCTCGTGTCGGAGCGTGAATGGTTCGCGGACCGGTGGACCGCGGAGCCGGAGGAGGGCAGGAGCGGGCTGGGCCAGGAACTCGGTCTGCGTCTGGACCAGGCACGCCGGGTCGTGGCCGCCCAGGCGGTCTTCGAGCGCGATGTCCTTTCCACCGTGCGAGGCGAGCACTCCTTCCAGAGCGGTCCAAGAGTGGCCGCGCTGCGGGAGGAGTTCGTCGAGGCGATGACCGGCCCCGCGGCGACGCCGGAGGCCCGGGCCCAGCTGGTCGAGGACTTCCGTGGCCAGTACGACCGGGCGCGCGAGCAGTGGCGGCAACGGCTGGAGGCACAGCGCGCTTTCGAGGCCGCGCTGACCTTCGAGGACCCGGTGGGCCGTATCGACCTGCGCCAGGGCGGTCACGGCTGGGACGACACGGCGCGCGCCTGGTACAGCGAGGCGCTGACCCGCCTTGGCACCAGTTACGCCAACGAGCGCGCGGCGAGGCCCGACCTGACGTCGCAGGACGCGGCCCGCCTGGCCGACGGTGTCCGCAACGAGGCCCTACGGCTGAGCGCCGAGGCCACAGCGGTCGCCGAGCTGAAAAACCGCCTCGAGCAGGTGTCCGCCCGTCACGAGCCGAGCCCGGAATGGGATCCGCAGGTCCAGTCGTGGTACCGCGGCGAACAGGCCACGCTGCTGGAGCGGATGAACGGTATGTTGCGCGGCCGCCAACCCGGCGCGGACCTTCGGGCGCGCCTGGAGTCGGACTACTCCCAGCAGCTCGACGCGCTCCACGAGGTGGCCCATACCCGGGACCTCGAACGCCAGGAGTTGGCCCGTACCCGGGACCTCGCACACCAGCAGTTCGACCGCTTCCTGGCCCGGCAGGAGGCCGGCCAGACCATAGTGAGATCGCGGGATACGGTCGAGTGGGCCGGTCGGCAGATCGATGACCTGCGCGAGGCCTACGTCCGGGACTACGTCGCCGACGTGACCGCGTCCGGCGCGAAAGACCGCGAGGGGTCGTTCATCCCGGAGCCGTCGTATGCCGAACGCGGAGGATGGCGCTCCACCGCGTGGCGGACCGCCCAGGTACGGGTGGACGGGACCCACGAGGGCTTGTTCGCCCGGCATGCCGCCGAGGTCGCCGGGCGTCCCTCCGCCGCGGACCGCCAGGCATTCGATGAGGTCTTCGAGTCGTGGATGCAGCAGCGCGCCGGCAACGTTCCCGCTGACCACCTCGACGCGGTACGGGACCGGGCGCGCGAGGCGTACGAGCGCCAGACCTTCGCCGATGATCAGGACCGGGCGGAGATCCTCGACGGGCTGCGCGACCAGCTGGACCTGCAGGCCGCCCGGCAGATCGCGTTGCAGCGCGGCAGAGATGCCTACGAGCGGGCCTTCCGGTCCTGGCGTCACCTCCTGGCGGAGGGGGAGACGACCCCCGAAGATCTGCCGTTCGCGCTGTCCGACACCGCCGCCGACACGGTGCGCGAGCAGGTTCGCACGGGGTTCGAACGAGAGTGGAATACCGCCGTAGAGGACATCTTCGGCAGTGTCTCCGACATCCATGCCGACCTGCCGCGGAACATGCGGGAGGCCGCCGGGCGACTGAAAACGCTTACCGACGGTCTGCGGGACGCCTTCGACCGCCGCGGGCGGTACGAATCGGGGTTGGACCGCTTCACCGAGCTGTTCCCCGCCCGCGCGGACTCCTTCCGCGATCATCTGACCGAGGCCGATCGTTCCCTGCTCGCCGGGTTCCGCGCGCAGGACGCCGGGCCGTCGGAGCACGGACGCAATGAGGTCGTGCTCGGCGGTCTGCGCGAACTGGACACCGCATACACCGAGTTGTTCGCGGACACCACAGAGGTCACGCCTGAGACGCTGAAACGGTGGGGGGAACGGTTCGACCAGGTGGTCGACTCGATCCCGGCGCGGCTCGCGGCGCAGACGGCCCGCGAGGCCGCGCTGACCCGCATGCAGGACGATGTCGACACCGCGATCGAGTCCTGGCGGACGGGGTCGCCGGAGATCAACGAGGCGTTCCGGAGCCGGTTCGGCGTCGAGTTCGGCGGCGAGACATCTGAGGCACTGCAGCATTCGCTGAAGCGTGCCCTCGGGAGGTCGGTGAACGACCGGTTCGGTGAGATCTTCGGCTCGTCCGGCGTCCGCGAGGGGGAGCTGACGGGGCGGCTCGAGGAGTGGAACAGCTGGTACGACGAGGCCACCGGTAAGGAGCGGCTGCACACGTGGCTGGCAGTGGAGACGGCCCGCCAGTCCGTGGTCGCCGAGAGCGGACGGATCTTCGGTGAGCGGTCCGCGGACTGGCGGCAGGCCCACCCGGAGCGCACGCTGTCCCAAGACGACCTCGACCGGGCCCGCGAGGGTCTGGACGAGCGGATGCTGGACACCTACAACGAGGTCTTCGGCGTCGCCGTCAACAAGCCAGAAGACCTGACCGGCCGCGTGTGGGTCTGGGACGAGCGGGTGGCCGACCTGAGCCGCGAGCTTCCCACCCACCTCGGATTCGAGGCCGAAGTCCCTGCCATGTTGAAGGGGGCAGGGCGTTCGTACCACGCTCTCAGCGAGCGGTACAACGAGCTGGACGACGTCGAGTGGGGGAACCGAGCTCGCGAGGCCTATCGCGAGGACATGTTCGACGAGTACCGCGTGCTCTTCGCGCCGCCGGACCTGTCCTTGGGCTGGCAGGAGCGGGAGGCCGCCACCACCAACGCGTTCGAGACCGGGCGTGCTGAGGCCATCGCCGACACGCTCTCCGAGACGCAGACGGCTCTTTCCGAGGCCTCGCCGCCGGCCGAGGTCATCGAGGCTCCGGCCCGCGTGACGGAGCCGGACCAGCAGCTCGTCTCCCGGGAGCCGGACCCGCTGAGCGGCCGGCGGTACGACGACCCGCTCCTCGACGATTCGGATGATCCGGGGTTGTATCCGGCTGTGGGGGGGCGGATGGCCGCTCCGATGGCACCGAAGGCCGGACCGGCGAGCGCGGAATGGCTTGAGCGGGTGGTGCGGTCCGGTTTGCAGTCGATCGGCGCCTCCGGTGCCACCGAGACGCATGCGTCCGGTGCGTCCAGTGACTTTGTGAGCTGGATTGGCGGTACGGGGCCCGAGCCGGCGGCGGGGAGTTCGATGAACTCCTGGGAGGCGATCTTCCTCACCGCTTACCGGGCCGGAGCGGTGAGCATGCAATGGCTGGAGCGGGTCCACCAGACGGCCACGTTCGCCGCGGATGCGGTTCTCAAAGCCGCGGATGGGGCGGGGCTGGCCAAGGACACCGCTTATGAGCTGGCTCGCCGCGACTACATCGAGATGGTCCAAGACCTCTCGAGGTGGGAGCGGATCACCGAACACAGCGTCAGTCCGGGGTCCGTGCCGGCTATTCCGGCCGGTCACTGGTTGTGGATCAGCGGTCCTGGGCGCCCTGATGTCCACCACGCCGCCCTTGTGGTCGGGACACGTGATGCTGGTGGTCGCCAGCAGGTGCTGAGCCATCCGCATTCTTCGGCGGCGGATCCTGAGTCATACATCGGCCGGCCGGCGTCCGGGCCTTTGCGGATGACCACCATCGAGGAACTCTTGGAGGAGTTCGGCGAGCACTCCTCGGTCATCTCCATGGCGCCCGCCTGGGCCGATCCGAAGGCTTTGTCGCAGGAAGTCCTCAAGCCGGGGACGACGGTGACGAACCCGGCGCCGTTCGTGATCTGGCAGAACCAGCGGTTCCATGTGCAGATCGCCACGGTGAACACCGAACGCGCATTCGATGCGGGTCCGAAGTTCCCGCTGAAAGGTGGCCTTCCGGAAGAGCCCGACAATGAGATCGGACGGCTTGTGCTCGTCCGGGAGCATGTGCAGCTGATCCAGGCGCCCAATGATCAGTGGATCCGCAACCAAGTGACATCTCTGCCGGTGAAGCCGGTGAACAGTGTTACCCCCGAGCAGGTGGCGGCTCTCGAGCGCGCGTTGAACCGGGAGCTGAACGCTTATGTCAACAAGCGTTACTACGGGGTTCCCGAATCGGGGCAGCAGATTCATCTTCAGATGAAACTGGTGGTCGACCCCGACCACGGGGAGGCAATCACACTGGGGCCGGGCGTGGCGCACCGCCTGGATGCTCGTAACTGGGGTTTGCGCGACAACATTTATCGCCTGCTGCATGAGACGTTCCACTACTTCGGGATTTCGGACCAGTATGTGGACCGGCTGTCGCTGTTCCGGGACAACAAGAACCGCCCTGCGATCAAGACCGACGGCATCATGTCGGACGCGCATTTCCATCCGTCTCAGCCGATGCCGGCACACACCCTGGCGACCATGGAGGAGGTCGTCGATAGGACCGTCGTTCTGTACGGCCACCCGTGGAACCCGCCCCCCTCGAAGGCCACCGAACAGCCCAAGTCGGCCGATCTGTACGCGTGGGTGGATGCGACGTTCGCCCCGCGAACGCTCACCGACGATCTGGCTTCGGATGATTCTGGGTTGTATCCGGTTGTGGGGCGGCGGGATGACTCGCCGTTGCATTCGGGTGCGTTGGCGCCGCGTTCGAGGGATTACGTCAGGGATTGGCGGGATCTTTCGTCTGTTGCCGGGTTGCCGCGTTCGCGGGATTTGGGTGCGATTGATCGTGCGGTGGAGCGGTTGCCGCGGGTTCCGAGTGGGCGTGATCTGCGTCGGGTGTTGGAGGCGGTCGAGGCGTGGAAGTCCAGTAGGTCTACGAGGAATCCGCGGTGGGGTGCGGTTACCGGTTTGGAGCGTGCGGTTCGCGGAATGCGCGATGCGAACACTTCGTATGCCGCTACCGAGGAGCCGGTCGCTGGGCCGTTGCAGAAGGTGTCCTATCCGCCTCCCGCCTACGGGGACGGGGGGGAGGACCCGAGCGCGTTCGGCCAGGCCTTCCACGACGCGCCGGCCGCGACGACGATAGGCCGGGAAACGGTTCTGGCTCCTGACGAAGCAACGATCGGCCTGTCCGGGGTCTCGTACCCTGGGCCGAGCCGTCTGCCCGAGGCGGTCTCGTCGAGCGGTGATCCGGATGTCGTCCATCGCGGCGAGTTCGAGGTCGAGACGGTCGAGGGCGCCCATTACGTGCGCGTCTACACCGCGATCGCCGACCCGGTGGCGGTCACCCCCACGGCGGGCAGGCCCGGCATGGGGACCTCTGCTCTTTTCAAGGATGTGAACGAGAACCCCAAGTCCGGTGTCATCACGATCGCGATGGGTGGCGAAGGCACCGTGTTCTGGACCGGTGTCGGCCGGCCGCAGCGCGCCGTGCAGTGGTTGTTGAAGTATCAGTACAACTATCCGACTCTGCAGCCGGTACTGCGTACGTTCCTGGTGCCATTGGACACCTATGTGAACTTGTCCTCGAGGGCGACGTTGGAGTACGCCGCGAGAGCACACCCGTCGTCGTCCCTCAACGTTGACTTTCGAAGTGAGACCAACCAGTTCGGCGTGCGGGGGGCGGATCTGGAGGCACTCGCCAGGCTGGCCAAGCCGGGTTCGCTGATCAGTTACGTGAGTTCTGCGTCCGGCGTGAAACTCCAGGGACTCGCCGGAGAGGTACGGCCGGTCTCGGAACTGTTCACGAGGCTGGGCATCGACGGTTTCCAGTCCGATGCTCTCGGCAAGGAGTACGACCCCTGGTTCAGATGGACATGGGATGAGGCCGAGAACAGGTGGACGGCGGAATTCCGGACCAATGGGGAAAGTCTGCATGGCATGGCCCGTGAGTTGCGCCAGCACCATGTGACGTACCAGCAGTCCTTGTTGCCGGCCGAGGCACGCACGCCCAGCGCGCTGCTCGAGAGCGATGTCGAAGGATGGCCTGGCAAGGGCTCCGACACGAAGCTCCCGACGACCTACGCTGGGCGTCGCCTTCACCTCAATGTCTTCCTCAACAAGGTAGGGCCGCCCGCCGAGAGCATGGCGTCCGTCGTCGACAAGATGGTCGGGGTCACCGAGGCTGCGGCCAAGGAGATTCTCGACGCCACGACGGATCCGCCGCCCATCGACACCAAAGCGGCAAAGGGCTTGGTGAAAAAGGTCCTTCCTCCGGCCGCGCGTGACCTCGTCAGCGAACTCCTGTGGCGGATCAGGAGTTCCTACGGTGTCGTCCGATCCGTGGAGGAGTTCCGCACCGTTCTTGATGGTACCTGGACCGACTCGGAGGGGACCGGAAGAGACTTCAAGGCCACCGTCTTGACGCCGCTTGTCAAGACGTTCTCCGGCAAGGTCGAGCAGGACCGGCAACTGGCCCGCTGGCTCTCCGCCGAGGCGCGGCGCGATCTGGCCGATGTGATCCGCACGGAGGGCGGCGCGGCCGTCGATCGCCAGCTCACGAAGATCGCGCAGAACCCGCCCACCCGATGGTCCTCGTCGGCTCGGGACGGATGGCTGGGCGGTCTGTCGGGGCACGCTCCCAGACTGATCGCGGGTGACCTGCCGATGCGCAAGGCCCTTGAGGCCGCCATCGACAGGTTGGACGGCATGCCCGTTGATCTCGCTCTCATGCGGGAGAGCGTCGAGCACGAGCTGGTGCCGAAGATCCGGACGGCCAGCGCGGCGAATCTCCGTAGACGCGACTTCGTTGACGTCACACCGGACGCGATCCGCGCCATGGTCACTGACGAGCTGCTGCCGGACATGGTGGCGGCCATCGAAAAGGGACTGTCGGGCGATGATCTGCTGAAGCACCTCCCCCAGGACTTCCGCGTCGACATGGCCGAGCGGATCGCGGCCAGGGCCGGCGAGCTCGGCGCCGCTGCCGCCGAGTCCCTTGCGCCGACGCCGGTGACCGCCGCGCAGGTCAGGGAGTTCATGGAGAATGTCCCAGCCATCGCAACCCAGATGGAGATCAGTGCGCTCATCGCGGCGGACTACGACCGGCTGGTGGCCGATCCGGGTCTGCGGACCGTCGATCCAGCGGACGTCGCCGCGCAGTCGCCGTTCTCCAACGACTTCGCGGACTGGCGCGATACCCGGGCCGAACGCGAGGAGTCGCAAGGTGAGGTGGGCCGGCGGCTGACCGGGCTGCTGGCATCGGGCGGTACTCCCCAGCAGGTCGCCCGTGGCACCGTCGAAGGACTGATAGCGGAACTGCCCGAACTGGCACCCCAGTTCGACGCCATCACGGTCCCCACCGAGAAGTTCACGTTCTATGACCACGCTCAGCTCGTCCTGGGCCAGTTCCTCACCCTCGCCGGCGGAGCGCCCGACTTCGCGCGGTTCGTATCGGCGGACACGGTGGCCAAGGCCATCCTTTTCCACGACATCGAGAAGGTCGCTTCGAAGGTGATCTTCGGTGACGAGGCTGGCAGCCACGACCGTGAACCCGAGCACCGTCTCGCGGCCGCGATGATGCAGCGTTACGCCGCGCTCTGGCCGGGCTACCGCGAGTTCCTCGCGGCTCGGGCGTTGGTCGACTCGGACCCGATCGGTCTCTACCTTCGCGGCAGACACGACGCGGACACCGCGTTCACCTACATCGTCGAGTGGGCCTACCGCCTGCGGGTCGCGCGAGACGCCGAGCCGATCGAGGAGCACACGCCGGAGCGCACGGCGTGGCAGCAGGACCGGGACGCGGTCGAACAGGCCCTCAACCGGTTCGGTCGCCGTCCGCCGGCCGACCTCACGACGTTGGCACAAGACGGCTTCGGTGCGGACGCACAACGGTTTTTCACCGAGTTCCATGAGTACTACCAGGCGGACTTCTCCTCCTACACACCGACGGCGTCATACCAGAAGAAGGGCGAGACCACGCTCCGGCACGCGGCGAACAGGGACTTCGCCAAGGAGCTCGTGTGGAAGGACGGAACGGTCGCCGCCGGCGGCGAACTCCAGCGTGACGGCACGCGTTTCGCCTACTCCGAGAAGTACGAAGAGCGCTACCAGCGACTGTCGGCGATGTTCGCGTCACCGGACGCGATAGCCGAACACTACGAGCGAATCCGCACGACACAGGCCGAACAACTGGCCAGCGACCTCGCCGATCCGACCACGGATACGCGCACCGGTCACGCCCGCGGATCGCCCGGCACGGACCGTAAGGGCAAAGGCCGACCCCTGGCGGAGACGGCCGAAGCGACGAGCCGGTCGACGACGGACGATCCGCCCGGACGGCAGCTCTTGACCGGCCCGGTTGCCGCAGGGCCGGACGACACCCCTCATGGTGCTCCGCCCGGACACTCGAGAGGCGCCCACGACGGGGGAACGACGCAGACGGCCGGTGATGCGGTCTTCATGGCGCTGGCCGACTCCGAGACACCGGGGACGGAGGTAGCTCTCTCCGAGTCCTTGCTGGCGGCGGAGGTGGCCCGGGTCGCGGCTCCCGTTGACGTGGCCTCGGTGCCGCGGATTCTTTTTTCTCCCGCGCCCGGTCTGCGGCCCTCTGCTGTGGCTGGTTCTGGGTCGAAGCGGCAGGCCGGTCTGCCCGAGTCCATCGGGCCGTCCGCCAAACGGGTGTATCGCGGGGCGGGTGATGTGGGTGGGTCGGTGTTTGATCTTGGGTCTGGTGTTCAGACGAATGGTCTTTTCAATGGGTTGGTTACGAGGCCGCCGGAGTTGGGGGCCGGGGAGTATCAGG
>JAOPYG010000126.1 GCA_025964685.1 Actinoallomurus sp. | reverse complement strand
TTGAACTCCCCTCTTGCGACTACAGATTCACGATTTACGCTGGAGAAAGTACACGGCCGTGATCAAAGTCACCGCAAAGGTCTGACGCGCGGCGTGTGGAAGAGGGCGTCCGATGAGCTCAGGCGAGCGACCTCTGAGTGAGGTCAGGTTCCTGACTGTGGCCGAGGTGGCTGCGGTGATGCGGGTGTCCAAGATGACCGTATACCGCCTCGTTCACTCAGGAGAGCTACCGGCAATTCGCGTGGGACGTTCGTTCCGCGTACCGGAACAGGCTGTTCACGACTATCTGCGAGACGCTTACATCGAAGCGGGTTGACCCCCGACCGCACGGGGGTCGCCAAGCCCGCGAACGTTGGGCGTGCTGGCGGCGGTACCCTTGGGCTCCGGGCTATGCCCGCCAAGGGTGCTGATCGCCTGTCTCCTGCCGACACCGAGTGAGGGTTTCGTGGGCTCTGTCATCAAGAAGCGTCGTAAGCGCATGGCCAAGAAGAAGCACCGCAAGCTGCTGAAGAAGACGCGGGTCCAGCGCCGTAACAAGAAGTAACTTGGCGATGAGGTAGCCGTAAAGGCTGGGGGGCACTGTGTCATCCATGCGTCCCTCGGCGAGCGGATCGCGCACCTCAGGTACGGCCCGGGTGGTCTTGGTCACCGGCGTGTCCCGATTCCTCGGGGCACGGGTCGCGGACACACTGCAGGCCGATCCCAGCATCGAACGGGTCATCGGCGTGGATACCGTCGCGCCCACGATGCCGCTGGGACGTACGGAGTTCGTTCGCATCGACATCCGCACGCCGAGCATCGCGAAGATCGTCAACGCGGCCGAGGTCGACACGGTCGTGCATCTCAACCTGGTGACGATGACCTCCGGCGCACGGGTGAAGGCCAAGGAGCTCAACGTCATCGGGACGATGCAGCTGCTGGCGGCCTGCCAGCGGTCGGCGGCGATGCGCAAGGTCGTGGTCCGTTCGTCCGCGGCCGTCTACGGCTCGTCCGGGTATGACCCGGCGGTCTTCACCGAGACCGACGAGCCGGTGCTTCCGCCTGCCTCCGGCTATGCCAAGGACGCGGTCGAGGTCGAGGGGTACGTCCGGGGTCTTGCCCGGCGCCGCTCAGACCTGACCGTGTCCGTACTCCGGTTCGCCAACTTCCTCGGACCGCACGTCGACTCACCGCTCAGCCGCTACTTCCACATGCCGTTGGCCGCGACGGTCCTCGGGTTCGACCCGCGACTCCAGTTCGTCCACGAGGACGACGGCGTCGAGGTGCTGCGCCGCATGGCGGTCGAGGACCATCCCGGCACGTTCAACGTGGCCGGCGACGGCGTCGTGCTGCTGTCCCAGGCGCTGCGCCGCGCGGGCCGGCCGATCCTGCGCCTTCCCGCGGCCGCCCTGCAGACGCTCGGCGACGTCGGCCGCAGGTTCGGCGGGTTGAAGGGTTTCTCGCCGGAGTTGCTCCGGTGGCTGACGTACGGCCGGGTGATCGACACCGACGTGCTCGCCCGCGAGCTCTCCTGGCGCCCGAAGTACAGCTCGGAGGAGGCCTTTGCCGATTTCGCCGATTCGCAAGGTCTCGGTCAGGGTCTGCCCCTGGAACTCTTCGACCGGTTGACCAGCGTCGTAGGGGGCAAGAGGTGAGGCACGACCAGGTCGAGGAAGCGAGTCCGACAATGCGGCCAGAGGCGCAGGTAATACCGCTCAACACCGACGCCGCGGACCGCCTTGCCCAGGACCAGGCCGGCTTCGACCACAAGGTCGCTTCTGTCCTACGGTTCCTGCGCCGCCGGCTGGCCGGGGAGTACGAGATCGATGAGTTCGGCTTCGATCCGGAGCTGAACGAAGGACTCCTGCTGCCGGCGCTGCGGCCGCTCTACGAACGCTGGTTCCGGGTCGAGATGTTCGGCATGGACAACGTCCCCGGCACCGGCTCCGCCCTGATCGTGGGAAACCACTCCGGCACGCTGCCGATCGACGGCGTGATGCTCCAGGTCGGCCTGCACGACCACCATCCGGCGCACCGAAACCTGCGGCTGCTCGGCGCCGACCTCGTCTACCAGATCCCGGTGCTGGCGCACCTGGCCCGCAAGAGCGGCCACACGCTGGCGTGCCAGGCCGACGCGGCCCGGCTGCTCGCCAAAGAACAACTGGTCGGGGTGTTCCCGGAGGGGTTCAAGGGCGTCGGAAAGCCGTTCAGTGAGCGCTACAAGCTGCAGAGGTTCGGCCGGGGCGGCTTCGTGGCCACCGCGCTGCGCGCCCAGGTGCCGATCATCCCGTGCGCGATCGTCGGCGCCGAGGAGATCTATCCGAAGCTCGCCGATCTCAAGCCGCTGGCCCGCCTCCTCGGCTTCCCTTACTTCCCGGTGACCCCGACCTGGCCGCTGCTCGGCCTGCTCGGCCTGGTGCCGCTGCCCTCCAAGTGGATGGTCGCCTTCGGTGAGCCGATCCGCACCGACGAGTACGACCCGGCGCAGGCGGACGACCACATGACCGTCTTCAACCTCACCGACCAGGTGCGCGAGACGATCCAGAACATGCTGTACGACCTCCTGAGGCAGCGGGGACCCGCGTTCTTCCGCGCTTGACCTAGAGCGCGCTCGAAGATGCAGCCTGGTGTCATGGAAAAAAGAGCACTGGGAAGCCAGGGCCTGCGCACGTCGGCGCTCGGCCTGGGCTGCATGGGCATGAGCTGGGCGTACGGCAAGCCCGACGACGACGAGTCGATCGCGACCATCCATCGGGCGCTCGAACTCGGGTGTGACTTTCTCGACACCGCGGAGGCGTACGGCCCGTGGGAGAACGAGAAGCTGCTCGGCCGGGCCCTCAAGGGGCGCCGCGACGAGGCGGTCATCGCGACGAAGTTCGGCTGGGAGTACACCCCGGACGGGGGACGGGTCGGCCCGAACAGCCGCCCCGAGCACATCCGTGAGGTGATCGACCAGCAACTGGAGCGCCTCGGCACCGACCACGTCGACCTGCTGTACCAGCACCGGGTCGACCCCCAAGTGCCGATCGAGGACGTCGCCGGCGCGGTCGGTGAGCTGGTCCAGGCCGGCAAGGTCCGCTACTTCGGCATGTCGGAGGCGTCCGCCGCGACGATCCGCCGGGCGCACGCCGTCTTCCCGGTGTCGGCGCTGCAGACGGAGTACTCGCTGTGGGAGCGCGGCCTGGAGGCCGAAATCCTGCCGACGCTGCGGGAGCTGGGGATCGGCCTGGTCCCGTACTCGCCGCTGGGGCGCGGCTTCCTGACCGGCGACGCCCGCCGCGCGGAGGACTACCCGGACGATGACTACCGTCGCAACGACCCGCGCTTCCAGGGGGCCAACTTCGAGGCCAACATCAAGGCGGCCGAGGCCGTGCACGCGGTGGCCGCCCGCAAGGGCGTGACGGCGGCGCAGCTCGCGCTGGCGTGGCTGCTGGCCCAGGGCGACGACGTCGTGCCGATCCCGGGGACGAAGAGCCGTACGCGGCTGGAGGAGAACCTCGCGGCGGCGGACGTCGAACTCACGGACGCGGAGCTGTCGGAGCTGGAACTCCCGGTCTCGGGCGAGCGCTACCCCGAGGGAATGCTGCGCCTCATCGAGCAGGGCTGACCCGTTGTGAGTCCGAGGGCGTCCTTCACCGCGTGAGGGGCGTCCTCGGTGCGTCAGCGGCCGCGGTGGTGGCGGCGGAGGGCGACGCCGGCGGCCACGCCGCCGACCAGGGCGCCCGTGCCCGCGGCCGCGGGGAGGGCGACCATCGTCACCTTGCGGCCGGTGCGGAAGTCGTGCACCGGCCAGTCGTGCTCGCGGGCGTGATCACGCAGGTCGCCGTCCGGGTTCACGGCGTGCGGGTGGCCGACCGTGGTGAGCATCGGCAGGTCGTTGTAGGAGTCGCTGTACGCCGCGCAGCGGGACAGGTCGAGTCCCTCTTTCCTGGCCAGCGCGCGTACCGCGCCCGCCTTGGCCGGGCCGTGCAGCAGGTGGCCGACGAGCCGGCCGGTGTAGACGCCGTTCTCGGTCTCGGCCACGGTGCCGAGCGCGCCGGTGAGCCCCAGCCGGTGCGAGATGATGCGGGCCAGCTCGACCGGGGTCGCGGTGACCAGCCACACCTGCTGGCCGGCGTCCAGGTGCTTGAGGGCGAGCGACCTCGTGCCGTGCCAGATGCGGTCGGCCATCTTGTCGTCGTAGATCTCCTCGCAGAGGCTGACGAGCTCCTCCACGCTCCGGCCCGCCACGAACGCCAGGGCCGCCTCGCGCGCCGTACTGATGTGGTCGGCGTTCTCCGCGCCGCGCAGGCGGAAGGCGACCTGGCCGAGGGCGAACATCGTCAGGTCCTGGAAGGTGAACAGCTTGCGGGCGGCCAGGCCACGGGCGAAGTGGTAGATCGAGGCGCCTCTGATCAGCGTGTTGTCGACATCGAAGAACGCCGCGGCGTTCGGGTCCGGGACCGCCCGCACCTGGTCCGGTGCGGCGGCCGCGGCGGCGGCCTCACCCGCGAGTTCGTCCGCCATTCCGTCGTCATCGCTCCATGGCCACAGTCGACGCATGCAGACGAGACTAACCAGCATTCACGCGCGGGCATCCGGCAGGCCCGCACGCGGCGCGTCGTGGCGGCGTCACCGCACGTCAACGCACCTCAGGCCGAAGTCGGCGGCCGCAGGGAGGCGTGGACGGGCGTCAGCGGAAGTCGGACGGGAAGAGACGGGCCAGCGAGCGCGTCGCGCGGTACTGCAGCGCCTTGATGGCGCCGGTGTTCTTCCCCATGATCTCGGCGGTCTCCGCGACCGACAGGCCGTGCAGGAACCGCAGCACCAGGCATTCGCGCTGTTCGGAGCCCAGCTCGCGTACCGCCGAGAACAGGGCCCGGTGGGTGAAGGAGTCGAGCACCGCGCGTTCGGGGCCCTCCTCCCACCGGTCGATCTCCAGCAGGTCGGCCGTGCAGATCTCCAGGCGGTGACGGCTGGACTTGAAGTGATCGAGCACGAGGTTGCGGGCGATGGTGACGAGCCATGCGCCGAAGTCCTTGCCCTGCCAGGTGAACACACTCATCCGCCGCAGGGCCCGCAGGAAGGTCTCGCTGGTGAGGTCCTCGGCGAGGGCGTGCGTTCCCACGCGGTAGTAGACGAACCGGTAGACGAGGTCGACGTACCGGGCGTACAGGACACCGAAGGCGTCGGACTCGCCGGCTCGGGCACGGAGCACGATGTCGCGCAGCTCGTCACGGGCGGGGTCGGCGGGGCGCTCGTCGTCGCTCAGGTCGCCACTGCGGTAACTCGGGGTGGCCTCGCGAGCCGTGGCTTCATGAAACGTGGCTTCGCGGGTTCCGGCGTCGCGACCCGCGGTGTCATGGCCCGTGGTGGCAGGCGGCGCGAGGGTAAGGCTGCGCATGCAGTCCTCCTCTGGAGCGACGCGACCACGGGGCGTGTCGGAACATGTTAGATACCGGTGAGTAGGTTGGCAATGGTGATGTGGGAGTGAACAGCATGCTTTATCCGGTCTTTGCGGTTATGGCATGGCTCTTCGTTACCCGTCCGGCTGAACGATCAGGCACCATGGGGGACGATGGTGAACGTCGCTCTGGCGCTTCTGGCGACCCTCGCGGCCCTCGGAGGCGCCGGGTTGCTGCTTTCGCGCACCCTGCCAGAACGCCGTATGCACCTCCTTGCCTGGTGCGGCACCCTCATCGCCCTCGTGATCGCCCTCGGCTCGATGACGATCGGGTTCGCGGTGGGCTTCCGGCCGTCGTTGCTGCGGGCGATGGAGCTGTTCGGCTCGCTGATCGCGCCGCTGACCCTGGCGCTGGGCGTCGTGGAGCTGATCGGCCGTACGGTGCAGGCGCGGTTCGCCGCGCGGCTCATCGCGGCGTCCTACGTGATCGTCGCCGTCGTCATCATCCTGCTCGACCCCATCGTCGGCACCTTCGGCAAGAGCCTGCCGAGGGTGAACGGGCACTACTCATCGCTGCCCGGCCTGGTGCTCGACGGGGCACACCTGTTCGCCGTCGTCTCTCTGGTCTCCTGCGCCGTGGTCACCGCGATGCGCAGCAGCAGGCGCGACCGGCAGGCGGCCGCGATCATGACGCCTCTCGCCATGGTCGCGTTCGCCGGGGTGCTCGTCGTCGCCGCGATGCGCAACTTTCTGCCCGGCCCGCTGGCGCCGCTGGCGCTCGGTGGGGCCGCCGCCCTCGTGTGGTTCGGGGCCTCCCGGCTGCCACGCGATCCCGACGAAGAACCGGAGCCGTACGAGGACATGTCGCGCCATCATCAGCACCCCTACGACGACGGGCACTACAACGTCGGGCAGGACCCCCGCCGCCACAACACCGGTGGGTACGAGCGGCCGCGGTACGAGCGCGAGGCGCCGCCGTCGTTCGCGCCGCCTCCCGCCGTGCCGGCTCCGGCGCCGCAGTTTCCCCAGGTCATGGGCCAGTACGGACGGATCATGATCTACACGTTGATCGATGGGCACGCGGAGGCGTTCGACCGGCTGGCCGCCGAGGTCGCGTACGCCGTACGCCAGGCCGAGCCGGGCACTCTGGTGTACGCCTGCCACACCGTCGACAACTCGCCGAGCCAGCGACTCTTCTACCAGCTGTTCCGCGACGCGAACTCCGTGGAGGCGCACACGCGGCAGCCGCACGTCCAGCGGTTCGCCCAGGAGGCGCGCGCGCACGTCAGCGGCACCAACGTGCTGGAGCTGACCGTCAGCGCGGGCAACATCGCCTCACCCGGCACGCCCCAAGGGCCGGGCAACGGCCAGCCCGTACGCTGGCCCCATGGCTGACGGTACGGCCGACGCGCGCGTCCTCCTGCTCGGCAAGCCGGGCTGCCACCTGTGCGACGACGCCCGCGTGGTGGTCCGCAGAGTCGCCGTGGAGCTCGGCGTGACGTGGGAGGAACGCGACATCACCGCGTCGGAAGAGGACACCCGGCTCTACTGGGACCAGATCCCGGTCACGTTCGTCGACGGAGTCCAGCACGATTTCTGGAGGGTCGACGAGAGCCGCCTGCGCGCTGCCCTCACCCGCTGACGCTCGATGACAGGTGCGGCGATGTCTGTTCGGTCACATCGCCGCCGGCCGCAGAACAATCTGGACGATGTGCGCGAGCCTCCGGACGCCCCGGTGAGCAGGGGAATCCGGCCCTTCGAGGGCTGATCACGAGGATGCGCGGTCGGCTCCCGACTTTGTGCGTGTGTTCACAAGGGCTTAATCTGGAGAAAGTCCAGGCGGCTGGTTCCTCGTGTGGCCCAGGGGACCCCACGGGAGCGGCCGCGTTTCAAGCCCCGGAAAAGCAGGCCTGTGACACGTCGAACCACCCTCGGTGAGCGCGACCGCGGCATCCCAGAGGCGACCGTGGCCAGGCTTCCGGTCTACCTCCGGGCGCTGCACGTCCTGGCCGAACGCGGCGTCGCCACCGTCTCCTCCGAGGAGCTGGCGGCCGCCGCGGGCGTCAACTCCGCGAAGCTGCGCAAGGACCTGTCCCACCTGGGGTCCTACGGCACCCGGGGCGTCGGATACGAGGTGGAGTACCTCGTTTACCAGATCTCCCGCGAGCTCGGTCTCACCCAGGACTGGGCGGTCGCCATCGTCGGCATCGGTAACCTCGGACGAGCGCTGTCAGGGTACGGAGGGTTCGCCTCGCGCGGATTCCGCATGGCGGCCCTGGTCGACGCGGAGGCCGGCATCGTCGGACAGTCGATCTCCGGCCTCACGGTCGAGCACATCGACGATCTCGAAACGGTCATCAAGGATAATGGGATCTCAATAGCCGTCCTGGCCGTCCCTGCGGCCGCGGCCCAGGCAGTGTGCGACAGAGTGGTGGCATCGGGCGTGACGAGCATTCTCAATTTCGCCCCTGTCGTACTCTCCGTACCGGACAGTGTCGATGTGCGTAAGGTCGACCTGTCTATTGAGCTACAGATCCTCGCGTTCCACGAGCAGCGCAAGGCCGGTGGCCCGAGCGGCGTGGAGCAGGAGTACCTCGAGGCGGTAGAAGGCCAATGAGCCGAACGGGCACGACAGCAGCGTCCCCGGGGAAGGTGGTCGAATGACCAGCGTCCTGGTGGTCGGGCTGAGTCACCGCAGCGCTCCCGTCACGCTGCTCGAGCGCACCGCGGTCACCGCGGACGAGCTCGCCAAGCTGCTGCACGACGTGCACCAGACGTCGAGCGTGAACGGCGCCATGGTCGTCTCGACCTGCAACCGGATCGAGGTCTACGCCGACGTGGACAAGTTCCACGCCGGGGTGTCGTCGATCTCGGAGCTGCTGTCACGGCACTCCGGTGTGCCGCTGGAGGAGCTCTCCCGGCACCTCTACGTCCACTACGAAGAGCGCGCGGTGCAGCACATCTTCGCGGTGGCGTGCGGCCTGGACTCCATGGTCATCGGCGAGGGCCAGATCTCCGGGCAGCTCCGCACCGCACTGAAGATCGCGCAGGAGAACGGCACCGTCGGCCGTGCCCTCAACGAGGTCGTCCAGCAGGCGCTGCGGGTCGGCAAGCGGGCACGCAACGAGACGGGCATCGACCGGGCCGGCGCGTCGCTGGTCAGCGTCGGGCTCGGCCGGGCCGGCTCTCTGGAGGGCCGGCGGGCGTTGGTCGTGGGTGCCGGATCGATGAGCGCACTCGCGGTCGCCACGCTCGCCCGCGAGGGCATCGGCGAAGTGGTCATCGCGAACCGGACCTATGAGCGCGGCGTGCATCTGGCGCGCTCGGCCGAGGTCCCGGCGCGCGCGATCGAGCTGGCCGACCTGCGATCCGCGCTGACCAAGGCCGACATCGTCGTGTCCTGTACCGGCGCCACCGGCCTTGTGATCACCCCCGACATGATCGAACAGCCGGTCTTCCTGCTCGACCTGGCGCTTCCGCACGACGTCGACCCCGGCGTACGCGACCTGCCGGGCGTCACGCTCGTGGGCCTGGACGACCTGCGCGACGCCGACGACGCACCGGCCGAGGCCGACACCGAGGCGGTGCGCCGGATCGTCTGCGAGGAGGTCCAGGCGTTCCAGCTCGGACTGATCGCGGCCACCGTGGCGCCGACCGTGGTGGCGCTGCGCAGCAAGGCCGCCGACGTGGTCGACTCCGAGCTGGGCCGGCTGGGCGGCCGGTTGCCCGGCCTGGACGACAAGGCGCGCGACGAGATCGCCCAGACGGTGCGCCGCGTCGTGGACAAACTCCTGCACGCTCCGACCGTACGCGTGAAGGAGCTGGCGGCCTCGCCGGACGGCGACACCTACACCGAGGCGCTGCGCGAGCTGTTCGACCTCGATCCCAAGGCGCCTGAGGCCGTGATCCGGGCGGAGGACGTCTTGTGAGGTTCGAACTTGGGACACGGCGCAGCCTGATGGCGATGACGCAGGCGGGGCTGGTCGCCGACGCGCTCACCGCGCGTACCGGCCACGAGGTCGAGCTGGTCGGCGTGACCACCGAGGGCGACATCTCCAAGGCCGATCTCGCCCAGATCGGCGGGACCGGCGTTTTCGTCAACGGGTTGCGGGAGAAGGTCCTCAGGGGCGAGGTCGACTTCGCCGTGCACTCACTGAAGGACCTCCCGACGCTGCCCGCCGAGGGCATCGCGCTCGCCGCCGTGCCCCCCAGAGACGACCCGCGCGACGCCCTGTGCGGCCCGGCCAAGCTGGCCGACCTGCCGCGCGGAGCCCGGGTCGGCACCGGGTCGCCGCGGCGGATGGCGCAGTTGCGGGCACTCCGGCACGACCTCGACGTCGTGTCGATCCGCGGCAACGCCGACACGCGGCTGCGCAAGGCCGCCGAGGGCGAGTACGACGCGGTCGTCCTCGCCTACGCGGGGCTGGCGCGGATCAACCGGCTCGACGCGGTGTCGGAGGTGTTCGACCCCGGCCAGATGCTGCCGGCGCCCGGCCAGGGCGCGCTGGCGGTCGAGTGCCGGGCCGACCGTCCCGACCTGATCGAGATCCTCGCGACCCTCGACGATCGCGCGAGCCGGGCCGCCGTGACCGCGGAACGAGCCCTGCTCGCGACCCTGGAGGGTGGCTGTTCAGCCCCGGTGGGCGCATACGCTGCGTTGGAAGACCGAACACTGCATCTGATCGGCGTCGTTGCAGGGTACGACGGTGAACGACAGATTCGATTGTCCGAGAGCGGCCACCCTGACAAGGCCGAGCGGCTGGGACGCGACCTCGCGGCCCGGATGATCGCCGAGGGGGCCGACCAGTTGATGGGGGAGCGCACATCTTGAGCCCCGCGAGCAAGAGCCCGGCCGCCACGAGCGGTGCGGCCCGGCCGGCCAAGAACCCCGGCGGGCAGCCGGGAAGAGTGGTCTTTGTCGGTGCCGGCCCGGGAGACCCGGAGCTGCTGACGCTGCGTGCCACGCGACTGCTCGGCACGGCCGACGTCATCGTGGTCCACGACACGACGGCCGCACTCTTTCAAAGTTTCTTCAACCCGGCGGCGGAGATCGTCGAGCCGGGTGCCGTGAATCCGGTCACGCTGGCGCGTTCGGGCAAGCTGGTGGCCCGGATCTTCCTCGGTGACCCGGGGATCGGCTCGGTCATGGCCGATGAGGCCAAGGCCTGCGTCAAGAGCCACGTGCCGTTCGAGATCGTGCCCGGCATCTCGGCAGTCACCGGCGTGCCCGCCTACGCCGGCATCCCACTCACCGACGGCAGGCACCGCGACGTCATGGTGGTCGACGCGCAGGAGGGTGGCGTCGACTGGGGCGCGTACGCCGGCGCGGCAACGCTTGTGATCATCGGTGCGGAGAACACCATCGGCGAGGTGGCCAAGGGCCTGATCGCCGCGGGCCGGCCCGACTCGACCCCCGTCGCGGTCACCTCCATGGGCACCACGACCGAGCAGTACACCGTGGCCTCCACACTCGCCCGGGTGGCCCCGGACACCAAGCACCTCGACCCGCCCTCTCTGATCGTCGTCGGTGACGTCGTCGGATGGCACGACAAGCTGTCCTGGTTCGAGACCAAGCCGCTGTTCGGCTGGCGGGTGCTCGTGCCCCGCACCAGGGAGCAGGCCGTATCGCTGTCGGACCAGCTCCGCTCGTACGGCGCGGTGCCCGAGGAGGTGCCGACGATCTCGGTCGAGCCTCCTCGCACTCCGCAGCAAATGGAACGTGCCGTCAAGGGATTGGTCACCGGGCGTTACGAGTGGGTCGTGTTCACCTCGGCCAACGCCGTGCGCGCGGTACGGGAGAGGTTCGAGCAGTACGGCCTGGACGCCCGTGCCTTCGCCGGGCTGAAGGTCGCGGCGGTCGGCGACCAGACGGCGGCCTCCCTGGTGGAGTTCGGCGTGCGCCCCGACCTGGTGCCGGCCGACCAGCAGTCCTCTGAGGGGCTGCTCGAGGTCTGGCCGCCCTACGACAAGGACCTGGACCCGATCAACCGCGTGTTGCTGCCGCGCGCCGACATCGCCACCGAGACGCTCGTCGCGGGCCTGACCGAGCTGGGCTGGGAGTGCGACGACGTCACGGCGTACCGCACCGTGCGCGCGGCGCCGCCGCCGCAGCCGATCCGTGAGGCGATCAAGGGCGGTGGCTTCGACGCCGTGCTGTTCACCTCGTCCTCGACGGTGCGCAACCTCATCGGCATCGCCGGCAAGCCGCACAACGTGACCGTCATCGCGGTGATCGGCCCGCAGACCGCCAAAACGGCCGAGGAGTACGGCCTGCGCGTCGATGTCATCGCGGACAAACCGTCGGCGAGCGCCCTCGCCGAGGCGCTTTCCGAGTACGGTGCCAAGCGCCGGGCGGCCCAGGTCGAGGCCGGCGATCCGCTCCGCAAGCCGAGCGAGATGCGCCGTGGGGCTCGCCGCCGTAGATAGAAAGACCCGACAGCCGAGAGAGAGCCCGTCGTGACCGCGCGAAGCGAGGGAACAAGAGAGCACAGTCCCCTGGTCACTTCCCCGACGCAGGAGGCCACATGACCGCGCAGTTCCCCGTCGTACGTCCCCGGCGGCTCCGCCGCACCCCCGCGATGCGCCGGATGGTCGCCGAGACGCAGGTGCGGCCGGCCGATCTCGTCCAGCCGTTCTTCGTCAAGGAGGGCATCTCCGAGCCGCAGCCGATCACGTCCATGCCGGGTGTGGTGCAGCACACGAGGGACACCCTGCGGAAGGCCGCGCACGACGCGGCCGAGGCCGGGGTCGGCGGGCTGATCCTGTTCGGCATCCCGGCGGTCAAGGACGGCCGGGGATCGGGCGCCGACGACCCGGCCGGGATCGTGCAGAAGGCCCTGCGCGACCTGTCCTCCGAGGTCGGTGACGCGACGGTCGTGATGGCCGACCTCTGCCTCGACGAGTACACCGACCACGGGCACTGCGGCATCCTGACCTCCTCCGGCGAGGTGGACAACGACGCGACGCTGGAGCGATACGCCTCGATCGCGGAGGCGCAGGCGGCGGCGGGCGCCGAGGTGGTCGCGCCCAGCGGCATGATGGACGGTCAGGTGGCGGCGATTCGCTCGGCGCTGGACCAGGCCGGCTACTCCGGTGTGTCGATCATGGCGTACGCCGTGAAGTACGCCTCGGCCTTCTACGGCCCCTTCCGTGAGGCCGCCGAGTGCGCACCGCAGTTCGGTGACCGGGCGGCGTACCAGCAGGATCCGGCCAACGCCGAGGAGGCCATGCGTGAGGTCGCCCTCGACCTCGCCGAGGGCGCCGACATGGTGATGGTGAAGCCGGCGATGACCTACCTCGACATCATCCGCCGGGTGCGCGACTCCGTGCACGTCCCGGTCGCCGCCTACCAGGTGAGCGGGGAGTACGCCATGGTCGAGGCGGCCGTCGCACAGGGCTGGGTGGACCGCGGGCGCATCATCGACGAGACGCTGACCTCGATCCGCCGGGCGGGCGCCGACATCATTTTGACCTACTGGGCCACCGAGGTCGCTCGCTCGTTCGTCCGCTGAGGGAGCGCTGAGAGGCCGGGTCGGCCTCCGTGCGACCCGGGCCCATAGCGTCCTCAGATCTTGCCGGAGCGCCCTATCACGTCGCTCTCAAGCCGCTATGAAGTGCGGTCAGGTCACGTGTTCGCGGCTATCCCCGGGTTGTCGCGGTCCCTCCCCCTCGGGCACGCGATCATCGGTGGTGAGAGGGTGGAGGGGGAGCGAAATATGCAGACATCCGTCACACGTTCCGGCACGCGAAACGCCGGAAAGCGTCAAAAACCAGACATGGGGACCGCGGCTCAGGAGTACGCGGCCCTCGGCTGGCCCTGTTGTACGGGCGCGTCCCCGGCCACGGACGGCATGCGGGCGTGCTCGTGTGACCGCATCGGCTGTCCGTCGCCGGGCGCGCATCCGAATTCGCAGGTGTGGAAACTCCAGGCCACCGTCGACGCCGACCGCGTCGGCCAGTGGTGGGCGGCGGCGCCCGGCGCGAACATCATCCTGCCCACCGGCAGGGTCTTCGACGTCTTCGACGTGCCCGCGGCGGCCGGCCGGCTCGCGCTGGCCCGCATGGAGAGCGGGCAGGTGCCCGTTGGTCCGGTGGCCGCGATGGGCGACGAGCGTTACCTGTTCTTCGTCGCGACCCGTGGCGCCCCGGTCGATGAGGACGAATGGTGGTCCTGTCACCTGGACACCGTTCCGGAAAGCGTCGCCGACACGCCGGGCATGCGCTGGCACTGCCGCGACAGCTTCGTCGTCGCACCGCCCTCCGTACTCCCCTTCGGACGCGAGGTGACCTGGGTCAACTTCCCCTCGCAGGCCGCGCTGCCCGACCCCGTACGTGTTCTGGAAATCCTGGCGGACGTCTGCGAATGACGTCGTGTCCGCCTGGGGGGCGACCCCTTGGAACCCCCGATGCGGCGCTCCGCCCCGCCGGGCCGACCACCGTCACTCGCCGGACTCTGGTCTGCGAGACTCGATGACGTGACTTCGGACCAGATCTCCCAGGCGTTGTTCGCGCGAGCCGAAGCGGTCGTGCCAGGTGGGGTCAACTCCCCGGTGCGCGCCTTCGGCGCCGTCGGCGGCACACCGCGCTTCATCGCCTCCGCCCGTGGCCCCTACCTCACCGACGCCGACGGCAACGAGTACGTCGACCTGATCTGCTCGTGGGGGCCGATGATCCTCGGCCACGCCCATCCGGCCGTCGTCGAGGCGGTCCAGCGCGCCGCCGCGCTCGGCACCTCCTACGGCACGCCCACCGAGGGCGAGGTCGAGCTCGCCGAGGAGATGGTCGCGCGTGCGCCGGTGGAGCAGGTCCGGCTCGTCAGCTCGGGCACCGAGGCGACCATGTCGGCGATCAGGCTGGCCCGCGGCTTCACCGGCCGTTCCAAGATCGTGAAATTCGCCGGGTGCTACCACGGTCACTCCGACGGGTTGCTGGCCGCGGCCGGCTCGGGGGTCGCGACGTTCGGGCTGCCCGACTCGCCCGGAGTCACCGGGACGGCCACTGCGGACACCGTCGTGCTCGGCTACAACGACCTCACCGCGGTCGAGGAGACGTTCGCCCAGCACGGCGACCGGATCGCCTGCGTCATCACCGAGGCATGCCCGGCGAACATGGGCATCGTGCCGCCCGCCGAGGACTTCAACCTGCGGCTCAAGGCGATCTGCGCGCAGTACGGCGCCTTGCTGATCATGGATGAGGTGCTGACCGGGTTCCGCGTGTCGCCGAGCGGCTGGTACGGCATCGACGGCGTGGCCGGCGACCTGGTCACCTTCGGCAAGGTCATGGGCGGCGGGTTGCCCGCCGCGGCGTTCGGTGGCCGGGCCGAGATCATGTCCAGGCTCGCTCCGCTGGGCCCCGTCTACCAGGCGGGCACGCTGTCGGGTAACCCGCTCGCCACCGCGGCGGGCCTGGCGACCCTGCGTGGCGCGACCGACGACGTGTACGCCAGGATCGACCACGCCGCCACCACCGTGGCCGAGCTCGCCTCCGACGCGCTGACCAAGGAGGGCGTGCCGCACCGCCTGCAGGTCGCCGGCAACCTGTTCTCGATCTTCTTCACGGCGGAGCACGTCCGCGACTACACCGGCGCGCAGCGCCAGGACACACGGCGGTACGCCGCGTTCTTCCACGCCGCGCTGGACCACGGCGTCTACCTGCCGCCGTCCGCGTACGAGGCGTGGTTCCTGTCGGCGTCACACGACGACGCGGTGCTGGAGCGGATCGCCGAGGCCATGCCGCACGCCGCCCGCGCCGCCGCCGAGGTGGCTTGAGTCAGGGCGCGAGCGCTTCCAGGATCTCCTTGGCGCGTGTGGTCGCCGACTCCGGCGTGACGTCGGGGGAGCCGATGAGCGGGTCCCAGTTCAGGTCGTAGAACAGCTCGGTGACGCCCTGCTCGCCGAGCCAGGCGGCGTCCTCGCGGATCTGCTCGTAGGACCCCGACAGCCGGATGCGCTCGCCGGAGTCGTCCCGCGCCTCCTCACCGGCCCGTACGACCCCGCGTACGACGACGCGGACGGCGGCGGGGTCCTTGCCGGCCTCCTCGGCGGCGGCGCGCACGACGGCGATCTGCTCATGGATCTTGGTCAGGTCGGTGGCGCTGCGGCTGATCCAGCCGGCGCCCAGGCGCCCGGCTCGCTTCAGCGCGGCGTCGACCGAACCGCCCAGCAGCACCGGCGGCCCCGGCTTCTGCACCGGCTTGGGCGCCATCCGGCTCGGCGGGATGGTGTAGAACTCGCCCTCGAAGGAGCTCACCTCGTCCGCCCACAGCGTGTGCAGCGCGGCCACGTACTCCTCCGCGCGCGCTCCGCGGCGCTCCATCGACACGCCGCTGGCGATGAACTCCTCGCGCTGCCAGCCGGTCCCCAGCCCCAGGTCGAACCGGCCGCCCGACAGGACGTCCAGCGTGGCCGACTGCTTGGCGAGGTAGGCCGGCGACACGAACGGCAGGTTGACCACGGCGACGCCGAGCCGGATCCGGGTCGACCTGGCGGCGGCGAAGGTCAGCGCGCCGAGCGGGTCCAGGACGCTGTGGTAGACCGGCGCCATCTTGTCCTTGTCGGCCGGCACCAGCAGGCGGTGGAACGCCCACAGTGAGTGGTATCCCAGCTCCTCGGCGCGGCCGGCGAAGTAACCGAGGTTCTCGGGGCTTGCCCATGCGCCCGCCACCGGGGCGCCGAATCCGATCTTCATGTTCCCAATCCTGTCAGGGCGTCCGACGCCGCGCCGACGGAGACTCGCGCGGGGGCCCGCAGTGGCGCGCGCACGCCCGGGTGCTCGATCAGCCCGAGCTCGGCCAGAACCGCCTTGATGACGGTCGGCGACGGCTCCGCGAACAGGGCCCGCGTCAGCGGCAGCAGCGCCTGGTGCAGCGAACGGGCGCGTTCGGCGTCGCCCGCGCGTACGGCCTCCGCCATGGAGACCAGCGCGGCAGGCGCGACGTTGGCCGACGCGACGAGACCGCCGGCGGCACCGAGCTGCAGCATCGGATAGAGGAAGGCGTCGTCACCGCCGAGCACGGTGCCGCCGTGGGCCAGGAGGGTGAGCGTGTCCGCGTCGATCGCGTCGGCGCAGTGCTTGATGCCCGCGACGTGCTCGGCGGCCAGGAGGGTGAGCAGCGTGTCGACGCGCAGCGTCTTTCCGGTGCGGTACGGGATGTTGTAGACGAGGAGCGGCACACGGGCCGCGGCGCCGATCGTCGCGAAGTGTTCGACCACGCCCTCGTCGGAGGGGCGCAGGTAGTAGGGCACGAGTACGAGCAGCAGGTCGGCGGCCTCCGCGCGCTCCTCCGCCTGCCGCGCGGACTCGTCCGTGCCGACGGTTCCCGCTCCGATCGTCAGCGGCGTGCCGTGCGCGTCGCTGACCCTGCGGCAGACGGCGATGACCGTACGCCGTTCGTCATCGGTCAGCAGTGGCGCCTCCCCGGTGGTGCCCAGTGCGACCAGGCCGGCCGCGCCGTGGTCGAGGACGTGGTGGGCGAGCCGCTGCAGTGAGGTGGTGTCCACCGCACCTGCGGCGGTGAAGGGCGTCACGAGCGGGACGTGGATGCCGTGCGGGCCGCTCACGGGGTCCTGACCAGTGGCGCGAGGGGTGCGGGCGAGATCGGGCTGCGGCGCCGCCGGAGGCTGCCGAGGGCCACGCCGCCGACGATCAGGAGGGCCGCGACGGCGTCTGTGAGGGTGATCCGCTCGCCGAGGAACAGCGCCGCGGACGACATGCCGAACGGCGGCACGAGCAGGGAGTACATCGCGACCTGGCCCGCGTCGTACCGGCGCAGCAACCAGCCCCAGGCGCCGAAGCCGACCAGGGTCGAGATGTAGGCGATGTAGAAGAGGGCGCCGATGCCGCCGGTGGTGATGTGCGCGAGCGCGTGCGCGTCGGCGCGGGGACCCTCGAAGATCATCGACAGGGTCAGCAGCGGGAGCGGCGGCACGAGGCTGACCCACACCATGAACGCGAACGCGTCCGGCGGCTGTGCCCTGCGCATCCCGATGTTGGCCAGCCCCCACATGCCCGCGGCGCCGATGCACAGCGTGAACGCGAGCAGTGGGCTGCCCTGGCCGAGCGACAGCCCGATCAGGGCGATTCCGGCGAACGCCACGGCCATCCCCGCCGCCTGCGCCCGGCGCGGACGCTCGCGCAGCATCACGGCGGCGAGCAGCGCGGTGAACAGTGCCTGCGTCTGCAGGACCAGCGAGGACAGGCCGGCCGGCATGCCGATGTGCATGCTGATGAACAGCAGCCCGAACTGGCCGACGCCGAGCGGCAGCCCGATGAGGAGGAGCCGGCGGAACGCGATCGGCGGCCGGCGCAGGAACAGAACGGCCGGGAACGCCGCGGCGACGAACCGCAGGCCGGCGAAGAGCAGGGGTGGCAGCGAGCCGAGCCCGACGTCGATCGCGACGAAGTTGACGCCCCAGATGGCGGCGATCATCACCGCGATGGCGACGTGGCGAGGTTTCATATGACCGATGCTGGACTTACGTAACGTTTAGGACAAGCGATAATAGTTTAAGAAGTATGTGTAGCATTCCTACATGCTGGACCTAGACCGGCTTCGTGCCCTCAGTGCCGTGGCCACGTACGGCTCGGTGAGCGCCGCCGCCGACGTGCTCCACGTCACCACCTCCGCCGTCTCTCAGCAGGTCGCCAAGCTGGAGCGCGAGACCGGCCAGAAGCTGCTCGAACGCAACGGCCGCGGGGTGCGCCTCACCGACGCGGCCGCGCTGCTCGCGGCGCACGCGGATCGGATCCTCGCCATGGTCGAGGAGGCCGAGTCCGACCTGGAGGCGCAGCGCGGCGAGGTCGTCGGCGAGCTGGCGGTCGCGGCGTTCCCCACGGCGGCGCGCGGGCTCGTGCCCATGGCGCTGCGCGCTCTGGGACTTAAGCATCCGCGCCTTCGGGTGTGCCTGCGCGAACAGGAACCCCACGCCGCGGTGCCGCTGGCCGTCCGCGGCGAGATCGACCTGGGGATCGTGCAGGACTGGTTCAACGTGCCGCTGGCCATCCCGGACGGCCTGGTCAAGTCCTCGCTCGTCGACGACGTCGCGGACGTGGCGCTGCCGGCCGGGCATCCGCTCGCCGAGCGGTCCGTCGTCGACCTCGGCGAGCTGCACGGCGACTCCTGGATCGCCCAGTCGCCGGGCGCGATCTGCCGCGACTGGCTCGTGCACACACTGCGTTCGGCCGGCCTCGAACCCAGGGTCGCCCACACGGCGGACGAGTACGCCACCCAGCTCGCGCTGGTAGCCGTCGGTCTGGGAGCGGCGATCGTGCCTCGGCTGGGGCGCTGTGACATCCCGGACGGTGTCCGGATCGTGTCGGTACGGCCGGCGCTCACGCGTCACGTCTACGCCATCTGGCGTGCCGAGGCCGCTCGCCGCCCGGCCATCCAGGCCACGGTCGCGGCCCTCCGCGCTTCCGCGCCGGTTCTGAACGATCCGGCTGTTACATCGGGGTGAACTGTCCGCCGCCGGCTGTGGGGCTTCGGATGGACGGCACTCCCGCCTGGCCTGGACCGTTCGTACGAGAGTCCCAGTCGAACCCCACAAATGGTGCAAAACCACATATTTCCAGAAATGACTCCCACGGCTACCATCCGTAAAGATCGACTTGACCCCGTCCGCGGTCAGTGGGTTAGGAGGAGCCGTGCCGGCAGCGCGTCCCGCGTCACCGCCAGCACCACCGGCGTCGGACGACCCCACCCGGTTCGGCGAGATCGTGCGCGCCGGGCTACCCCGCGTCGGCTGGCGGATCCAGCGGGCCGGGGTGTGGACCCACGTCGCTCCCCATGACGCCGTGCTGCCGGACCAGGGATGGAAAGTTCACCTCTCGGCGGTGCCGTCGTCGGCCGCGCTCGTCCTGCGACGTGCCACGCCGCTGCTCGCGGAGGCGGGCTGCTCGTTCAAGTTCGCCGCCTCGCCCGCCGAGGTCGCCCACCTGACCGGGCGCCACGCCGATCGGGGCTCGGCGGGCAAGTTCCTCACCGTCTATCCTCCGGACGACTCCGTCCTGCCGGACCTGGTGCGGGCCCTGGACGAGGCGATCGGCGGACTGGACGGACCGCGCATCCTGTCCGACCGCCCCTGCCGGCCCGGCAGCCTGGTGCACTTCCGCTACGGCGGCTTCGTACGCCGGCTGCGGCTGGCGGCCAACGGCGTCTATGAGCCGGTCGTTGCCGGTCCCGACGGCACATGGGTGACCGACCGGCGTGACGCGTGGTTCTCCCCGCCCCCGTGGGCGCCACCGAACCCCTTCGCCGAGCCACCCACGGCCCCGGCGCCCGCTCCGGGCGGCGTGCTGATCGATGACCGGTTCCTGCTCCGCGGCGCCATCCGGCACGCGAACAAGGGCGGCGTCTTCCGCGCCACGGATCAGCACACCGGCGAGCAGGTCGTGGTCAAACAGGCGCGTCGGCACGTCGAGGTGCGGTCCGACGGGGCTGACGTACGCGACCTGCTGCGCAATGAGGCCCGCATGCTCGGCCGGCTCGCCGCGACCGGGCTCGTACCCCGCGTGCACGCCCTGATCGACCTGCCCGAACACACCTTCCTGGTCGTCCAGGCCCTCGACGGCGTGTCCCTCGGCGTCCACCTGCAGCGCCTGCACCGGGGCGGTGCGGCGGACCCCGAGGCGATACGTCGTACCGCGTCGTCGCTGGTGGACCTGGTGGCCGCCGTGCAACGTGAGGGCGTCGTCATCCGTGACCTGACGCCCGCCAACGTCATGGTGCTGCCCGGCGGCGAGCTGCGGCTGATCGACCTGGAGCTCGCGGGCCTCGCCGGGCAGGACGCCGTACCCGGCGGCTCGCCCGGGTACGCGGCCCCGGAGCAGTGGACCGAGCGCCACGCGTGTCCGGCCGTCGACCTGCACAGCGTGGGCGCGATCCTGTTCGCCCTGGTGACCGGGGCCGAACCGGTTCTGGCGGACGACGACGAACGCGGCGCGCACGACCGGATCGCCGGCTGGCTGGACCGCGCCGCCCGCGACCTCCCGCTCGCCGCCGGACTCGGCCCCCTGATCCTGGAGCTGACCGGCAGGGATCCCGCACGACGCCCGCCCCTGGAACGCGTACGCGAGGCCCTGCGCGCATCGGAGCCCGGCCCACGTTCGACGTCGCCGCGCGGGGACGACGCGGACCGCCTCCTCGACGACGGCCTGACCTACCTGATCGGCTCCGGCGGCCGGGACGCTGACCCGGACGGCACCGCCGAGCCGGGAACCGCGCGCTGGTGGCCGGCCGACGCCTTCGGCGCCACCACCGACCCGTGCAACGTCTACTACGGCGCGGCCGGGATCGTCGCCGTGCTGGCCGTGGCGTGCCGGCACCGGCCGGATCCCGCGCTGCTCGCCGCGACCGCACGCGCCGCGCGCTGGCTCGAGCGCAGCGCCGCGCGGGAGCCCGTGACCCTTCCCGGGCTGCACTTCGGCCGGTCGGGGACGTACTGGGCGCTGCTGGAGGCGGCGATCGCGCTCGGCGACGCCGCCATGGTGAGCCGGGTCACCGACGCCGCGGAGCTCCTGCCGGCGTCCGGGCCCGTGCCCGACGTGACCCACGGGATCGCCGGCACCGGCCTGACCGCGCTGCGGTTCTGGCGCCACACCGGGCGGGACTCCTTCCGGCGTACGGCGGAAGAGTGCGCCGACGCGCTTCTGGCGGCGGCCGCCCACGGCCCGGACGGGGTCCGCTGGCCGGTGCCGCCCCAGCCCCCGCACCTGCCGGTCGGCGCCACCCACCACGGCTTCGCGCACGGAACCGCGGGCATCGCCGCCTTTCTGCTGGACACCGCGATGGTGACCGGTCGCGACGACTGCCTGGCCGCCGCACGCCACGCGGGCCGCACGCTGTGCGCCGCCACGCTGTGGGGTCACGACGGCGCCGCCCGGTGGAGCGCCGGCCCGGATGACCACGTACCGCTGACCGGCTGGTGCAGCGGCGCGGCCGGCGTCGGGGCGTTCCTGCTGCGGCTGTGGCGGGCGACCGGTGAGACGGACTTCCGTACGGCGGCCGAGGGAGCGG
Organism: Actinoallomurus sp.; assembly: GCA_025964685.1. Lineage (GTDB taxonomy): Bacteria > Actinomycetota > Actinomycetes > Streptosporangiales > Streptosporangiaceae > Actinoallomurus. The sequence continues at coordinate 14,578 of JAOPYG010000126.1, read as the reverse complement.
CGGCCGCCGTACGCCACGACATCTGGCAGTCCCGGCCGGCCCACTGCCACGGCACGGCGGGCTCCATGGATCACCTCATGGACATGACCGAGGCCACCGGCGACGACCGCTACCGCGCCTGGGCTGATGAGGCCGTCTCGGCCCTGGCCGCACGGGCCGTCGTCCGCGACGGCCTGCTGCTCACCCCGGACCACTCCGGCATCGACGTCTTCCCCGGCTGGGGTGTCGGCGTCGCGGGCGTGGTCGCCGCCCTTCTTCGCCCGCACGGCGCGTCCGTGGCGTTGTTCATGCCGCCGCTCGACCCCGCCGAACCCCTCGTGGCCCCGGCCACCCCCCGAACGTGCGGCGCGGTGCCGCACTGATCGAGTCCCACCCCAGAAAGGAAGCCCGATGATCACCCACGACCTGGACGAACTGCAGCGGCTGCCGGAGGAGAGCGTGGCCGAGGACCGCACGCCGTGCATCCCCGCCGCCGTGGACCGAGTACCGACCTGGACCACCGTCTGCTGACCTGACCTGACAGAAGAAACCGGGGCCGCCACGCGTGGCGGCCCCGGCCCTGTGCCAAATCTCGCTGAACGCACGCCCAGTCCTTCACCCGCGCGGTCCGTGCCCGCCACGGTCCCGGTAGGCTGAGGCGGTTATGAAGACGATCGTCCACCTGATGCGCCACGGTGAGGTGCACAACCCCGAAGGCGTTCTGTACGGACGCCTGCCCGGTTACCACCTCAGCGACGACGGACGGCTGATGGCCGAGACGGTCGCCAAGTGGCTCACCGGCCGCGACATCACGGTCCTGTGCTCCTCGCCCATGGAGCGCGCGCAGGAGACGGCCCAGCCGATCGCCGAGGCGCTCCGGCTGCCGGTCGGCATCGACGAGCGGCTGATCGAGGCCGGCAACCACTTCGAGGGCCACACCTTCGGCGTCGGTGACGGTTCGCTGCGCCGGCCCCAGCACTGGCCCTTTCTGTGGAACCCCTTCCGTCCCTCGTGGGGTGAGCCCTACGAGGACATCGCCCGCCGCATGCTGGCCGCGATGGCAGACGTCCGTGACGCCGCGAGCGGCCACGAGGCGGTGTGCGTGAGCCACCAGCTGCCCATCTGGGTGACCCGCCGCAAGATCGAAGGCCGCAGGCTGTGGCACAACCCGGCCCGGCGCCAGTGCGGCCTGGCCAGCGTCACGAGCGTCACCTATGACGACGGCCGCATCGTCAAGGTGGACTACGCCGAGCCGGCAGGTGCCATGTCACGCCGACCCAATGTCCCCGGCGCCTGACCCCTCAGGCACAATAGGTCCAAGTACTACGCCCTGTAGTAGTAGTAGGAGTTTCCCCGTGATGCGTCCTGTGCTGACCGTGCCGGCTCTGATCCTCCTCGCCGGCGCCCTCGCGGGCTGCGCGGGTGCATCGGCCGTGCAGAGCGGCGCGGGCAGCGGCGACTCGCGCTATGTGGCGGGCAATGGCGTCAGTGAGCTGATCAAGGATCGCAAGCCGGCGCCCGCCGTCCAGGGCAGCACGCTCGACGGCAAGACGCTCCGCCTCGCCGACTTCCGGGGCAAGGTCACCGTGGTGAACTTCTGGGCGTCGTGGTGCGCGCCCTGCCGCGCCGAGGCGCCGACGATGCAGAAGGTCTTCGACGAGACCAAGGCCTCCGGCGTGCAGTTCGTCGGCGTGGACATCAAGGACGGCAAGGACAACGCGCAGGCGTTCTTGCGCACCTTCAAGATCACCTACCCCAGCTTCTACGACCAGGCGGGGCAGATCGCCCTGGCGTTCCGCAGCATCCCGCCCAACGCCGTGCCGTCCACCCTCGTCATCGACCGCCAGGGCAACGTCGCGGCGCGGGCGATCGGCAGCGTGTCGTACACCCCCCTGAAGGACATCGTCACCCGTCTCGCGGCCGAGAAGTGATCCCTACGGAGGACAGGTGAGCACCGTCACGAGCGGTTCGCTGGTGCTGGCGTTCCCGGTCGCGGCGGCGGCCGGGCTCGTGTCGTTCCTGTCCCCGTGCGTGCTTCCCCTGGTGCCCGGCTATCTGTCCTACGTCACCGGCATGAGCGGCGCCGACCTGGCGATGCAGCGCCGGGGGCGGCTGCTGCTCGGCGTGGCGCTGTTCGTGCTCGGGTTCACGGTCGTGTTCGTCAGCGCGGGGCTGGCCTTCGGCGGCTTCGGCGCGCTGGTGCAGCGGCACACGACCGTCCTCACGCGGGTGCTGGGGGCCGTCACGATCTTGCTTGGCCTGGGGTTCATGGGGTTCATCCCCGGCCTGCAGCGGACGGTCAAGTCGAGCCGCCTGCCGGCCGCGGGCCTCGCCGGCGCGCCGCTGCTGGGCATGCTGTTCGGCCTCGGCTGGACCCCCTGCATCGGGCCGACGCTGGCGGCCGTCCAGGCGATGGCCTACAACGAGGCGAGCGCCGCGCGGGGAGCGCTGCTGTCCTTCGCCTACTGTCTGGGGCTGGGCCTGCCGTTCCTGTTCACCGCGGTGGCGTACCGCCGGGCCCTGGGCGCGTTCGGATTCGTCAAGCGGCACTACCAGGCCGTGATGCGCGTCGGCGGAGGAATGCTGGTCGCGATCGGATTTCTCCTGGTCACCGGCGCCTGGACCGACCTGACGATCAAGATGCAAGGCTGGGTATCCGGCTTCACGACGGTGATCTGATGACGGTGATCTCATGACGGCGAGCACGGACGCCCCCGAAGCGCAGACCTCCCCGCAGGCCCCGCGTGAGCGGCCGGTGGGCATCGGCGTCGTCGGCTGGCTCCGGTGGGGATGGCGGCAGCTCACCTCGATGCGGACCGCCCTGGTGCTGCTGTTCCTGGTCGGGCTCGGCACGGTGCCGGGGTCGTTCCTGCCGCAGCGCGCGCTCGCGCCGGAGAAGGTCACCCAGTTCTTCGACGACCACAAGACGCTCGCACCGTTGATGGACCGGCTGTCGCTGTTCGACGTGTTCGCGGCACCGTGGTTCGCGGCCGTCTACATCCTGTTGTTCATCTCCCTCGCCGGCTGCGTGCTGCCGAGGTCCTGGCAGCACTTCCAGCACATCCGGTCCCGGCCGCCGAAGGCCCCGCGCAACCTCGACCGGCTGCCGCAGACGGCGTCGCACGAGACCGACGCCACGCCCGAGGACGTCCTGGCCGAGGCGGCCACGGTGCTCAAGGAGCGCCGCTTCCGGGTCGACACCTACGACGATCACATCGCGGCCGAAAAGGGCTACCTGCGCGAGACCGGCAATCTCGTCTTCCACCTGGCCCTGCTCGTGCTGTTGTTCGCGGTCGGCTCCGGCGCGGCCTTCGGTTACAAGGGCAACGTCCTGGTGACCGAGGGTGAGGGCTTCTCCAACACGCTGACCTCCTACGACGCCTTCAAGGGCGGCCGGGCCTTCTCCTCCTCGAAGCTGCCGCCGTTCACCGTCTGGGTCGACTCGTTCAAGGCCGGTTACCTCGTCGACGGTCCCAACCGGGGCCAGCCGATCTCCTTCGCCGCCAAGATCCGCTACCAGAAGGACCTCAAGGCGCCGGTGCGCCCGTACGACCTGCAGGTCAACCATCCGCTCAACGTCGACGGCGCGCGGGTCTACCTGCTCGGCCACGGCTACGCGCCGCGCTTCACCGTCCGCGACGGCAAGGGACAGGTCGCCTATCAGGGCGCGGTGCCGTTCCTGCCGATGAACGAGGCGACGTACGCATCCGAGGGCGTCATCAAGGTCCCCGATGCCCAGCCGGACCAGCTCGGCTTCATCGGGCTGTTCTGGCCGACCGCCGTCCCCGACGCCCAGGGCAAGGTCACCTCGGCCTTCCCCGCTGCGTGGAACCCCCAGGTCGCGCTCTTCGCCTTCAAGGGCGACCTCGGCCTGTCCAACGGCGCACCGCAGTCGGTGTACAAGCTCGAGACCGCCAAGCTGAAGCCGCTGGTCATGGGGAACAAGACCAAGCCCCTCGCCGCCGGCCAGACCGAGACGCTGCCCGGCGGCGCCGGTTCGGTCACCTTCGACGGCTACCGGCAGTACGTCACCCTCCAGGTCAACCGCGACCCCGGCCGGGTGCCCGCGCTCGCCGCCGCCATCGTCGCCATCCTCGGCATCGTCACCTCCTTCCTCGTGCGACGCCGCAGGGTGTGGGTCCGTGCACGGGCCACCGACGACGGGCGTACGGTGGTCGAGGTCGGCGGGCTGACTCTCGGCGGTGCGACGCCGGAGTTCGACGCGATCGCCGAGCGTCTCGCGAAGACCGCTCCCCAAACCCCTGACGAGGAGTGACGACCATGGTCGACACCCATCTGGCGAACCTGAGCAACCAGTTGATGCTCGGCGCCGTGCTGGTCTACGTCGTGGCCATGGTCGCGTACGCCGCCGAGATCGCGTTCGCGCGTCGCAGCGCCGAGACCGAGGTGCCCGCCGAGCAGGCGCGGGTGCTGGTCGGCGCCGGTGGCCCGGAGGCCGCCTCCGACGCTCCGGACGCCGAGGAGACCGTCGCGGATGACGGGCGCCGGATCGACTGGAGCCGGTTCGCGATCCTCATGAACGTCATCGCGTGGGGGCTGCACGGCGCGGAGATCATCACTCGCGGCATGGCTGCGGACCGCGTGCCGTGGGGCAACATGTACGAGTTCGTCTCCGCGATCGCGTTCGCCGCGGTCACGGTCTACCTCGTCATGGTGTGGCGCCACAAGGTGAGCTGGCTCGGCCCGTTCCTGATGGTGGCCGTCGTGATCGCGCTCGGCATCGCCACGATCTGGCTCTACAACGACCCGGGCCCGCTCCGCCCCGCGCTCCACTCGTACTGGATCGCCATCCACGTGACGGCCGCGGTGACCGCCACGGGGACGTTCACGGTGGCCGGCGTCGCGACCGTCCTGTACCTGGTGAAGTCGTGGGTCCCCGCCCGGGAGGGCGGCGTCCTGTCCCGCGTTCCCGGCGCCGCGGCACTGGACACGCTGGCGCACCGTACGATCATGTTCGCGTTCCCGATCTGGACCTTCGCCATCATCGCCGGTGCGATCTGGGCGGACTCCGCGTGGGGCCGCTACTGGGGCTGGGACCCCAAGGAGACCTGGTCGTTCATCACCTGGGTCGGCTACGCCTGCTACCTGCACGCTCGCGCCACCGTCGGCTGGCGGGGACGGAAGGCCGCGTTCGTCTCGCTGATCGCGTTCGCGTGCCTGCTGTTCAACTTCTTTGGAATCAACTACCTGGTGTCGGGGTTGCACTCGTACGCTGGTGGGTGAATTCCGGTCCTCTGCCGGCAAACAATTTACGCACGTGGTGCGTCTCATCCGCTGTGGGCAAAGCTGGGAGGACTCGGGTGAGTAATAGGCGGTCAGCGGTCGCGCTGGTCATGGCGGTACTGCTGGCAGGTGCGTGCGCGTGCTCGAACAGCGAGGCGGGCACCAACGGCAAGAACGGCACGAACGCACCTGACGCGCAGGTGCGGATCACGCCGGTGAACGGTAACGGCAAGGCCCGGCCGGACCAGGGCATCACGGTCGCCGCGGCGGGCGGCAAGCTCGATCAGGTGACCGCGGCCCAGGGCAGCAAACCCGTACAAGGCGCCTTCAACGCCGACCACACGCAGTGGAAGTCCACATGGACGCTGAAGCCGGGCGCGGCCTACGCCGTCAACGCCACCGCCAAGAACGACCAGGGCAAGGCATCCAGCGCGACGAGCCGGTTCACCGCGCAGAAGGCCACGGACACGTTCTCCATCATCGACGTGACGCCGATGCCGGGCGAGAAGGTCGGCGTGGGCATGCCGCTCATCGTGACCTTCAACCGGGCGATCGCCAACCGCGCGTACGTCGAGAAGGCGCTTGAGGTCAAGTCCGACAAGGGTGACGTCGGCGCCTGGCACTGGGAGTCGGACCAGCGAGTGGTCTTCCGCACCCAGAAGTACTGGCAGCCGCACCAGGACGTCACCTTCACCGCCCACATGGCCGGCGTGCGCGGGCTGCGCGATGTCTACGGCACCACGGACGTCACGAAGTCCTTCAAGATCGGTGCGTCGAACATCACCGTCGCCAACAGCAAGACGCACTCCATGAAGGTCAATCACGACGGCACCGTGAAGAAGTTCCCGATCAGCATGGGCATGGGGGGCACGCAGGAGTACACCACCACCAGCGGCATCCACCTGACCAAGGAAAAGGCGCCGATGGTGCACATGGTGTCGCCCGGACGTAAGAAGGGCGACCCCGGCTACTACGCGGAGGACATCCCGCTGGCGGTGCGGATCAGCGACCGCGGCGAGTACGTCCACCAGAGCCCCGGTGAGTACTACGCCCTGGGCCACAGCAACATCAGCCACGGTTGCGTGCGTACGTCGCCGACCGGCGCCCGCTGGTTCTACAACATCGCCCAGCGCGGCGACGTCGTGGACGTCACCGGCACCGACCGCAAGCTCGAGCAGGGCAACGGCTGGACCTACTGGACGCTGTCCTGGTCCAAGTGGCTGAAGGGCAGCGCGCTGCCGCACTGAGTCGGGCACAGACCATGCCCCGGCGACGCGTACGCGTCGCCGGGGCGTTCGGCGTTCCGGCCCCGGCGCCGCTCAGTCCTGATCGTCGCCCCGCAGCCGGCGATCGAGCTGGCGGAGGAATTCCGGATCGTCGTCGGGCCCCAGCGGCGCGGGGGTGGCCGGCTCCTCGTGCGCGCCGTCACCGGACAGGAGGAACTCCGGTGGCCACGCGGTGACGTCGGCGGTGACGAAGCCGCGACGGCGTCCGAACACGATCCAGGCGATCGCGCCGAGGTCGAAACCGACCAGCACAATCAGGAACCAGGCGAACTTCGGCAGATGACGGGCATCGCCCTCACTGGTCGACAGCACCTCGAAGAGGCAGTAGAGCCACATGCCGAGTGCTACCAGGATGAGCGCGGCGGCAAGGACGAGCATGCTTCGCAGCGTAGCCCTGCCGCGCAAACGCCGAAGCCCCCTGGCCGGTCCGGGCCGATCCGGCGTGTACACCGGGCCGGCGGGCGTCGGCGGGGATGACTCGGTCTTGGTATCCGCCTTACGCTACGCCTAGTCCCGGCGGGCGGCCGTGGGGACAGGGGAGGGCTGCGATGCGCTACCGGGGGAACCGCCGTCAGGCCGAGATGCCGGCCGCCGACCGCGGGCGACACCGGCGGGGAAGGGACGCTCCCGCCGAGCCCGACCGCAGGCCGGAGCCGGCCGCCGACCGGCCGCGCAGGCTGCAGCCCAGGGATGCGCTGGGGCGGTTCCGCAGGATCGAGCCGGAGGACAGGCCGGTCGCGGGGGAGGCCGGCGACGTGGTGTCCGACGAGCCGGCCAAGCCCAGGTACACCTGGCGTGACTTCGAGCTCGACGAGGACCTGCCGCGCGCGGCCCCGCATGCGCCCGACGCGGTCGACCTCAGGGACGGGCGCCGGCACTGCGGAGCCCTCGAAGGCGTCCTCTACCGCCAGTGGGCGGAGGACGGGCGGTCGGCCCCACCGGACGCCGTCGGCGCCGTGGACAGCCTCGCGGAGCTACCCGACACCCTCAAGGACAAGCTGGCCGAGGGTCTGGACGGGATCTACGTCGGGTCCGGCGGTGTCCCTGACCTCGACGACATGCAATACCTGCGCGGGGCGCCGTTGCCGTCGGGAAAGGCGACCTGGGACATCTGTGCGGGGGCGTACGGCGACCGGACGATCGTCGTGGGGGATCAGCCCTCACCGACTCCCGACGTGATGTTGCATGAGGTCGGTCACGCACTGGATGACATCGACGGCCGGTTCGTGGAAGACGCGCCCCGACAATGGCAGTCTGACAGTCCTGAGTTCCGTGCGCTGTACGAGCAATGTGTTCCGCATTTCGCGAGTGATTTTCACATTCAGTCCGACGATCTCGGGCGGCATGAGTTCTTCGCGGACGCGTTCGCGGCGATCGCTTCACGGCAACGGCCCGCACTTGTCGACATGCTCGACGGCAACACGCGCGTGGCGCTCAATGTGATGCTTTTCTTCAACCGCAAATACGGCATTTAGGGGAGGGACGATGTACGTCATCAGACTCCCCGACGGGAACCTGCGGGTGCCCGTAGGGGTGGTGGGACCCGGGCGCGAGGAACGAGGGACGCAGCGTGATCCCCGAGGGGTGATCGGGCAGGCATACGTCGAGATCGGGCCTGATGATCCCGATTATCAGCGGCTTCTCGAACAGTCGATCACCGAGGAGGAGCTGGCGGACAGGCGCCGGAGATGGCGCGCGGACGATGAGGCGCTGCGCCAGGAGTTCGAGGAGTTCAAGGCCGAGCAGGCCGAAGAATGACGGGGCACCCGGGGGTCTAGGTGCCGGCCAGAGAGGTGCGCGTCTGCGCGGTCAGCGGCTGAGATCGGAAGTGTCGGCGGTCTCCTCACCGCGCAGTAGTGCGTGCACCTCGGATTCCCTGAAACGGCGATGTCCACCAGGTGTCCGGATGCTACTGATCCGGCCGGCGGCCGCCCATCGAGTCACAGTTTTCGGATCGACCCGGAACAGGGCAGCGACCTCGCCTGGGGTCAGCAGGCGTTCGCTCGTGCTCTCCACGTTTTCTCTCCCCCTTTGTCCCGCTCTCGTGGCGGAAGGACTGTTTCTAAGTGTGCCGGTTGAGGACCGGTTTCTCCCTTGTTTTCGGGAAACATCACGCTACGTAGTTTTGTGACATGCAGTAATGACGAGATGTGACCGTCCGGTTGCAGTTCCGGTCGGCCGACGGGGACGACACCTTCTCGGGTGCCCCGCTCTCCCAACGCTTCGCGGCCCCTTAGGGTTCTGGTATGTCCGATCTTGTTACGTTGGAGGAGATCGAGGATGCGGCCCGGCGATTGGCCGGCGTCATCGTCCGCACGCCGTTGCTGGCATTCCCCGCGCAGCCCGCGACGGCCCCGTCCCTCCAGCTGAAGCCGGAGTCACTCCAGCCCGTCGGCTCGTTCAAGCTGCGCGGCGCGTATGCGGCGGTCAGCGCTCTGTCCGAGCCCGACCGCAAGAACGGCGTCATCGCGCACTCCAGCGGAAACCACGCTCAAGCGGTGGCGTACGCCGCGAAGGCCGTGGGGGTCCCGGCGGTGCTCGTCGTGCCGAACACCATCCCGGCGATCAAGGTCGATGCGTGCCGCCTGCTGGGCGCCGAGATCGTCTTCGTCGAGCCGACCATCGAGGCGCGCGTCGAGACGGCCGACCGGCTGGCCGCCGCTCACGGCTACGCGCTCATCCCGCCGTTCGACGACCGCCGGGTCATCGCGGGCCAGGGAACGGTCGGACTCGAGATCCTCGAGGATGCCCCCGACGTCGACACGGTCCTGGTGCCGATCAGCGGTGGTGGGCTGATCTCCGGGATCGCCACCGCGATCAAGGCCATGCGCCCGGAGGTAAGGGTCGTCGGTGTGGAGCCGGAGCTCGCCGCGGACACCCGCGCCTCGTTCCGTGCCGGCCGCCGGATCGCCTGGCCCAGCGCCGACACCCGCCGGACGATCGCCGACGCCCTGCGCGTCGAATGCGTCGGTGAGTTGCCGTTCGAGCACCTGCGGTACGTCGATGACATCGTGACCGTCAGCGAGGAGGAGATCCGGGACGCGATGCGGCAGCTCGCCCAGCGCGCCCGGCTCGTCGCCGAGCCCGGCGGGGCCGTGGCGACCGCGGCCTACCTCTCCCGCTACGCGATGCCGGGCGGCCGCCGTAACTACGTCGCCGTCGTTTCCGGCGGCAACGCCGACCCGGCCCTCTACGCCGAGATCCTGCGCGAGGGCGATGGCGAGGTAGGTGGCCGGGGGAGATAGCCTCGGAAGGCCATGCGTTCCGTACTCATCTACACGCTCTCGCGGCTGGCGCTGCTCGCCGCGACCGCCGGCGTGCTCTTCCTGGTGGGGGCCCGAGGGTTCCTGCTGCTCGCACTGGCCATCCTGATCAGCGGAGTGGTCAGCTTCGTCCTGCTGTCGCGTCAGCGCGACGCGGTGTCCAGCTCGGTGACCGAGCGGGCCGGCCGCATGCGGGACAACCTCGCGGAGGGCGCCGCCCGCGAGGACGACGACTGACACCCCTGCGGACCCCGCCCGCGCGAAGCCTCAGATCGGCTAGGCGGACGCCGGCCGTACCGCGTGGTGCAGTGCCACGGCGCCGAAGGTCAGGTTCCGGTAGCGGACCGACTCCCAGCCGGCCTCGCGCAGCAGCCCGGACAGGGCCTCCTGGTCGTGCCACGCGGCGGTCGACTCGGCCAGGTAGTGGTAGGAGTCGGGGTTCGAGCTCACCTTCGCCATGAGCGGCAGGCCCACCCGCAGGTGCAGCCCGTGCAGCCGGCGCAGCACGGGGTTGGGCGGGCGGCTGACCTCACAGATCAGCAGGCGGCCGCCCGGCTTGGTGACCCGCAGCATCTCGCGCAGCGCGGCCTTGGTGTCGCTGACGTTGCGGATGCCGAAGGAGATCGTCACCGCGTCGAAGGAAGCGTCGTGGAAGGGCAGCCGCAGCGCGTCGCCGGCCGCGAAGCCCAGTCCGCGTACTCCCGTCTGGCGGCGTACGCCCTGCCGCAGCATGCCGAGGGAGAAATCGCATGCGACCGTGAGCGCGCCTGCCTCGGCGAACGGCACCGAGGAGGTGCCCGTGCCGGCCGCCACGTCGAGGACGAGCTCGCCGGGGCGCGCGCAGACGGCGCGGACGACCGCGCGTCGCCACCGGCGGTCCAGGCCGCCGGTCATCAGGTCGTTCAGGAGGTCATAGCGCGCCGCCGTACGGTCGAACATGGCCGCGACCTCGGCCGGCTGCTTGTCCAGGGATGCCCGCGTCATGGTCGTCGAGCCTACGCAAGGAACGGCACCCCCGGGCATGGGGGCCCGCGTGAACGATCCGGGTCCCCGCACGGTTCCCGAGCAGACCCTCAGAAGGTTTAGACTCTGCATGTAGCACGCTTGTGAAGCGCTTCACAAATGAACAAGACCCGAAGATGGCACCCCGGGTCGCATCGAGCCTCGTCCAGGGCCGTACGATCCGGCACGGCATCGCTCCCGCCATCCCCAGGCGGCACCATCGACCACATGCCCGCAGAGGATTCTCGTGACCGAGACACCCGCCGCAGTTCAGCAGGACACCTCCGTGACGGACGCCGACGTCATCGTCGTCGGCGCCGGACCGGCGGGCTCGGCCACCGCGTACCATCTCGCGCAGGCCGGCCTCAACGTCCTCCTTCTGGAAAAGACGGAGTTCCCGCGCGAGAAGGTCTGCGGTGACGGGCTCACCCCACGCGCCACCAAGCAGCTCATCAAGCTCGGCGTCGACCTCGACGCACCCGGCTGGATCCGTAACAGGGGCCTGCGCATCATCGGCGGCGGCGTCCGCCTGGAACTGCCCTGGCCCGACCTCGCCAGCTATCCCGACTACGGCCTGGTCCGCACGCGAATGGACTTCGACCAGATCCTCGCCGAGCGCGCCGTCGCCGCGGGGGCCAAGCTGCGGCTGAACACCGCGGTGACCGAGCCGATCCTGAACGACAACGGCCGCATCATCGGCGTGATCGCCAAGACCCCCGACGGCGAGGCACGGTTCACCGCGCCCCTCGTCGTGGCCGCCGACGGCAACTCCACGCGGCTCTCTCTCGCGATGGGCCTGCGCAAGCGCGACGACCGCCCGATGGGCGTGGCCGTGCGGCGCTACTACACGAGCCCGCGCCACGACGACGACTACCTCGAGTCCTGGCTGGAGCTGTGGGACGGCGAGCGGCTGCTGCCCGGCTACGGCTGGGTGTTCGGCGTCGGCGACGGCACCTCCAACGTCGGCCTGGGCCTGCTCAACACGAGCGAGTCGTTCAAGAACGTCGACTACCGGGGGCTGCTGAAGAGCTGGCTGGCCGGCATGCCCGAGGAGTGGGGCTACCAGGAGGACAACGCCACCGGCCCGGTGCGCGGCGCCGCCCTCCCGATGGGCTTCAACCGCACGCCGCACTACACCCGCGGCCTGCTCCTCGTCGGTGACGCCGGCGGGATGATCAACCCGTTCAACGGGGAGGGCATCGCGTACGCGATGGAGTCCGCCGAGATGGCGGCCGAGGTCATCGTGCAGGCGCTGGGCCGGCCGACCGCCGCGCAGCGGGAGCGTGCGCTGCACGACTACCCGCAGGTGCTGAAGCAGGCCTATGGCGGCTATTACACGGTCGGGCGTCTCTTCGTGAAGGCGATCGGGGACCCGCGCGTGATGAAGTTCGCGACGCGCCATGGCCTGCCGCATCCCACACTGATGCGATTCACGCTCAAGCTCCTCGCCAATCTCACTGATCCGCGTGGCGGCGACGCGATGGATCGCGTCATCAACGCGATGTCCAAACTGGCGCCCGCGGCGTGACACCCCGAGGAAAGAAGTGATGATCGCCGTGCCTAGGATGGAAATCCCGGTCGTGCCCGACGACCGTGCCGCGCCACGCGCGCTCCATGACATTCAGCGAGAGGGGGGTGTAGGGATTTGAACCTCTACGTTCCGATTGTCGTGCTTGGGGTACTCGCACTTGGCTTCGCGGGCTTTTCGGTGGTCATGGGCTCGCTGACCGGCCCGAAGCGTTGGAACCGCGCCCGGCTCGAAGCGTACGAATGCGGCATCGAGCCCACCCCGCAGCCCGTCGGCGGCGGCCGATTCCCGGTGAAGTACTACCTGACGGCGATGCTTTTCATCGTTTTCGACATCGAGATCATTTTCCTCTATCCGTGGGCGGTCGCGTTCGATCACCTCGGCCTGTTCGGTCTCGTGGAAATGGTGCTGTTCATCGTCACCGTCCTCATCGCGTACGCCTACGTCTGGCGCCGCGGTGGTCTGGAGTGGGACTGATATGGGTCTAGAAGAAAAGCTCCCCAGCGGGATCATGCTGACGACGGTCGAGCAGGTCATCGGGCTGGCGCGCAAGAGTTCGGTCTTGCCGGCGACGTTCGGCCTGGCGTGCTGCGCCATCGAGATGATGGCGACCGGCGACCCGCGCCACGACTTCTCCCGGTGGGGCATGGAACGCGCCTCGGGCTCGCCGCGGCAGGCCGACCTGATGATCGTCGCGGGCCGGGTGAGTCAGAAGATGGCGCCGGTGCTGCGGCAGATCTATGACCAGATGGCCTCGCCGAAGTGGGTCATCGCCATGGGCGTGTGCGCCTCCTCGGGCGGCATGTTCAACAACTACGCGATCGTCCAGGGCGTCGACCACATCGTTCCGGTCGACATCTACCTGCCCGGCTGCCCGCCGCGGCCGGAGATGCTCCTGGACGCGATCCTCAAGCTGCACGACAAGATCCAGAACACCAAGATGGGCCCGCACCGCAAGAAGGAGATCGAGGAGCTCGAGCGCGCCCGGATGCGCCAGCTTCCCCTCCTCGACCAGCCTCAGCAGGTGGTGACGTCATGAGCGAGCGAAGCGGCAGGCACAGTGTTCTGGAGGTCGCTCCTCCGACGAAGGAGGCCTCATGAGTTCTCAGCACCCGGAGCAGAAGGCCGAGCAGGCCGCCGACCAGCTTCCCGCGCACCGCGAGGAGGAGCGGGCCGAGCAGCCCGTCGCGCGCCTCGGCATGTTCGGCGCGCGGACGACCGGTGACACCTCCGGCTTCGGCCGCCTCGTCGTGCGCCAGTCGCCCAAGGTCAGCAGCGAGCGCCCGTACGGCGGCCCGCGTACGACCGGCACGGAGGGGGAGTTCGACGAGATCGCGGACCTCCTCGAGCAGGCAAACCCCGACTTCGGCGACGCGGTCGAGCGGATCGTCGTCGACCGCGGTGAGCTCACCTTCGTCGTACGCCGCGAGCACCTCCTCGGCATGGTGCGCGTCCTGCGCGACGACCCGCGGCTGCGCTTCGAGATGTGCCTCGGCGTGTCCGGCGTGCACTACCCCGAGGACGCCGGCGCCGAGCTGCACGCGGTCTACCCGTTCTTGTCGATCACGCACAACCGGCGCGTTCGCGTCGAGGTGACCTGCCCCGACGCCGACCCGCACATCCCGTCGATCGTGTCGGTCTACCCGACCGACGACTGGCACGAGCGCGAGACCTACGACTTCTACGGCCTCATCTTCGATGGGCATCCGGCGCTGACCCGCATCATGATGCCGGACGACTGGATGGGTCACCCGCAGCGCAAGGACTACCCCCTCGGCGGCATCCCCGTCGAATACCGCGGGGCCACGGTGCCACCGCCGGACGAGCGGAGGTCGTACGTATGACCGCTACCTATGACGCGTATGGCACCGACGAGGCGACCGAGGGCACGGTCTTCAACGTCTCCGGTGAGGACTGGGACGACGTCGTCAAGGGCGCCCAGGAGGGCGAGGACGACCGCCTCGTCGTGAACATGGGCCCGCAGCACCCGTCCACGCACGGCGTGCTCCGGCTCATCCTCACCCTCGACGGCGAGACGGTGGACGAGACCCGTGTCGGCATCGGCTACCTCCACACCGGTATCGAGAAGAACATGGAGTACCGGACGTGGACCCAGGGGACCACGTTCTGCACCCGCATGGACTACCTTGCGCCGATCTTCAACGAGACGGCGTACTGCATGGCCGTGGAGAAGCTGCTCGGCATCACCGATGAGATCCCCGAGCGTGCGCAGGTCATCCGGGTCATGATGATGGAGGTCAACCGGATCTCCTCGC
>JAOPYG010000110.1 GCA_025964685.1 Actinoallomurus sp. | reverse complement strand
CCGCCCGCCAGGCCATCAACTGGGCGGTCGACCGGGCGGCGGCGGTACGGCTGTACGGAGGGACGAACCTCGCCCAGCCCGCGTGCACGATCCTGCCGCCCGGCTTCCCGGGCCACGTGAACTCCTGCGACTACACCAAGGGCGGCGGGGCCACCTGGTCGGCACCCGACACCGAGAAGGCCAAGCAGCTGGTGCAGCAGTCCGGCACCGCCGGCCAGCAGGTCGCCGTCGTCGTGCAGGAGGACGAGGTGAACAAGTCGATCGGGGAGTACGTCCAGAGCCTGCTCAACCAGATCGGCTACAAGGCCACGCTGAAGCCGCTGTCGGCGAACATCCAGTTCACCTACATCCAGAACACCAAGAACAAGGTGCAGCTTGCGCTGACGTCCTGGTACCAGGACTACCCGGCGGCTTCGGACTTCCTCAACGTGCTGCTGTCGTGCGCGTCGTACCACCCCGGCAGCGACTCCAGCATCAACATCTCCGGCTTCTGCGACAAGGGCGTCGACGCGCAGATGCAGGACGCGCTGAAGACCGAGCAGACCGGCATGCCGGCGGCGAACCAGAAGTGGGGCCAGGTCGACCAGGCGGTCATGCAGAAGTCCCCGCTCGTCCCGTTGTTCAACCCCAAGCTCGTCGACTTCGTCTCCACCAAGGTCGGCAACTATCAGTTCAGCAAGCAGTTCTACATGCTGGTCAGCCAGCTGTGGGTGAAGTGAGCCGGCCTATGGCGGTGGTTGCCGGGCTCCCCGGTGCTCCGGAGTCGGGCGGGACGGTCGCCGTCCCGCCCGCCCCGGGGGTGGCCGGCCCGTGGCGCAACTCCCTCACCCAGCTGACCCGCAACCGGGCGGCCGTGGGCGCCGCGGCCGTCTTCCTGCTGATCGTCCTCGCCTGCCTCGCCGCACCGCTGTACGCCCACCACATCGCGCACACCGACGCCTTCCGGTCGAACATCTCTGGCACGACGGTCATCGACGGCAAGACGGTTCCGGTGCTGCGCCCGAGCAGCACCGGACTCCAGCTCGGCGTCACCCCGGTCGGCCCGACCTGGGATCCCGGTCACTACTTCCTCGGCGCCGACAACCAGGGGCGCGACGTGATGGCGCGGCTGCTGTACGCCGGCCGCAACAGCCTGTTCATCGGGCTGACGTCGGCGGTGCTGTGCTGTCTGGTCGCCACCGTCGTCGGCGTCGTCGCGGGCTACGCCGGGGGTGTGGTGGACGCGGTCCTGTCCCGCATCCTGGACGTCGTCTGGGCGTTCCCCGTCTATCTGCTCGCGATCTGCCTCTCCGTGGTACTGCTCACCAGCGGCGTGCACATCGGGCCGGTCGGCGTCGACGCCGGGAGCATCTGGGTGCCCATCTTCATCATCGCGGTGATCTATGTGCCGTACGTCGCCCGCCCGGTGCGCGGCAAGGTGATCGCGTTGCGGCATCGGGACTTCATCCAGGCGGCCATCGGGATCGGCGCCACGGACCGGCGGATCATGCGCCGCGAGATCCTGCCCAACGTCACACCCACGGTGATCGTCTTCATTCCGCTCATGACCGCGCTCAACATGCTCACCGAGTCCGCGCTGTCGTTCCTGTCGGTGGGAGTGCAGCCGCCGGACGCGAGCTGGGGCACGATCATCAACGACGGCCTCGGGCTGCTGTACACGCGGCCGGCCGTGGCGCTCGTACCCGGTCTGCTCATCGCGATGACGGCCGTGGCGCTGAACATCTTCGGCGATGGCGTGCGCGACGCCCTCGATCCGGGCGCACGGCTACGGGGAGGAGCCTAGATGCTCGCCTTCGCCGTACGCCGCTTCGTCTCCGCGTTCCTGGTCCTGTTCGCGATCAGCGTGCTGGTGTTCCTCATCTTCTTCGCAACGCCCGGCGTCGATCCCGCGGCGCGCATCGCGGGACGCAACGCCGACCCGGCGACGCTGGCGCAGGTGCGGCACGCGTTCGGCTTCGACCGGCCGCTGCCCGTGCGGTACGTGCTGATGATGAAGCACCTGTTCGTCACCCGGGACCTGGAGTCCTTCGTCAACCGCGGCGCGAAGGTGATCCCCCAGATCACGCACGCCATGCCGGCCACGCTGTCGCTCGTGCTTGGCGCGGCGGTGATCTGGGTGGTTCTCGGCGTGGTCATGGGCAGCGCGGCGGCGGCACTGCGCGGCACCGCCGTGGATCCGCTGATCATGATGCTGGGCGTCGTCGGCGCGTCGCTTCCGGTCTACTGGGTCGGTGAGGCGGTCAACCTGGTCACCCAGAGCCGGCTGCACGACGGGGTCTTCTCCTGGGTGCCACCGCTCGGCTACGTCGGCCTGACCGACAACCCGGGCCAGTGGGCCCTGCACCTGCTGTTCCCCTGGCTCACGCTGGCGCTGCTGTACGCCGGTATCTACGCCCGGCTGCTGCGTTCGGAGGTCATCGCGAGCTTGAACGAGGACTACGTCACCACCGCCCGCGCGAAGGGCATCTCCGAACGCCGGATCCTGATCAAGCACGCGCTCCGATGTTCGCTCATCCCGTTCGTCTCGCTGTTCGGCCTCGACTTCGGTGCCCTGGTCGGCGGCTCCGCCCTGCTCACGGAGGTGGTCTTCGGCCTGCCCGGTGTCGGCAAGCTGACCTATGACGCGCTGCAGAACGTCGACCTCCCGGTGATCATGGGAACGGTCCTGTACGCCGCGTTCTTCGTGGTGCTGACGAACGCCCTCGTCGACGTCCTGTACGCACGGCTCGACCCGCGGGTGCGCCATGCCTGAACCACTCCTCGACGTACGCGACCTGCGGGTGACGTTCCGGACCCGACGCGGCACCGTCACCGCCGTCGACGGCCTGTCGTTCACGGTCGGGGCCGGTGAGGTGCTCGGCATCGTGGGCGAGTCCGGATCCGGCAAGACCGTGTCGGTGATGAGCATCCTCAAGCTGATCCGGGACCCGAACGCCAGCGTCACCGGCACCGTCTCCTTCAACGGCCGGAACCTGCTCGAGCTCACCGACAAGCAGCTGCGCGCGGTCCGTGGTCGTGACATCGCGATGATCTTCCAGGATCCGATGACCGCGCTCACCCCTGTCTACACGGTCGGCTGGCACATCGCCGAGCAGCTCCGCGCGCACGACCCGGTCTCCAGATCCGAGGCACGGCAGCGGGCGATCACGCTCCTCGACGAGGTGGGCATCCCGAATCCGGCCCAGCGCGTCGACAACTACCCGCATGAGTTCTCCGGCGGCATGCGGCAGCGGGCGGTCATCGCGATGGCCCTCGCCTGCAACCCGAAGCTGCTGATCGCGGACGAGCCGACAACGGCGCTCGACGTCACGACCCAGGCCCAGATCCTCGACCTCATGCGCCGGCTCCGCGAGACACACGGCTCGTCCATCCTGGTCATCACGCACGACATGGGTGTGGTGTCGGAGATCGCCGATCAGGTCCTCGTCATGTACGGCGGTCGCGCCATCGAACAGGGGCCCAAGACCGAGGTCTTCCGCCGCCCGCGGCACCCGTACACCTGGGGGCTGCTGGGCTCGGTGCCCCGGGTCACCGGCGCGAGGATCCGCCGGCTCGCCGCGATACCGGGGTCGCCGATCTCACCGTTCGAGGTCCCCGACGGCTGCGCGTTCGCGCCGCGCTGCGGGTTCCGGCACGAGGCCTGCGATGAGAGGCCCGAGCTGCTCGGCGGCGCGCACCGGGATGCCTGCTGGCTTCCGCGGGATGGGCGGGCCGAACTGCGGGCGGAGGCGGCAACGGCCGCCGTGGGGGAGGACATGCCATGACCACGCTTCTTCGTGCGACCGACGTGGTCAAGCACTTCCCGTTGCGATCCGGCGTGGTGGCGAGGGCACGTGGCGGTGGACAGGAGGTCGTACGGGCCGTCGACGGGGTGTCGCTGGAGGTGGTCGCGGGGGAGACCCTGGGCGTGGTGGGCGAGTCCGGCTGCGGCAAGTCGACGCTCGGCCGCTGCCTGGTGCGCCTCATGGATCTCACGAGGGGCACGGTGGAGTTCGACGGGCGCGACATCAGCACGTTGTCCCGGCGCAGGCTGCGTCCGATCCGCCGCGGACTCCAGCTCGTCTTCCAGGACCCGTACGCCTCGCTGAACCCGCGCCGCCGTGCCGGCGACATCGTCGCCGAGCCCCTCCAGGTGCACGGCTACGGCGACGCGGCCGCGGTCCGCCGTCGCGTCACCGAGCTCTTCGACGTCGTCGGCCTGTCGGAGACGTACGTCGACCGCTACCCGCATGAGTTCAGCGGCGGTCAGCGTCAGCGGATCGGCATCGCACGGGCGCTCGCGATGAACCCGAAGCTCATCGTGGCCGACGAACCGGTCGCGGCGCTCGACGTCTCCATTCAGGCGCAGGTGCTGAACCTCTTCGCCGACCTGCGGGAGGAGTACGGGCTCACCTACATCTTCATCGCGCACGATCTCGGCGTGGTACGGCACGTCTCGGACCGGATCGCGGTCATGTACCTCGGTGAGATCGTCGAACTCGCCGACGCCGAGCCGCTGTACGCGGCACCCGCGCATCCCTACACCCAGGCGTTGTTGTCGGCCGTACCCGAGATCGACGACGGCTCCACACCGCGACGCGAGCGGATCGTGCTCACCGGTGACGTGCCGAGTCCGATTCACAAGCCGACGGGCTGCCCGTTCCACCCGCGCTGCCCGTACGCGCAGGACAAATGCCGGGTCGAGCGGCCCGCTCCGGTGGAGATCACCCCTGGCCGTCAGGTCAGCTGCCATTTTCCGCTTGTCGAGACCACCACCGAGGGTCCGTGATGGCCGGAGCGAGACCCTCCGCGCCGCGGGTCTCGTGCGCGTGCGGCCACGACGTTCAGGCACGGTCTGAACATATAACGCTACGCATCGCACTACGCCTCCTCCGCCGCGCAACTCGATGCGGATACGACGAGCGCGGAGGCGATCTTGGAGCGCGAAAATCCCGGGAGGCGGTCTGGGGCGTCCCGGGGATTTCCGCGGCGTATTGGTCTGACGGAGATGTTTCGCTCGCCTAAGCCCGCGGTGCGGGGGCCTTGAGGTAGTCGTAGACCTACTTCGCCACCTTCTGAACCTCGTTGTTCGCCGTCGCGAATCCGCTTCCGTCAGGGAAGTCCGCCGGGTTGAACGACGTCATCACCGACAGCACCGTCTCGTGTCCGGGAACAAGTAGGTAACCCGTGTCGTGGCTGACGTCGGACAGTTCCCCGGTCTTGTTGGCCAGGTCGTCACGCGGGATCACGGCGCCGA
>JAOPYG010000056.1 GCA_025964685.1 Actinoallomurus sp. | reverse complement strand
CGGACACCGGACCGCCTTCCAGGCCGGCCTGGCCCTGTTCACCGCCGCCTCGCTGGCCTGCGGCCTCGCGGAAGGCACCGGCCTGCTGATCGGGTTCCGCTTCGTCCAGGGGGCGGGCGCCACGCTGATGGTGCCGCAGGTGACGAGGAGCACTGGCCGTTGTGGGGCTGGGTGATGCTCGCCGCGAGCGTCGCGGTGTTCGCGGTGTTCGCGCTCCTTCAGCGCCGCGCGATCACGCCGCTCATCGCCGGCCGGGTGGCGGCGCGCCAGGCATGCGCGCGAGTCTCGCGACGATCTTCCTGCAGATGGCCACCTTCGGCGGATTCCTGTCCCTCGAGGTCGCGATGGGCGTGGCCGGTCTCGGGCTCGGGGCGGCGTTCAGCCCGCTGGTGGCGATCGCCCTCACCCACGTGGCCGTGGAGGACGGGGCCGACGCCAGCGGCCTGCTGGTGATGACGAACCGGCTCGGCCAGGTGGTGGGGGGCGCGACCTTCGGCACGCTGTTCCTCAGCATCGCGCCGCCGACCGGCCATGCCCTGGCGGTGACGAGCAGCGCGCTCGCCGCCGTGGCGGCCCTCGCCGTGTGTTGTGGAGTGCTGCTGCTCCGGCCCCGCCGCGCGTGACGGCCGCTCTTCGGCCCGTGGGACCCGCCGCCCGGCGGATCCCACGGGCGCGGCGGTGAAGGGTCGCTGCTCACCTAAATGCGGCGCAGCCGTACGCGTCGGATCCGGTGGTCGTGGTCCTTGTTCAGCACGAGCGTGGCGCGGGCGCGCGTCGGCAGGATGTTGGCCACGAGGTTGACCTCGTTGACGTCACGCCAGAAGTGCTCCGCCTGTGCCGCCGCCTCGTCCTGGTCCACCTGCGCGTACGGGTGGAAGTACGAGCGCTCGTCGGTGAAGATCGTGCGGCGCAGGGCGAAGAAGCGCTCGATGTACCACTCGCGAATGTCGTTGACCCGCGCGTCGACGTAGACCGAGAAGTCGAACAGGTCCGAGAGCGCCAGACCGCCCGGTTTGGCGCTCTGCAGGACGTTGAGACCCTCGACGATGAGGATGTCGGGCCGCCGTACGACCTGCCGGGCATCCGGCAGGATGTCGTACCGCAGCGGCTCGTACACCGGCATGGACGCCTCAGCGACGCCCGCCTTGATCTGGGAGACGAACGCCAGCAGCGCCCGCCGGTCGTAGGACTCCGGGAAGCCCTTGCGCTGCATCAGGCCGCGCTCGGCCAGCACGGCGTTGGGGTAGAGGAAACCGTCGGTGCTGACCAGTTCGACTCTCGGGTCGCCGGGGCCGCGGGCGAGCAGGGTGCGCAGCAGCCGGGAGATCGTCGACTTGCCGACCGCCACGCTGCCGGCGACACCGATGATGAACGGCGTCGGGGCGATCGGCTCGCCGAGGAAGGAGCCGACCGTGTCGCGCAGGCGCCCGTCGCCGGCCACGAACAGCCGCAGCAGCCGCGAGAGCGGCAGATAGACGTCCTCGACCTCGTCGATGTCGATCGGGTCGCCCAGCCCACGGATCTCGTCGAGCTCATCGGGGCCGAGTGAGAGGGGTGTACCGGCTCGCAGCGCACGCCATGACTCACGGTCCAGTTCGACGTACGGGCTGGGGGTGCCGGCCCCGATCCTCGTCATGAGCAGGACCTTAGCCCGACGTGTCACAGTGCGACGATTTGGAGCGCGTTACGACTTGGTGACGGACGGCGACCCGGCGACCTCAGGCCCGGAGTGACGCAGGAACCCTGGCGCGGCGGACGAGAGTTGGTGCGATGGTGGTCTACCCGTTCACCTGGAGCCATTAATGTGGCCCGCATGTGCGGAATCGTAGGGTACGTCGGCTCGCAGTCGGCGCTCGACGTGGTGGTCGAAGGGCTCGCCCGGCTCGAATACCGCGGCTATGACTCGGCGGGCACGGCCGTCTCCGCCGACGGCAAGCTGACGGTGACCAAGCGCGCCGGCAAGCTCGCCAACCTGCGCGAGGCGCTCGCGGGCACCCTGCCGCCCGGCGGGGCGGACGACTCCCCCGGCGAGGACGGCACGCCGGGCCGGTCGGGCATCGGCCACACGCGCTGGGCCACCCACGGCGCACCGAACGACCGCAACGCCCACCCGCACACCGACTGCACCGGCGCCGTCGCCGTCGTGCACAACGGCATCATCGAGAACTTCGCCACGCTGCGGCTCGAGCTCGAACGCCGGGGCCATGACCTGTCCTCCGACACCGACACCGAGGCCGTCGCGCACCTCCTCGAGGAGGAGCTGGCCAAGGGCGTGGGCCTGGCCGACGCGATGCGGCGCGTCTGCGTACGCCTGGACGGGGCGTTCACGCTCGTCGCGGTGTACTCCGGCGAACCTGACCTCGTGGTCGGTGCCCGCCGCAACTCGCCGCTGGTCGTCGGTGTCGGCGAGGGCGAGAACTTCCTCGCCAGCGACGTGTCGGCCTTCATCGCGCACACCCGTGACGCGATCGAGCTCGGCCAGGATCAGGTCGTGGAGCTGCGGCCGACCGGGGTGAGGGTCACCGAGTTCGACGGCACACCGGCCGCGGTCACGGAGTACCACGTCGACTGGGACGTCTCCGCCGCGGAAAAGGGCGGCCATGACTACTTCATGCTCAAGGAGATCGCCGAGCAGCCGACCGCGGTCGCCGACACGCTGCTCGGGCGGATCGGCGCCGACGGCCGGCTCAGCCTCGACGAGATGCGGCTCACCGACGACGAGCTGCGCGACATCGACAAGATCATCATCGTGGCGTGCGGCACGGCGTACCACGCGGGAATGATCGCCAAGTACGCCATCGAGCACTGGACGCAGTTGCCGTGTGAGGTGGAGCTCGCCAGCGAGTTCCGCTACCGCGACCCGATCCTGACGCGCTCGACGCTGGTGATCGCCATCTCGCAGTCCGGCGAGACGATGGACACCCTGATGGCCGTCCGCCACGCCCGTGAGCAGCGCGCGAGCGTGCTCGGCATCTGCAACGTCAACGGCTCGACCATTCCGCGTGAGTGCGACGGCGTCCTCTACACCCACGCCGGCCCGGAGATCGCGGTCGCCTCGACCAAGGCGTTCTTGACCCAGCTGGTCGCCGTGTACCTGATCGCCCTCTACCTGGCGCAGGTGCGGGGGACCAAGTGGGGCGACGAGGTGTTCGCCATGGTCCAGCTCCTGGGCACGATGCCGCAGAAGGTGGAGCAGGTCCTGGAGACGATCGAGCCGGTGCGCGAGCTGGCCCGGTCGCTCGCCGGCGAGCGCTGCGTGCTGTTCCTGGGCCGGCACGTGGGCTTCCCGGTGGCCCTGGAGGGGGCGCTGAAGCTCAAGGAGCTCGCCTACATGCATGCGGAGGGCTTCGCCGCCGGCGAACTCAAGCACGGCCCCATCGCCCTGATCGAACAGGGTCTGCCGGTCGTGGTCATCGTGCCGTCCCGTGCCCGGCCCATCCTCCACGACAAGATCGTCTCCAACATTCAGGAGATCCGGGCCCGTGGCGCCCGCACGATCGTGATCGCCGAGGAGGGCGACGAGGCGGTCGTCCCGTACGCCGACACGCTCATCCGGGTCCCGGCGGTGCCCACGCTGTTGCAGCCGCTCGTGGCGACTGTGCCGCTGCAGGTGTTCGCCTGCGAGCTGGCCACCGCCAAGGGACATGACGTCGACCAGCCGCGCAACCTAGCCAAATCCGTCACGGTGGAGTAGTACCGCTTGCTGTGACGCGATATGTGGCGCTCTTGCGCGCCGTCAACCTCGGCAGCCACAAAAAGGTCTCCATGGCCGCGCTGCGCGAGCTGCTCGCCGGCCTCGGATACGCCGACGTTCAGACCTATCTACAGAGCGGCAACGCGGTCTTCACCGCGGACGAGACACGGGCCGAGCGTGTCGCCGCCGACATCGAAGAGCGGCTCGCCGCCGACCTCGGGCTGATGACCGAGGTCATCCTGCGGACCGCGGACGCGCTTCAGGACGTGATCGACCGCAATCCGATGGAGGTCGGTGACCCGTCCCGATACACGGTGTTGTTCCTGCTGGAGCCGCCGGCACCGGATTGGCTGGACGGATTCGACCTCGGCCAATTCGCCCCCGATGAGATGCGGGCCGGCGAGCGGGAGCTCTATCTGAACCTGCCGAACGGCATCGGCAACGCGAAACTGCCGGTCGTGCTCGGCAGGAGGTTGAAGGTGCCCGCCACGATGCGCAACTGGAGAACGGTCACGAACCTCATGTCGCTCGCCGTGTAAAACCCGGTCACGGGGTATACACAACTGTCACGGACAGCGAAGGGAGAGCCTGATGGCGGGCCGTATCATCGCAGCACTTCAAGCCGTTGTGGCAACGACGGTGAACGTTCTTCTCCTGCCCTTCCGGGTCTTCGCCCGTCTGCTGGGTCTTTCTCACAAAGGGCGGCCGGGAGCGTCACGGCGATCCAACGACAAGCAGTCCGCGTAAGGGCTGACGGTATCGAGCGCCCGGCCGGGTTCGGCCGGGCGCTCGCCGTCTGCGTCGTCCAGTTCCGGTGCGGGCGGCGCGCTCACCGGTCCAGCGGCGTCAGCCCCCGCATTGCGTGAGCATCATCTGCTTGTCGGCCGCCGTCACGGGCAACTCGTACTTCAGCGAGACCTGCGCGAACCGAACGCTGTAGGAACAGCGGATGTTCTTGTTCGGCGGCAGCCAGGACGCCGGGCCCGAGTCCCCCTTCGACGCGTTGAGCGAGCCGTCCACCGGAAGCAGGTTGAGCGGGTCGTTGGCGATGCCCTCGCGCTTTTCCTTCGTCCAGCGCGCAGCGCCCATCTGCCAGTCGTACGACAGCGGCATCACGTGGTCGATCTGGATCGTCGTCGCGTGCGACTTGGTCCAATGGACGGTCCGCCCGGTGTAGGGGTCGTGCAGGGTCATCGACGACACCACACACTTCGACCCCGACCGGTAATGAACCTCGACACCATCACGTTTTATGAGGTCGTTTCGCGTGTCACAGCCATTGTGCGCATACGGAACGTTGGGCGCCGAGTCCATCCAGGCGTACCCGAACTCGTCGCGGCTGTAGCCGGTCTTCGGGCCGCGGCCCTTGGTCGTCACCCGCTTGATCAGCGCGCGAGCCTGGCTTTTGCCCGCGTCCGAGGTGATGGCCGCCAGCCCCACCTTGGTGCCTTTGGCGTTGTCGAGCGGACTGACGGCCCGGCCGTCGGACGTCGTGGGCCCGGCGCCGGAGCCGGAGCCGGGCGAGGCACCGTCCACCGCTACGTCTTTGCACCCGGTGAGCAGGGAAACGGCGGCAAGGACGACGACCGACGATTTGGCGAACCGCATGCGTTCTCCACCATCCAATTTTTGGCGCAGCTATGCCCGCTATATGGGCATCTATGCGCCTAATTGAACAACGGTCGGAGCCCGGGCGCGCCGGCCGAGGCACGACGCCGGCCGAGGCTATGCGGTCTCGAGCCGGACCCCGACCAGTTTCGTGAGGTAGCGGTCGACCTGCTCCTCCAGCGGTGGCCAGGGCAGATCCGGCTGGTTCACGCGCATCGACACTGCGCCGTGCACGGCCACCCTCAAATCCAGTGCGACCTCCGCCGCGTCACCGGCGGGCGCGAGCCCGGCGTCCATGCACCGCCGGACCGCCGTGGTGGTCCGCTCGGCCATCTCCTCCTTGAACGCCATGTCCGTCCGCTGGTTGAGCGTGCTCTCGTGCAGCACCTTGTACAGCCCGGGATGGTCGTGCGCCCAGGCGCCCTGGAGGAGGGTGCGGGCGCGGAGCCCGGCCACCGGGTCGTCGGGGGAGGTGGCCTCGGCCTGGTCGACCGCGCCGAGGAGGTCGCGATGACACTGCCGCAGGGCGGCGAGGACGAGCGCGTCCCGGTCGGAGAAGTGGATGTAGACCGACGTCGCGGCGATGCCGATCTCGCGCGCCACGGCCCGCAGGGACAGGGCCTGGTCGTCGGCGAGCTCGTCGAGCAGCCGGAGAGCGGCGGCGACGATCTCCTCACGCAGGCGTTCGCCCTGGCCTCGTGGGTTGCGGCCGCGGCCTCGGCTGGGACCGGAGGAGGTCACGTCCATGAGGGCCATTGTAGGGGGACACTCGTTGCACTACAGTCGTAGCACTACAGTCGTTCACTCAAGGAGCGCACGTGATGGACCTCCCCTGGCACACCCACGCGGACAAGCTGGATCCGGTGTTCGCCGAGATGAGCGCCGCGACCGACCGCGACGTCTGGGACGGGATCCCCGAGCTGACGACTCGGGAGAAGATCCTGCTGTGCGTCGTCGCCGACGTCTGCCAGCAGACCCTGGGCCTGCCGTTCGAGCTCCACGTCGCGATGGCGCGGCGGCACGACGTCTCGGCCGACGACCTGCGGGAGATGCTCCGCTTCATCTCCTACGACAGCGGGTACCCGGCGGCGCTGGCCGCCCTGGACCGGCTGACCGCCATCGAGCGGGAGCAGGGCCTGCCGGGGCCCACCGGCCGGCGCCACGAGGTGAACGCGGACGGCGCGGGAAGCCCGATCCCCGCGCCGGTCCGTGGGGCCGTACGCGGCCTTGACCCCGGGTTCGCCGATTACATGGACCTGCAGTCCCGCATGCGCGCCGGCATGGAGCAGCTCAGCGTACGAGAGCGCGCGTTCGCCACGATGACGGTGGACGTTCTCTACCAGACCCTGGATGAGAGCTTCCGCGTCCACGTGACGCGCGCGTTCTCCGCCGGCGCCACCCCCGGCGACGTACGCGCCGTCGTGCGGTTCGCCGCGCAGTTCGGCATGACGAAGGCGTGGCGTGGCATGCGGGCGCTGAGCACGCTGCTGGCCGCCGAGTACGCCGGCCCGGTCTTCGGCTGAGCGCGGGCGGCCGCGGACCCGCGGCCGCCCCTTCTCATCCCTGAGGCGGGTGCGTCTACTGCCTCAGAGTGACGACGCGCCGACAAAAGGTCCATTAGGTTCGGCGCATGTCCATCATCGCCACCCGGGGGCTCGGCAAGCGGTTCCCCGGCGTGCTCGCCCTGGACGAGCTGACCATCGATATCGAGCCCGGCGTTGTCGGGCTGGTCGGGGCCAACGGCGCGGGCAAGTCGACCCTCATCAAGATCCTCCTCGGGCTCCTGCCGCCGACGAGCGGCACGGCGAGCGTGCTCGGTCTCGACACGGTCCGCGAGTCGATGAAGATCCGTGAGCTGGTCGGCTACATGCCCGAGCACGACTGCCTGCCGCCCGACGTCTCCGCCACCGAGTTCATCGTGCACGTCGCACGCGTGTCCGGCCTGCCGGCCACCGCGGCGCGTGAGCGCGCCGCCGACACCCTGCGCCACGTCGGCCTGTACGAGGAGCGGTACCGGCCGATCGGCGGTTACTCCACCGGCATGCGCCAGCGCGTCAAGCTCGCCCAGGCCCTCGTACACGACCCGAAGCTCGTCTTCCTCGACGAACCCACCAACGGCCTGGACCCCGCCGGCCGCGACGAGATGCTCGCTTTGATCCAGCGCATCGGCACGCAGTTCGGCATCAGCGTGCTGGTCACCTCGCACCTGCTCGGCGAGCTCGAACGCGTCGCCGGGCACCTAGTGATCATCGATGGCGGCCGGCTGCTGCGATCCCAGGCGGTCACCGACTTCACCCAGGTCAGCGGCGTGCTCGCGGTCGAGGTCGAGGACGATCCCGCCGACCGGGACCGGCTCGGTGAACGGCTCGCCCAGACCGGCCTGCGCGTCCACCCCGACGGCCGTCTCCTGCTCATCGACATCGCCGACGAGACGACGTACGACGTCGTGCGCGACTGCGTCGCCGATCTCGGCCTCGCGCTCGTGCGCATGGAGAACCGCCGCCACCGGATCGAAGAGGTCTTCTCCTCATGACGAGCGTCATCCACGACATCGGCTACCGCCACTACGACGGCCCGCGCCTGGGCCGCTCGTA
>JAOPYG010000040.1 GCA_025964685.1 Actinoallomurus sp. | reverse complement strand
CCACCAACCTGACGGCCGGGGCGACGACCGGTTATCTGCTCGTCTGGGTGGTCGTGCTCGCGAGCCTCGTCGCGATGCTCGTCCAGTTCCAGGCGGCCAAGCTCGGCATGGCCACCGGGAAGAGCCTGCCGCGGCTGTGCCGGGACCGGTTTCCGCGCTGGGGGACCCGCGTGGTGTGGTTCCAGGCCGAGGTCGTGGTGCTCGCCACCGACCTGGCCGAGTTCGTCGGCGCGGCGATCGGGATGCGGCTGCTGTTCGGGATGCCCGTGCTGGCCTCAGCGGTGCTGACGGCCGCGGTGTCCCTGCTCCTGCTGGAGCTGCGGCGCCGGGGCCGTGCGCGCGGGTTCGAGCTGATGAGCGCGGCGGCTCTGGTGCTCGTGGGCGCCGGGATCGGCTACGACATCCTGTTCGTCGGGCACCAATCCGCTGGAGATCTCGCCGGAGGGCTGCTGCCCGGCCTGGGCGGTCCGGGGTCGCTGGCGCTGGCCATGGGCATCGTCGGCGCCACGGTCATGCCGCACGCGATCTACCTGCACTCGGCCCTCGTGCAGGGCGGCGGCATGCCGGTGGACGCGGCCTGGCGGCAGCCGAGGCTCGTCCGCCGTGCGCTGGCGCTGGACTGCGTGCTCGCACTGGGGGCCGCCACGTTCGTCAATGTCTCGATGATCGCGCTCGGGGCCGGGCTCGGCCGGGCCACGGGCGGGGCCTGGACCGGCGATCTGGTCGCGGCGCACGGCGAGCTGGCGAACCGGATCGGCGGGGGCGCCGCGCTGGCGTTCGCGATCGCGCTGCTGTCGTCCGGTGTGTCCTCCACGGGGGTCGGCACGCTCGCCGGCGACTTCGTGATGCGCGGCTTCCTCGCCCGGCGGGTGCCGATGCACCTGCGCCGGATCGTGACGATGGCGCCGGCCGTACTCGCCCTGCTCTCCGGAGTGTCGCTGACCGGCCTGCTGATCGTCAGTCAGGTGGTCATCTCGCTGGGCGTACCGCTCGCGCTGTTCCTGCTCGTCCACTTCTGCCGGGACCGCTCGCTGATGGGACCGCTCGTCAACGCCCCGCTGACCACGCGCGTCGCCGGCGTCTCGGCGGCCGTGGTCGCCGTCCTCGCCTGTTGCCTGCCGTTCACGCTCTGACACCGAGAGGAATCGCCGATGAAACGCTTCAACCCGATGAGACGGCCTCGACCGAAGGACGACCTTCCTCAACCGCAGCGGAACGGTCAGGGAGGCATCGACACCGGCCCGCGCAACGTCGAGCTGGATCGGCAGAACCCCGATCTGCTCACGCCACCACCGACGGACCGCGGCACGCTGCCGAACATGAAGTTCCCCTTCTCCCTGGCCCACACCCGGATCGAGGAGGGCGGCTGGACGCGGGAGATCACCCAGCGCGAGCTGCCCATCGCCACGACACTGGCCGGCGTCGACATGAAGCTCAATCCCGGCGCCTACCGCGAACTGCACTGGCACAAGGAGTCCGAGTGGGCGTACGTCCTGGAGGGAAGCTGCCGGATCGGCCTGGTGGACCAGGACGGCCGCAATTTCCTCGACGACGTCGAGAAGGGCGACCTGTGGTTCTTTCCCAAAGGCGTGCCGCACTACATCCAGGCGCTGGAAGAGGGCGTGGAGTTCCTGCTCGTCTTCGACGACGGCGCGTTCTCGGAGAACTCCACGTTCATGCTCAGCGACTTCTTCGCGCACACGCCGAAGAGCGTGCTCACGAAGAACTTCGGCTGGACGCGCGAACAGATGGCCGCCATGCCGGAGAAGGAGAAGTACATCTTCCGCGGCGAGGTTCCGCCGCCGCTGGACGACTCCGAGCGGGTCGTCAGCCCCACCGGCGACGTACCGCGGACGTTCAAGCACCGGATGCTCGCCCAGACGCCGCTGCGGTTCGACGGGGGTACGGTCCGGATCACCGACTCCACGAACTTCGCGGCGGCGACGACGATCTCGGCCGCCCTGGTGGAGCTCGAACCGGGCAGCCTGCGCGAGCTGCACTGGCATCCGACCGACGATGAGTGGCAGTACTACATCTCCGGGTTCGGCCGGATGGGGGTCTTCGCCGGCTCTGGGCTGGCCCGTACGTTCGACTTCCACGCCGGTGACGTCGGCTACGTGCCCTTCGCGTACGGGCACTACATCGAGAACCTCGGCACGGAGCCGCTGGTGTTCCTGGAAATGTTCCGCAACCCGCGCTTTGAGGACATCTCGGCGGCGCAGTGGATGGCCAACACCCCGGCGCAGGTCAGCGCGGACACGCTCAACCTCCCGCGCTCGATGATCGAGGCACTGCCCAGGGAGAAGCACAGCGTCGTGCCGGGGACCAGGTAGGGCAAGGGGCGAGGACCCGCTCCGGAGGGTCCCCGCCCCCGCTCATGGGGTCAGGGAGATTCGAAGCCCGCCTGGGTCAGGACGGACTTGCCCTGAGCCGACAGAACGAGCTGGACGAACTGGCCGGCGAGGTCGGGCTGCGGGGCCTTGGCCAGGGTGGCGACGGGGTAGTCGTTGATCGCCTTGGCCGCCTCGGGGAAGTCGATCCCGGTCACCTTGCCTCCGGCGGACTTGACGTCGGTGCGGTACACCAGCGCGGCGTCGGCCTCGTTGAGCTGCACCTTCGTGAGTGCCGCCTTGACGTCCTGCTCCTGCGAGACCGGCTTGACCTTGAGGTTCGCCGCTGCGAGGGCCTTGATGGCCGCGGCGCCGCAGGGCACCTCCGGTGCGCACTCGACGACCTTGAGCTTGGGGTTGGTCAGGTCCTTGAGCGCCTTGACCTTGCCGGGGTTGCTCGGGGGGACGGCGATCTCGAGACGGTTGCGGACGAACGTCGTCGGTGTGCCGGACGCGTCCTTGGCGTCGGTCACCGCCTTCATCGTGGCCGGGCTCGCGGCGGCGAACACGTCGGCCGGCGCGCCCTGGGTGATCTGCTGGGCCAGCGCCGAGCTGCCGCCGAAGTTGAACTTCACCTTCACGCCCGGGTGCGCGCTCTCGAAGGTCTTGCCCAACGAGGTGAACGTCTCGGTCAGCGACGCCGCCGCGAAGACGAAGAGCGTCTTTCCGCTCTTGCCCGACGATCCGGATGAGCCGTCGTCGGTGCTGCCGCACCCGGCCGCGAGTGTCAGGCTCGCGCCGACCGCGAGGGCGAGCAATGCCCGGACGGGCCGGGACAGACGTTCGATCACCTTGGTCTCCTCCTGCAGGTGCCCCCTCGGGGGAGGGGCCGGGGGCGACCGCGCCGACGCCGCTGACCGGCACGATCGTCACTTTGGCCACCGTACTATCGCACATCAGAGCATGTAAGCCCTCATGTGACCGCACCTGCGAGACCTAAGGTCTTCTTACATCGGCTTCTGCGGCGTCACTCCGGCACGGCCAGGATCACATCCGACGCCTTGATCATGGCGACGACCTCGCTGCCCTCGGTGAGGCCCAGCTCACGAGCCGCCTCCATCGTGATGGAGGCGACCATGCGCACGCCGCCGGCGTCCAGCTCGATGTTGGCGGTCGCCTCTCCGTCGGTGACCGAAGTGACCCTCGCCCGGATCTGGTTCCGCGCGCTCAACCGCATCATGTCGTCCCCCTGGTCGTCGTCGTCGCTCCCCACCTGCGGGGATGTGCCCACCGCCCGGAGTTCTCAGACGTGGTCGGATGCTCCGGCCGCGTTCCCGGCGGGAGGAGTGCG
The DNA here is from genome assembly GCA_025964685.1 of Actinoallomurus sp. Taxonomy (GTDB): domain Bacteria; phylum Actinomycetota; class Actinomycetes; order Streptosporangiales; family Streptosporangiaceae; genus Actinoallomurus. The sequence goes on along the minus strand of JAOPYG010000040.1, from coordinate 12,826 downwards.
GACGTCAGGGCCCCGGAGCCGGTGCGATCGTGGCGCCGGGGTCACGGTCGTGCGTCCGCCGTCGGAGGCGACGGTCGCCCCGGTCACCTACCCCGCCCGAGGTGAGGCCAGGAACGCCATGGGCGATGAGACTCAGCGCGGCGCGCGTGCGAAGTGCAGGGCCTCGTGGGCGAGAGGGGACCAGTCGTGGCCGGAGTGCGGGTCGAGGCTGAGCCACTCCTTCATCGGCGTGCCCTTGTTCGCGTCGAAGTGCTCGCCTTCGCCGGTGACGACCAGCTCGGTCACCCGCGCGGCCGGGAGTTTGAGGACCAGCCGTCCGCGGACGAACATCGCGAAGATCTTGTTGTGGAAGCGCAGCGCCGAGCGGCCGAAGCCGCGGCCGCCGGCCGGTGGCTCGACGCCGTCGATGCCGGCGAGCTCCTCCACCAGGTCGGCGTAGCGGTCCTGCGGCCCCATCTCCCGGGCACTCGTGGCGCACACGGCGCCAGCCTAGACGCCCCCACCGACACTCCCCGAAGGGATCAGCCGGCCAGCCGCGTGAGGATGCGCGCGACGGGTTCGGCCGTCGCGTGGCGGTGGCCCGTGCCGGACCACAGATGGAGCAGTTCGGGCTCGCCCGCCGCCGCGGCGGCCTTACGAAGTGGGCTGGTGAGGTGGTGGAGGGCCGGATAACCGGCCGGCGCCTCCGAGTCGTACCGGTCGGTGAAGCGGTTGCGCAGTGCGCGGGCGGGACGCCCGGTGAAGGCGCGCGTGACGATCGTGCCCTCGCGGGCCGGATCGGCCAGTGCCGCCTTGTGCGTCGCCGACGCGCCGCTCTCGGCGGACCGCAGCAGTACCGTGCCGACCATGGCGGCGGCCGCCCCGGCTCCCAGTACGGCCGCGACGTCCTCGGGTGTGGCCAGGCCGCCCGTCGCGACGACGGGCACGCCGGTCGCGTGCCTCACCCGGCCGACCAGGTCGCCGATGGGGACCACCGCCGGGACGCGCGCCGGCGTGAGGGTGCCCGAATGCGCGCCCGCCGCCGACGCCTGGACGACGAGTACGTCGGCGCCCGCGTCCGCGGCGATACGGGCCTCGTCGGCGGAGGTGACGGTCTGCGCGACGAGTGTGCCGGCCTTGCGCAGGGCGGCGACGACGGCATGGTCCGGAACGCCGAACGTAAAGCTCACGAGGGGAACGGGATCGGCGAGCAGCAGATCGATCTTGTCGTTCCAGTGATCGTCGTCCTCGACCGGGTCGCCGGTGGTCAGGTCGAGCCCGAAGCGTTCGGCCTCGGGCTGGATCGTGCGGGCGTAGCGGCGGTACGCCTCGGCGTCGACGGGCACCGGGTTGGGCGCGAACAGGTTCACGCCGAACGGCACGGCCTCGGCCCGTAGGGCGGTGAGCTGATCGGCCAGGGCCTGAGCGGTCTTGTAACCGGCGGCGAGGAAGCCGAGTCCGCCCGCCCGCGCGGCGGCGGTCACCATGGCGGGGGTCGTCGAACCGCCCGCCATGGGAGCGGCGAGGATCGGGATGGTGAGTCCGAGATCGGACAGCGCGGAACGCATACTCTCCTCATGACGGCTGCCTCGACGGGGTGACCGGACACGCGGCGCCGCGGCCGCCAGCACTATAACCGGAGCCGATCCGGGCGCGGCGGCGGCCGGGCTCGGGACGTACGGCGGGTTCATGGCCTACCGGGCAGGTTCCGCAGCCCTCGCGGGACGTGGGGCGATGCGTGAGGATGAGCTCCATGACCGTTCTCGGCGCCGTGTGCCTGCCCCAGCTGCCCTCCGAGCGACTGCGCGACCTCGCCCGCGTCGCGGACGATGCCGGCCTGGACGAGTTGTGGCTGTGGGAGGACTGCTTCTGGGGGAGCGGTGTCGCCACCGCGGCCGCGGTCCTGGGCTGGACGGAACGCCTCCGGGTGGGCGTCGGCCTGCTGCCGGTGCCGTTGCGGAACGTCGCGCTGGCCGCGATGGAGATCGCCACGCTGCACCGGCTGTTCCCGCGGCGGGTGAACATCGGCGTCGGGCACGGCGTACAGGACTGGATGGAGCAGGTCGGCGCGCGGGTCGAGTCGCCCGTGACGCTGCTGCGCGAGCACCTCGTCGCACTGCGCGCACTGCTCGCGGGCGAACAGGTCAGCGTCGACGGCAGGTACGTGCGGCTCGACGCGGTCGCGCTGGACCGGCCGCCCGCCTCGCCTCCGGCCGTCCTCGCCGGGGCGACCGGGCCGCGGACGCTGCGGATGTGCGGCGAGGCCGCCGACGGGACCATCCTCACCGCGGGCACGACGCCGGGTGGGGTGCGGCAGGCCCGGCGGCTCGTGGACGAGGGACGCGTGACGGCCGGCCGTACCGCCCCGCACCCGCTGATCGTCTACCTCCTCGCCGCGACCGGACCGGGCGCGGCCGGGCGGCTGGACGCGGAGCTGCGGCGCGCGGGTCAGGAGCCGGACCCCGAGCTCACCATCGCCGGCGACGCGCGTACGGTCGCCGAGGCCGTACGGCGCTGGGCGGACGCCGGCGCCGGCACCGTGGTCCTGCAGCCCACCCTCGACGACCCCGACCCGGAGGGCTTCGTGCGCTTCACGGCCGAGGAGGTCCGTCCGCTCGTCCCGTGACGGCGCCCCAGGGGGCCGGGCTCGCCTGGCCGATCAGCCAGTCCGGCGCCGAGTTCGCGACCTCCGCCCGCCAGCCCAGCTCTGCCAGTCGGGCGGTGAGCTCGCCGGGGTCGCGGAGCGACTTGACGAGCCGGTGATGGCTCCCGTCCGCCAGGCACCGTTCGACGGTCTCCTCCGATCCGGCGACGTAGGTCTCCTCGTCGGCCGCGGTGAGCCGGTCGTCGACGAAGACCACCCGGCCGCCCTCGGCCAGTGCGGCGCGGACGACCGACCAGAACCGGTCGAACGCCGCCGCCGGCACATGTGACAGTCAGAACGCGAAGAAGACGGTGTCGAAGCGCCGCGGGGGCGTCCAGTCGAGCACGTCCGCCATGAGGAAGGTGGCGTCCGGCGCGCGGCAGCGTGCGAGGGCGAGCATCTCCGGCGCGGAGTCGACCGCGGTGAGCTTACGGGCGTGGGCGACCAGGTGGCGGGTCCACATCCCGGTCCCGCAGGCGATCTCCAGGACGTCGCCGGCCGGACGCAGTCCGTCGACCAGTGCCGCGATCACCTCGTCGGCGTCCGGCAGGCCGCCGTACGCGGTGGCGTCGTACTCGCCGGCCCGGTGGCGGTAGTACGTGATCTGCTCATGCCAGTGAGAGGCGGGCATGCTCCCCAGTATCAGCCGTCCTACGCCGGGCTGTCGTACGCGGCGGCCTGCAGGAGGTACAGGTCGCGGTAGGTGCCCTCACGTGCCATGAGCTCGTCATGGGTGCCGCTGGCGGTGACCTTGCCGTGTTCGAGGACGTGGATGACGTCGGCGTGGCGGATGTTGGCGAGCCGGTGGGTGATCAGGACGACCGTACGCTCGCGCATGTGCCGGCGGATGGCCTCGAAGAGCGTGTGCTCCGCTCGGGCGTCCAGGTTCGAGGACGGTTCGTCGCAGATGATGAGGGGCGCGTCGCGGTAGAAGCCCCGTGACACGGCGATACGTTGCCACTGGCCGCCGGACAGCTGGTGGGAGTCCTTGAACCTGCGGTCCAGCATCGTGTCCCAGCCGCGCGGCAGCTCGGCGACCACCTCGTCGGTGCCGGCCGAGGCGGCCGCCCGATCGAGACGGCCGGCGTCGTCGTGCTCGGCCAGCACGACATTCACCCGTGCGGTCATCGGCCAGTGGGCGTGGTCCTGGGCGATCACGGCGACGTGGGCGCGTACGGCCTGGGCGTCGGCCGTCGCGAGGTCGACGCCGTCCCAGCGGATGCACCCGGAGTCCGGTGCGTACAGGTGGGCGAGCAGCTTGGCGAGCGTGCTCTTCCCCGAGCCGTTCTCCCCGACCAGCGCCACGATCTGACCTGCCGACAGGGTGAGCGACACGTCCCGCAGAGCGGGCTGGTCGCCGCCGGGGTAGGTGAAGGACACATCCTCTACCGCGATCGTGGCGAAGCGGCCGGGCACCTCGACGGCGGCCGGTGGTGGCAGGTGGGTACGGGCGGTCTCCAGGAACGTCATGTAGTCGGTGAGGTACAGGCCCTCCTCGTAGCAGCTGTTCACCGCGTGGATCAGGTTCGACAGGGCACTCCGGCTGGTCCGGATGGCGAGCACGGCGGTCCCGGCCACGGCGAGGGGCAGCCAGGAGGCCGCCAGCAGCAGTCCTAGTGCGATGTAGACGAGCCCGCTGGCCAGCCCCGAGCCGGCGTCCCCGGAGAGCCGGGTCACGACGTTCTTGCGTGCCAGGGCGAGCTGGGCGTCCCGGTAGATGCCGGCCACCCGTTGATACTGCGTGAGCAGGAAGTCCTGCATCGTGTGCGAGCGCAGGTCACCGGCGTACCACTGGTCGCTGAGCAGGCGGCCGAGGATCGCGGAGTGGTATCTCACGCCGACGGTCTCCAGCATCATCAGATAGCGCGAGCGTGCGACGTGTACCGCCGCCCAGGCCTCCGGCAGGGCCGTCACGAACAGCAGGGGGAGCAGCAGCGGATGCAGCGTCGTGATCGCGATCGCGGCGGCGGCGAAGGAGGTCGCGGCGGTGAGGATGTCGACGGTGTCGGACACCACCTGCTCCGCGGCCGCGGAGCCGCGCCCCTCGGCGCGCATCAGTGCCTCGTAGAACTCGGAGTCGTCGTAGCTGGCGAGATCGATGCGGCTGGTGACCTCGTACAGCTCCATCTCGACCTGTTGCTGGACCCGCGGCTCCAGTCTGGCCTGCGCCCACCCGGCGGCGGCCGACAGCAGCGACTGCGCGACGGCGGCACCACCGACCAGGAGGAGCGAGGGGAGCGCCGCGCGTACCCGGTCCGGGGTCGGGCCCGCCGCGAGCAGGGCGGCGAGCACGCCGGTGGTGGCGAGCAGGCCCAGTGCGGTGAAGGCACCGGACATCAGGTTCAGCGACATGGTCGTCACCGTGTCGGCGGGCCCGGCACGCCACGCCAGCCGCAGCGCGTGGTGGATCAGCGCGGGCAGGCGCCGGGCGACCACCGTGAAACGCGCCGTCGCGGCCGTCTCGGCGTAGTCGACCCAGCGCATGTTCAACGTCGGCAGGACTTCGTTCCCGGATTCGGCATCGGATTCGGCATCCGCCGGCGGCGTCTCGTCCATCGGCTCACCCACCCCACTGCGCCCGCCCTCATGATGTGCGCGGATCGGTCCCGCCGCTGTGTCGCCTGACACGGTCCGGATCGTGGAGTGAAGCCCGCGTGACACGGGCGTGCGCCCTAATATCGGCGGATGCGCGACAATCGCGGTGGTTTGCTACTTATGGGCGCGATGGTCGCTTCTGTGCTGACCGGATGCGGCTCGTCCGACCACCCGTCCGCGGACGCCGGTCCGTCCCAGAGCCCGCTCACCCTGTCTCCGCCGGTCTCGCCGACACCGAGCCCGTCACGCTCGAAGAAGGCCAAGCCCAAGCCGTTCCGGCAGGGCAACCCGGACGGCCATGCCGCGATACCGGCCGCCGCCCGCGCGGTCGACACCTTGCACCCGGCCCAAGGTCACGCTCAGCGGTGGCGGTGAACTCGCGGTTCGTTCGCAACCGCTGTGACCGCAGCGGCCCCGACCTCGGCGGTGCGGCCATCCGGGTGCTGAGCCAGTCGCGGAACCTGCCGGTGTACGTGGTCGACAGCACCTTCGGCGGGGCGTCCGGGCAGGGCGGCTCGTGCTCCAACGGCGGCGCGCTGAGCAGGATCGGCGTCTCGTGGACCGTGCTCAACAGCGTCCTGTCCTACAACTCCGCGGTCGGCAGCGGCGCCAACCCGGCCCGGGGTGGCACCCCGGGCGGCGGCAGCGGGGGAGCCATCTACAACGACGGCAACCGCTTCACGCTGCGGATCGCCGGCACGATCATCGCGAACAACCACGCCCGCGAGGGCGGCGGAGCGGTCTTCTTCGTGAGCAACGACCGCACGGGCACGATGCGCATCGAGGGCTCGTCGCTGCGCCGCAACCCCAGCGCGGGCTTTGAGACCCACGGCTATCCGGGCATCTTCTTCCTCGGCGCGCGCCATCCCGCGGTCACCGGCTCCCACCTGGGCTGAGGCCGCGACCGGAACGCGCGGCGTACGCCCACAGCGGGTGGCCGCCGCTTCGGCATCCCGCCGCCTCGCCGGGGTGGGCGTACGGCGGCGGCGGTCGCTCAGCGACGATGGGGGTGACGGCGTGGACACGTGACAGGAGTGGCGAGATGAACGAAACGGATGCGGTGGGCACCCCCCAGACCGGCGGAACGGTCTCCTGGACCGGCCGCTACTTCGAGGACTTCACGGTCGGCGACGTCTACCGGCACCCGCTCGGCCGTACGGTGACCGCGACGGACAACTCGTGGTTGACCCTGCTCACGCAGAACACCGCGCCGCTGCACTTCGACACTCACTACGCCTCGCAGACGGAGTTCGGCAAGCCGCTGGTGGACTCCACGTTCACCCTGGCCCTGGTCACCGGGCAGAGCGTAACCGACATCTCCCAGCACGTGATGGCCAACCTCGGCTGGGACCGGGTGCGCATGCCGAATCCGCTCTTCGAGGGCGACACCGTCTACTCCCAGTCGGAGGTGCTCGCCGCCCGGCCCTCCCAGTCACGGCCCGACGTGGGAGTGGTCACGGTCCGCACGGTGGGCTTCACCGCCGAGGGCCGCATCGTCATCACCTTCGAGCGCACCCTGCTGGTCTACCGCCGCGGGCACGGACCGCGGTTCGCCGACGTGCGGCCGGAGTGGGACCCGCGCTCGCTGGCCGCCGCGGGCCTGCCGGTCGAGGAGAGCGAACCGTCGTGAGCACGGGGGCGTGCGCGCCGGACGATGTACTGAACCACGTGCCCGCCGGCGCCGACGTGATCGTCCCGGTGCACCACGGTGAGCCGCACACGCTGATGGACGTCCTGGAGGCGAACGCCGACCGGCTCAGCGGCGTACGGGTGCACCAGATGGATCCGGCCAGGGAACGCGCCTACATCCGCGGGGAGTTCCCCGGCCGGCTGGAGCACGTCGGCTACTTCCTCGGCCCCGGCTCGCGCCAGCGTACTGGAACGGCACCTGCCAGCTCGTCCCCGCGCACTTCAGCGAGGCAGCGCGCCGAGTCACTGATCGCGATCGCCCACCCCGACCACCGCGACCGCCTGCGCCACGACGCCCGCAAGGCCGGCCTCCTGCACTGAGACCACCCGCCTGCGGGACACTGGCCGGTATGGAGATCCAGGACGGGCCCCGGATGAGCGTGGACGAGCTCACGCGGCGGCTGGCGGCCCGGCCGAGGGTGCGCCTGGCGCGGCTGCCGACGCCACTGCATCGGGCTGAGCGGTTCTCCGCCGAAGTGGGAGCCGAAGTATGGCTGAAGCGCGACGACCTCACCGGCGTCGCGCTCGGCGGCAACAAGATCCGGAAGCTGGAGTTCCTGCTCGGTGAAGCGCGCGAGGCCGGAGCGGACTGTCTCATCACGGTCGGCGCGGCACAGTCCAACCACGCGCGTACGGTGGCCGCGGGCGCGGCGATGAGCGGGCTGCCGTGCCATCTGATCCTCGGTGGGGACCGGCCGGCCGCACCGACCGGCAACGTCCTGCTCGACTCGCTGCTGGGCGCCGAGCTGCACTTCGCCGGGGTCACCGCGTGGGACGAGCTGGAGCTGGTGGCCGAGGAGCTGCGCGCCACGCTGACGGCGCGCGGCCACCGGCCGTACGTCATGCCGGCGGGCGGCTCGACCGCGGTCGGCGCGCTGGGGTTCGTCGCCGCCTACCTGGAGTTGCTCGAGCAGACCGCCGCGGAGGGCATCGAGCCGGCGCTGATCGTGCACGCGGCGGCGTCGGGAGGCACCCAGGCGGGACTGCACGCGGCGCATCAGCTGCTTTCTCCCGGACAGAAGGGCCCGGCCGTGTCCGGCGTCCCGGTCGCCGATCCGGCCGACGAGCTCGCCGACGAGGTGGCCGGGCTCGCCGGTGGGGTCGCGGAGCTGCTCGGCGGCCCGCCCGACGTCGCCCGTCCGTCCGTCATCGACGGCTTCCGCGGCGACGCGTACGGCGTCTCCACGCCCGGCGGCGAGGAGGCCCTGCGCCTGATGCTGCGCACTCAGGGCGTACTGACCGACCCCGTCTACACCGCGAAGGCGCTGCACGCCGTCGTCATGCGCGCCGCCGACCTGGCCGCCGGACGGCCGATCGTCTTCTGGCACACCGGAGGTGCTCCGGCCGTCTTCTCCGGCGAGCACACGCTGGTGAACTGGTAGTCGTCTCCCCGGTGAGGTCACGACGTCGGCGTGGCATGCTGGCCGGGTGACATCAGGGGATCTGGCCGCTCTGCGCCGCGCCCGGGACACGGTGAACCGCCACTACGCGCTGCCGCTCGACGTGGCCGCGCTGGCGCGCGCCGCGCACATGTCGCCGGGACACTTCTCGCGCAGATTCCGCGCCGTCTTCGGTGAGACGCCGTACGGCTACCTGATGACCCGCCGGATCGAACGCGCCAAGGCCCTGCTGCGCCGTGGTGACCTGACGGTCACCGAGGTCTGCTTCGCGGTCGGCTGCTCGTCACTGGGGTCGTTCAGTTCCCGGTTCACCGAGCTGGTCGGGGAGAGCCCGAGCGCCTACCGCGCCCGCCCGCACGACCCGGGCGCGGGCGTCCCCGCCTGCCTGGCCAAGATCTTCACGCGGCCGGTCAGGAACCGAGAGCCGGCCCCGCGGCCCGCGCCCTAGGCTGACCTGCATGGACAACAGACTCTCCCATTGCTTCCTCGCCGTTGACGATCACAACAAGGCGCTGAGCTTCTACCGTGACGTCCTCGGTCTGGAGGTACGCAACGACGTCTCCTTCGAGGGGATGCGCTGGATCAGCGTCGGGCCGCCCTCACAGCCGGAGGTGGAAATCGTCCTGGAGCCGCCCGGCGTGAACCCGGACGCCTCGCCGGCCGACCGGCAGGTGATGGCCGATCTGCTGGCCAAGGGCGTCCTGGGCCGTCTCGTCTTCGCGACCGACGACTGCGACGCGACGTTCGACGAGGTGCGGGCCTCGGGCGCCGAGGTGGTGCAGGAACCCGTCGACCAGCCCTACGGCGTACGCGACTGCGCCTTCCGCGACCCGGCCGGCAACCTGCTGCGCTTCACCCAGCCGCTCGGCCGGTAGCGCCGGACCCGGGCGATCTTCCGTGACCGTGTCGAGGAACGCGGGACGGTTCCGACTCCTTCCTGCGAGGGGGAGTCCGACCACCTCGTCCCGACCAAGGAGGCACCCGCGATGACCACCACATCCGAGACCGTGACATCGGCCGACGGCACCCGCATCGCCGTCGAACGCACCGGAGACGGCCGGCCGGTGATCCTGGTCGGCGGTGCGTTCAACGACCGCTCCACCGTCGCCGGGCTCGCCGCCGCGCTGGCCCCCGACTTCACCGCCATCGCCTATGACCGGCGCGGTCGCGGCGACAGCGGCGACGGTGACGGCTACGCCGTCGAGCGCGAGGTCGACGATCTGGCCGCGTTGATCGAGCACGTCGGCGGGCGGGCCTCGCTCTTCGGGCACTCCTCCGGGGGGAACCTCGCCATCGAGGCGACCCTGCGCGGCCTGCCCGTGGAGAGGCTGGCGGTCTACGAGCCGGCGTTCGTCGTCGATGTCGGCCGGCCCCGCCCGGCCGACGACCTGTTCGACCGCGTCCGGGCGCTGGTCGAGCAGGACCGCCGGGACGACGCGGTGACGCTCTTCCTGACCGAGGCGGTGGCCGTGCCCGCCGAGATGGTGGCGGGAATGCGGGCCGGGGACATGTGGGGCTGGTTCACCGGACTCGCCCATACGCTGCCCTATGACCTGGCCGTCTGCGGCCCTGGCTGCGCGCTGCCGGCCGACCGGCTCGCCACCGTCACCGTGCCGACGCTCGCCGTCGCCGGTGGCGACAGTCCTGAATGGATGCGGGCGGCCGTGCGTGCCGTCGCCGCCACCGTTCCGGGCGCCCGTCACGTCACCCTCGACGGCCAGGACCACGGCGTGCTCCACGAGCCCGGGGCGCTGGCACCCGTACTGACCGAGTTCCTCGCCTGAGCCGTGGTGTCCGGATCGCGGGTGGTGTGGTGGCGTCTGTCCGTTTATCGCTCCTAGACTTGCGACTCCGCGCAGGGCTCGATCGCGAGGAGAATCCGTGACCCTTCCGTCCGTCCACTCGTACCTGAGTCATCTGGAGTGTTCGCGCACCGGCGAGCCCTACGACGCCGACGTCCTGCAGGGCGCCTCCGCCGTGGGCGCGCCGTTGCTGGCCAGATACGACATGGAGCGCGTACGCGCCTCGGTGACCCGCGAGGAGATCACCGCGCGCCCGCCGACCCTGTGGCGCTACCACGAGCTACTGCCGGTACGAGACGATGCGCACGTGGTCAGCCTCGGGGAGGGGATGACGCCGCTGCTCCCGATGCCGGCGTACGGCCGCCGCGCCGGCCTGTCCCGGTTGCTGATGAAGGACGAGGGCCTCATTCCCACCGGCACCTTCAAGGCCCGCGGGGCGGCCGTCGGCGTGTCCCGGGCCGCCGAGCTGGGCGTCAAGGGCGTGGCCATGCCGACGAACGGCAACGCGGGCGCGGCCTGGGCGCTCTACGCGGCGCGCGCCGGGATGGAGAGCCTGATCGCGATGCCGGACGACGCGCCCGCGATCACGATGGCGGAGTGCCGCGTCGCCGGGGCGGAGCTGTACCGGGTGGACGGTCTCATCGGCGACGCCGGCCGGCTGGTCGGCGCCGCGGTGGGGGAGCGGGAGGGCTACCAGGAGGTCTCCACGCTCAAGGAGCCCTACCGGCTCGAGGGCAAGAAGACCATGGGCTATGAGATCGCCGAGCAACTCGGCTGGCGCATGCCGGACGTGATCCTCTACCCGACCGGCGGCGGTGTCGGCATCATCGGCATTCACAAGGCCCTGCGCGAGCTGCGCGAACTCGGCTGGGTGACCGGCGATCTGCCGAGGCTGGTCGCCGTCCAGGCCACCGGCTGCGCGCCGATCGTCGAGGCGTTCGAGCGCGGAGCCCGGGAGAGCACGCCGTTTCCCGACGCTCGCACGGTGGCGTTCGGCATCACCGTGCCCAAGGCTCTGGGCGACTTCCTCATCCTGGATGCCATCTACGAGACCGGCGGCACGGCGATCGCGGTCACCGACGAGGAGCTCCTGACCGCCCAGGCCGAGCTGGCCGCGCTGGAGGGGACCTTCATCTGCCCGGAGGGCGCGGCCTGCTTCGCCGCACTCGGCCGGCTGCGGGAGTCGGGCCGGATCGGCGCGGACGAGGAGGTCGTCGTGCTCAACACCGGCACGGGCGTGAAGTACCCCGAGACCGTCCAGGTCGACGCGCCCCTGCTCGCCAAGGACGGCCGCATCCCGGGCCGCGCCTGAGCTCCGAGCGGGGGCCGGGGTGTACCCCGGCCCCCGTACGGGCCTGCTACCAGGCGAACGCCTCGGGGGAGGGGCCCGGACCCGGGAAGATCTCCTCCAGGCTCTGGAGGAACTCCTCCGGCAGGTCGAGCTCGACCGCTCGCAGCGCCGAGTCGAGCTGCTCCTGCGTACGCGGGCCGACGATCGGGCCGGTCACACCCGGCCGGGTCAGCAGCCAGGCGAGGCCGACCTCGCCGGGATCCATGCCCTGCTTCTCGCACAGATCCTCGTACGCCTGGATCTGTGCCCGCTGGTCCGGGTCGGCCAGCGCATCCGCGGCGCGTCCGGTCGTCGAGCGCATGCCGCCGCCGTCGCGTTCCTTGCGGAGCGCGCCGCCGAGCAGGCCGCCCTGCAGCGGCGACCAGGGGATGACGCCGAGACCGTACGCCTCCGCGGCCGGGATGACCTCCATCTCGGCGCGGCGCTCGGCCAGGTTGTAGAGGCACTGTTCGCTGACCAGCCCGAGGGAGCCGCGCCGCACCGCCGTCTCGTTGGCGCGGGCGATGTTCCAGCCGGGGAAGTTGGAGGACCCGACGTACAGGATCTTGCCCTGCTGGACCAGGACGTCCATCGCCTGCCAGATCTCGTCCCACGGCGTGGCCCGGTCGATGTGGTGGAACTGGTAGAGGTCGATGTGGTCGGTGCCTAGCCGCTGGAGGGAGGCGTCGACAGCACGGCGGATGTTGACCGCGGAGAGTTTGTCGTGGTTCGGCCAGCCCGTGTCGGTCTTCCCGTAGACCTTGGTGGCCAGGACCGTCTTGTCCCGGCGGCCGCCGCCCTGCGCGAACCAGGTACCGATGATCTCCTCGGTACGGCCCTTCTCATCCCCGCCGTAGACGTTCGCGGTGTCGAAGAAGTTGATGCCCGCGTCGAGGGCGGAGTCCATGATCGCGTGGCTGTCGGGCTCATCGGTCCGCGGCCCGAAGTTCATCGTGCCGAGCACCAGGCGGCTCACCTTGAGGCCGGTCCGTCCAAGCTGCGCATAATCCATCCTGGCAGCTAAGCACTTCGAGCGCGCTCAAAGTCAAGGGTAGTGCTGGCCCGTGGGGCGGCCCCCGGAACCTCCGATGTGGGGGGCACCGCCCCCCGTGGCCTGGGGTGGGGGGACTAGGGCGTGTGTCGAAAGTGGTTTCGAGCGGTTGTCGGGCGGCTCCGTTACGTTGCCGCCATGACGGAATTCGTATTGGTTGCAGGCGCGTGGCTCGGATCGTGGGCGTGGGACGAGGTGGTGCCGCAGCTGCGTGCGGCTGGGCATGGCACCCACCCGTTGACGCTGTCCGGCCTCGCCGGCAAGCAGGGCGTGCCGGCGGGGCAGCAGACCCATGTCCAGGACATCGTTGACGAGGTCGAACGCCAGGATCTGCGC
>JAOPYG010000017.1 GCA_025964685.1 Actinoallomurus sp. | reverse complement strand
AAGAGGATGTGCTCGGTGCCGATGTAGTTGTGATTGAGCATCCTGGCCTCTTCTTGAGCCAGGACGACAACCCGCCGCGCGCGGTCCGTAAACCTCTCGAACATCTCGTCGCTCCTCACAGAGCGGTCGGGCAGCGGTCGGCATGTCCGACCCTGTCCTTCCGCATGCTAGCCCGCCCGGCGGACGCTGCCACTCGGTAGTCCCAAGGGAAGACGTTCCCCCGGGCAAGGCCGTTCATCCTCATCCAACTACCGCGCGGGGCCGTGATGTTCCCCCTACGCCGCAAGCGAACGGCCCGCCGCCACCTAGGGCAGGCGACGGGCCGTCACCGGAGCTGTGTTGATCAGTGCGCGCGCTCGTACTCCTCGACGACGGTGGCCGGGATACGGCCGCGCTCGTTGACCTTGATGCCACGCGCCTTCGCCCACGCACGGATGTCGGCACTGCGCTCACGACTCGACGCCGCACGACTACGACGCCGGCGGCCGCCAGCGGCCCCCCCGCCGGCCTTGCGCGCGTGCTCCACGAACGGCGCCAGGGAATCCCGTACCTTCTTAGCGTTGGCGCTGCTCAGATCGATCTCATAGGGGACGCCGTCGAGAGAGAACTGAACGGTCTCCTCCGCCTCCCCCCCATCGATGTCGTCGATGAGGCGCTTAATGATCTGCTCTGCCATGGAGACTGACCTTTCACCGGAGCAAACTGCATTCGGTTGCCAAAGATATACCTGGATGGCTCCCGATGACAATTCCAACGCTGGAAGTTTAGCACGCGCGTTACGGTGCGTAATCACCGGCAATCGATCTGGCGGCGCGGAGCTTACTGCCCGCCCCTGTGCTTCTCCTGTTCGTCTTCCCGCCTCCGCTTACCGCCCATCTCTCTCCGCACCACCCAGAACACGCCTGCGAAGAACACGGCGGCCACAGTGAGCGGGGGGAGGAGCGCCGCAAGGTCGTTCGTCATCGGCCCATGCCTTCCGTTCTCGTCTTATCGGAGCCAGTCGGCCAAGCGGTCCGCGCCGCCACGACCCCTGCCCCTGAATTGTCTCGCAGCGTCTTGCGGGGTACTCACCGCCCCGGCTTTCGGCCTGGCCGCCCCGCCACATCCGGTCCCGAGACGCCCCAGAAGCCCAATCGGGCCCGCGCCGGACACAACGCCGATACGCTGGGGTGAGTTCCCGCGGAGCCCGCGTGCGAAGATCGGCCACGCCGGCCCGGCGGCGACCAGCCTGTCCGAAAAGTAGAGGCGGGTCACCCGCACACCTACATGCACGTATCGCTCGAATAACCCTCGCGTACCGCCACTTAACAGTCAGCGACGACGACGGAATACGCAACGAGACGGCGTCCATCGGGAACCCCGGGATCATGAGCAGCGAACATGCACGATGGAATCCATCGGTCGTCGCGATCCGACGATCTTAAGACCCGGAGCATGACAGGATCCAATGCGGCAGCAGCGCGATCCGAGAGGCGACGGGCGACGACGTGACGTTCTACGCGGACCTGCATATCCATTCGAAGTACTCCCGCGCCTGCAGCAAGGACTGTGACCTTGAACACCTTGCGTGGTGGGCCGGGCGCAAAGGCGTCGCGCTCGTGGGGACCGGCGATTTCACCCATCCCGCGTGGATGGAGGAGCTCCGTGAGAACCTTGTGCCCGCAGAACCCGGGCTGTTGCGGCTACGACCCGACCTCGAACGCCGGGTGAGCCGAACACTACCGCCCGCATGCCGGCAACCGGTTCGCTTTCTGCTCTCGGTCGAGATCTCGACCATCTACAAAAAGGGTGAACGCACGCGGAAGGTACACCATCTGCTTTATGCGCCGTCGTTCGAGGCCGCGGAACGCATCACCGCCGCCCTAACGAAGATCGGCAATCTCGCTTCGGACGGGCGGCCGATACTCGGGCTCGACTCACGCCATCTCCTCGAGATCACGTTGCAGAGTGACCCGGGTTCGTACCTGATTCCCGCGCATGTGTGGACGCCGTGGTTCTCGGTTCTCGGCTCCAAGTCCGGCTTTGACGCCGTCGCCGACTGCTACGACGATCTGGCCGACCATGTCTTCGCCGTGGAGACCGGCCTGTCCTCCGATCCCCTGATGAACTGGCGCGTGCCCTCACTGGACCGCTACCGCCTCGTCAGCAACTCCGACGCGCACTCACCACCGGCACTTGCGCGCGAGGCGTCGATGTTCTCGACGGAGATGGACTACTACGCCCTGCGCGCCGCACTGGAAACCGGTGAGGGGTACGGCGGCAGCGTCGAGTTCTTTCCGGAGGAAGGCAAATACCACCTCGACGGGCATCGCAAATGTGGCGTACGTCTCGAGCCGGACGAGACGAGAGCACACGACGGCCGCTGCCCGTCCTGCGGCCGCCCGCTCACGGTCGGCGTGCTGAGCCGCGTGGAGGATCTCGCCGCCCATCCCGAGGGCAGGCGACCCGAGGGCGCCGCGAATTTCCGAAATCTCATCCCGCTGCCCGAGATCGTCAGCGAGATCCGCGGGGTCGGTCCCCGCTCGAAGTCTGTCCTGGGCCACATCGCGGAACTCGTCTCCTCGCTGGGCCCGGAGCTGGCGATCCTCGACGACGTGCCGCTGGAGGACGTACGCGACGCCGGCGGCGAGCTGCTCGGAGAGGCCATCGGCCGCCTGCGGCGCGGTCAGGTGATCCGAGACGCCGGCTACGACGGGGAGTACGGCGAGATCCGGCTCTTCGAACCCGGCGAACTACGCCGGGAGGGCAAGCGTGCCGTCGGGCTGTCCGGCGCGCCGGGCGACACCGGGCTGTTCGACCTGCCCGCGGCCGTCGCCGTTCCCGCCGCTCGCACGGCGACCGCAGAGGACGTCCCTGAGCCCGTACCGGCCGAGGCGACGACGGACGTGCCCGAACTCCCGATCGAGGGACAGCAGGACATCCTTGAGGCCGCCGAGGCGCTTGAGGCGGCGACCAGCAGTTCGGTACTGGACGGTCTGGATCCGGATCAACGCGTCGCGGCGGCGCACCCGGACGGCCCGCTCCTGATCATCGCCGGCCCCGGCACCGGCAAGACGCGGACGTTGACCCACCGGATCGCGCATCTGGTCGCCGAGCGCGGCGTCGCACCGGAGCGGTGCCTGGCGATCACCTTCACGCGCCGGGCCGCCGACGAGATGCGCGAGCGCCTGCGGGCGCTGCTGCCGGATGACGCCGCTCGCCTCACGGTGACGACATTCCACGGTCTCGGCGCACTGATCCTGCGCGAGCGGCACGAGCGCGCCGGACTCCCCGCCGACTTCCGCATCGCGGACGAGACGGAGCGGCTCGAGATCGCGCGGGAGATGACCGGCTCCGACAAGGAGGCGAAACGACTCCTCGCCGGCTTCGACCGCCCGCCCGCGGGCGCCGTGGAAGAACCCGAGGCCCGCGACTCGTTCGAGAAACGATTGCGCGAGCGGGGTCTGGCCGACTTCACCGACCTGTTGCGCCTGCCGGTGCGGCTGCTCGGCGACGACCCGGCCCTGACCGCCCACTACCGCGAGCGCTGGCCGTGGCTCAGCGTGGACGAATACCAGGACGTCGACGAGACGCAGTACGCCCTGCTGCGCCTGCTGGCCGGCACCGAGGGGAACCTCACCGCGATCGGCGACCCCGACCAGGCGATCTACGCCTTCCGCGGCGCCGACGTGGGCTTCTTTCTGCGGTTCGAGGCCGACTTCGGCGCGGCGACGACCGTGCTCCTGACCCGCAACTACCGGTCGGCGCCGGCGATCGTGCGCGGCGCCGTGGGCGCGATCCAGGTGACCAGCCTCGTCCCCGACCGGGTACTGGACCCGCAGCGGGCCGGAGAGCAGCTCATCGTCGTACAGGAGAGTGCCGACGCCCACGCGGAGGCGGAGTTCGTGACCTCGACCATCGACCGCCTGCTGGGCGGCGCGTCCTTCCACTCCCTGGACTCCGGGCGTGCCGACGGCCACCACGACGAGCACCTCGACTTCTCCGACATCGCCGTGCTCTACCGCTCCTCCGCCCAGGCCGAGCCCGTCATGGAGGCCCTGACGCGCGCCGGCATGCCGTACCAGAAGCGCTCGCACGACCGGCTCGTCAAGCGCCCGGGCGTACGGGAGCTCGCCGGCGAGCTGCGGCACCACGGCGGCGAGCTGGCCGTACGGATCCGGGCCGCGGTGGGCACGCTCGCGGAGGTCCATGACGAGACCGTGCTGAGGACGGCGGCCGAGCTGCTCACGCCGCTCGCCGTCCGCAGCGGCGAGGATCTGGAGGCGTTCCTCGGCGAGCTGGCCCTCGGCGCCGAGGTGGACGCGTTCGACCCGCGCGCCGACCGGATCGCCCTGCTGACTCTGCACGCCTCGAAGGGCCTGGAGTTCCCGGTGGTGTTCATCGTCGGCTGCGAGGACGGCCTGCTGCCGATGCGCCTGCCGGACACCGACGAGGCCGAGGAGCGCCGCCTGTTCTTCGTCGGCATGACGCGGGCGCAGTCGTCCCTCTACCTGTCCGGCTCCCGGCGACGCGACCCGTCACCGTTCCTGCGCACCATCCCCGGCAAGTACGTCACACGGCCCGAGCCGGCGGCTCGTCGCCGGCCGCGCGACCACCAACTCCGCCTCCTCTGAGGAGGTGGCGGCCGAGGGCGAGCACGGAGGTCAGCGTCACGAGGACGCAGACACCGGCCCATCCCAGGTGGAGGAGGATCCCGGCGGCGTAGCCCAGCTGGGCCGCCGTCACCACCAGCGCGGCGGAGTGAGGCGTCACACGTCGGAGAGCGGCGGATCCTCGGTCACGGGGCGGGGACGGACGTCGATGACCAGGGTGGCGGCGGCACGATCATGGAGGGCCTGGCGCGTGTCGCCCTCGAACATCAGGCCGATCTCGGCGAGCCAGAAGATGCCGGCCAGCACGTTCAGGACCGGCACCGGGCGGGCCGCGGGCGGCAGGGCGTAGATCGCCGACCGGATCAGCACCTGGCCGACGCGCAGGCGCTCACCGTCGGCGGAGACCACGCGGATGCCGGTGAGCCGCTTGCCGAGCGTGCGGCCCCAGACCGCGAGCTGCACGGCCTCGTACACCAGGAACACCGCGGCGAACGCGATCGGCGCGACGACGGTCTGTGCGGTCTCGCGCGGGAACACCTCGGTGGCGGCGGTCGCCAGTGGCACCCCCACGATGAGCGTGTCCACCAGACGCGCCACGAGACGCTGCGACGGCTCCGCGAGCACGGCCTCGTACGTCATTCCGCCTCGTACTCCCGGTCGTCCACCACCACGGTGCCGGCCAGCCGATCGTGCAGGCCCTGGTGCAGCGGCTCGTCCCAGATCGCCCACAGGTACGCCATGAGCGTCCCGACGCCGCAGCCGAACACGTAGAGGACGTTGTTGACGGCCGCGCGCCCGACGGCCTGCGAGGGCCGCATCGGCTCGCCGTTCTCCGACAGCACCCGCAGGCCGACGATCCGCTTGCCCAGCGTCTGGCCCCACAGCGCGAGCTGCAACGCCTCGTACGCGAACGGCAGGACGGCCACGACGAGGACCCAGCCGAAGAGGGCCGGGCCGGACCAGACACCGCCGCCCTTGCCGTGGCTGCCGGGCTCGTCCAGGCCCACTGCCGCGACCATGAACGGGAGGATGACGGCGAAGCCCACGATGCCGAGTAATCCGGCGTCGATGACACGGGCACCGGCTCTGCGGAGGATGGGCGCGAGCGTCAGTTCCCCGACGGGTTCCTCGTACGGAGTCATCCATCACCTTCCAGGTGCAGCAACATCCGGGTGTTGCCCAGGGTGTTCGGCTTGACCCGGTCGAGGCCGAGGAACTCCGCCACGCCGTCGTCGTAGGAGCGCAGCAGCTCTTCGTACACCTCGGGGGCGACGGGGCTGCCCTGCAGCCGGCGGAACCCGTGCCGGGAGAAGAAGGTCACCTCGAACGTGAGGCAGAAGACGCGCCGGACGCCGAGTTCGCGCGCGGTCGCCAGGAGCCGGGTCACCAGACGATGCCCCACCCCGTGGCCACGGCAGACCGGATCGACCGCCACCGTGCGGACCTCCGCGAGGTCCTCCCACATGACGTGCAGCGCGCCGCACCCCACGATGGTGCCGTTCTCGCGATCCTCCGCGACCCAGAACTCCTGGATGTCCTCATAAAGCGTCACGGTCGGCTTGGCCAGCAGCCGGCCAGGCCCGGCGTACATGTCGACGAGCCGCCGGATGGCCCGGACGTCCGTAGCGCGGGCGCGGCGAATAGCTGTCTCCACAAACAGGTGACCCTAGCCGCCACCCGCTCGCCGGGAGACGCGCGGGCGGACGGAACCACCGTCAGACCGGCCGCAGAGCGAGTGCGACCGATCACGGGGACCGACCGAGCGAAACGACCGTAGTCAGATGAGCTGCCGCCGTGCTGCCCACACAACGGCCTCTATGGGGGTGTTCACATTGAGCCGATCACATATCGATCGCAGTCGCCTCCGTAGCGTCCGCGCGCTGAGTTCGAGCTTCCGCGCTGCCACATCTGCTGTGACACCCGTGGCGATCTGCGCGAGCAACCGGAGTTCGTCCTCGCTCAGCCGCGGATCGTCGGTGCCACGGCGTGTCAGTGTGGCCTGTTCCACTCCGTCCTCCCTCGTCGCTGATGGTGACTACGGGGATGCGGCGGGGAGCCGCACGGGCACGGGTAGGCCTGGCCGCTTGACCGGAGGTGGCCGCGTATACCGATTTGGCTGCGCGGCCCGGGAACTCCAGTAACGATTCATACGTTGGCGATTCGAGAAGGGACGTCACCCCGGGTGCGCGAGGAAACGTCCCGGTGATGCGACCGGGACCGGAATCCACGAGTTCGGGAGGGGTCATCGGTGCGCCTCTCGCCCCCATCCCTTCGACAACGATCCCGGCAAAGATCGTGAATCGTTTCAAGCTAGGCTTCGATCCGGAACGCTAGGCGGCCGGATCCGGACCGTCAAGCGTTCGAATGTTACGTCGCGTAGCCGCATGAAAACCGCTCGCTACATAACACATAGGAAACAGTTGTTCGCAGCCATTCACCTGCGGAAACCGTGCAAGCGGAGGGAAAGACGGCGTGCCGTCCATCAGCATCCGTGATGTGGCGATGCGTGCAGGTGTCTCCGTAGGGACAGTTTCGAATGTCCTAAATCGGCCAAATCTCGTGGCCGAAGCCACCCGTGAACGCGTACGGGCGGCCATCGGCGAGCTCGGTTTCGTCCGTAACGAGAGCGCCCGGCAGCTCCGCCAGGGGCGCAGCCGCACCTTCGGCGTGGTCCTGGAGAGTCTGGCCAACCCCTACTTCACCGACCTCGCCCGCGGCGCCGAGGCGGCCATGAACACCGACGGGTTCGACGCCGTCTGGTGCACCAGCGACGGCTCGGCCGCCAAAGAGCGCCGATGCCTGGACTTCCTGGAGGAGCAGCGCGTCAGCGGCGTGATCATCACACCGGTCGGCCTCGACGCCGAACGCATCGCCGAACTCCACGACCGTGGCCTGTCCGTCGTTGTGCTCGACCGCCGCACGTACTCCAGCGTCTGCTCCACCCGCGTGGACCACGTCGCGGGCGGTGAGATCGCGATCGACCACCTGCTCGGGCGGCGCCATCGCCGGCTCGCCATCGTCACCGGCCCGCTGCTGCAAGAGCCCATCAAGGACCGCTACGCGGGCGCGACGGCCGCCGCGCGCCGGGCCGGCCTGACCGAACAGGATCTGGTCACGCTCGTGCGCAACGACATGACGCCGACCGCCGGCAAGGAGGCGGCCCAGCGGCTGCTGGAGGTCGACGCCCTGCCCACCGGGGTCTTCTGCGCCAACGACCTGCTGGCGATCGGACTCGTCAACGAGCTGCTGCGCGCGGGCGTCAAGGTGCCCGGGGAGATCTCCGTGATCGGCTACGACGACATCGAGCTCGCCGGCACGTCGGTGGTGCCGCTGACGACCGTACGCCAGCCGCGGCACGAGCTCGGGTGGACCGCCGCCGCGCTGGCCGTGGCCGAGGCCGGCGCCTCTGGTGACCACGAGCACCGGCAGGTGGTCCTGTCGCCCTCGCTGGTCGTGCGCGAGTCGACCTGATCCGTCGGCGAACGCCGAAGGGCGGCCTCACGGCCGCCCTTCGGTGGGTGTTCAGGCGCTGACGGGCTCGATCGCGGCGGCCTCGGGGTGGCCGATGGCCAGGCCGCTCTCGGGGTCGAAGAAGTGCAGGCGGCTGGTGTCGACGGCCAGCTCCAGCGACTGTCCCGAGCGTACGCGCGAGCGGGCGTTGACGCGGGCTGTCCACAGGGCCTTGTTGTCGGTCAGCGGGATCACCGAGTCGTCCTCGTCCTCGTCCTTGGCGAGGTCGGCGGTGTCCTTGTGCTCCACCGGCGGCGCGTCGATCGCGAAGATGACGTTGATCTCGCTACCGAGCTCCTCGGTGACGTCGGCGTTCACCGCCATGACGGGCCAGTTCTGCCCGCTGTGGCCGGAGTCCTCGAAGTCGGAGGGGCGGATGCCGAGGATCAGCGGGCGGCCGACGTAGTCGTCCAGACCTGGCTTGTTCGTGAACACCTCGGCCGGCACCGGCAGGTCATAGCCGGCGAAGGTGACCCGGGCGTTGCCGCCGTCACGGGTGAGCTCGGCGTTGACGAAGTTCATCGCGGGCGAGCCGATGAAGCCGGCGACGAACAGGTTCACCGGATTGTCGAACAGGTTCGTGGGGGTGTCGACCTGCTGCAGAATGCCTTCGCGGAGCACGCAGACGCGGTCGCCGAGGGTCATGGCCTCGACCTGGTCGTGTGTGACGTAGACGGTCGTGACGCCCAGGCGCTCGTGCAGCTGGTTGAGCGAGGCGCGCATCGAGACGCGGAGCTTGGCGTCCAGGTTCGACAGCGGCTCGTCCATCAGGAACGCCTGCGGCTCGCGGACGATCGCGCGGCCCATCGCGACACGCTGCCGCTGGCCACCGGACAGGGCTGCGGGCTTGCGCTTGAGGAACTGCTCCAGGCCCAGCATCTTGGCGGCGTCGCCGACGCGCTTCTTGATCTCGGCCTTGGAGGTGCCGCGGAGCTGGAGGCCGAACGCCAGGTTCTGCTCGACCGTCATGTGCGGGTAGAGCGCGTAGTTCTGGAAGACCATCGCGATGTCGCGGTCCTTCGGCGCGAGGTCGTTGACGACCCGGTCGCCGATGGAGATCTCGCCGCCGGTGATGTCCTCCAGGCCGGCGATCATCCGCAGGGCGGTCGACTTTCCGCAGCCAGACGGGCCGACGAGCACCATGAACTCCCCGTCCTCGATGTCCAGGCTGAGGTTGTTCACCGCCTTGACGTCGTTCCCGTACGCCTTGTCGACCTGGTCAAGAACGATCTTGGCCATAGGGGTTCCTCCGATGGTGTCGCCACAAAGTGTGCATAAC